>JBBRDH010000008.1:0-62372 GCA_038204125.1 Mycobacteriales bacterium
CTGGCCGGGTTCAGCTCCCAGATCTGGCCCAGCCACGCCGATCTCCCCTCCGGCAGGGCGACGATGGCGGCGGGTGGCCACCCGGCCGCGGCGCGCGAGTGCGGCCGGCACGGCGAACAGCAGGATCTCCTCGCCGACTCCGGCGCCGACCGACCCCAACAGGAACGCCGCAGCCAACGCCGGGTGGTGGGCGATGTCGGTACCGAACGGGTAGCTGCGGGCCGTGACGTGCAGCGCCGACAGCGCGGTTCTGACGACGGCGAACGAGGCGGCAACGATGAACACCATGGCCAGGGCGGCGCCGACCCCGCGGCCGGGAACCAGCCGGCTCGGCCGGGCCGCCCGCCACCCAACTTCGGCCGGCGGTAGCCGGGTCATCCGCACAGTCCAGGTCAACGCCGCGGCGGCCAGCGCCAACTCGACGGCGGCGAAAATCGCCTGACCGCCGGCGCCGGCCGGGGTGCCGGCCGTGCCCGCCGGGGCGGCCATCAGCTCCAAAGCGTCCAGGAACGGCCGCCCGAACGTCGCGACCACGCAGAGCGCCCACACCGCCCAGCCAGCCCGCAGGCCGCGATACGCAGCAGTACCGTCCTTCACCGCCGCGGCCGGCGCTGCCACCACAGACTGGCCCCGGCCTGGGCCTTCAGCCATCCACTCACCCCATCCGAACGCCCTCCACCGCCTGACCCATCGGCCGACCCAACGGTCAAACCTAAGACTAGGACTCGCTTTTGCTCTGTGGGCTCGAGTGGCCGTTGGCCTTGACGTCGGTGGTGATCGTGTCGAGGTGGAGGGTGCGGCCGCGCGCGTCGGCCCAGGCTATGACGTCGTCGAGGGCCCAGATGCTGCCCATGGCGAGGGTCAGCCGTGGGGGTGGGAAATCGGGGCTCGACACGATCTGGGATACCCGTTGTCGGGTGACCGCCAGCAGTCGACCGAGTTCGGCGTTGCCGAGCATTGTCTCCATGACCGAGAGGGTAGGCATCTGCCAACAATAATCGCAATATTGGCACTTGCCAAATAGGCATGTGCCAAGGTAGACTAGGCATATGCCAAGGAGGCCGGGTGGTCCGGTCAGGCAGAGGGAGAACGTCATGGCACATCAGCTTGAAACCTGGAACGACGGAAGTGCGTCGTTCGTGTCCGCACGTGAGCACGCCTGGCACCGGCTGGGCACGGTGCTGCCCGCCGGGTTCGACGCGGCGCAGGCGATGCAGTGCGCGAAGTTGGGCGGCTGGAATGTTCGCACCGTCGAGTTGCAGACCACCCCGGTGCTGGACGAGAACGGCGTCACCCCGGCGCTGTCGGTGCCGGATCGGTACGCGACGGTCCGCACCAACCCGGTGACCGGCGGCACCGACGTGCTGGGTGTGGTCGGCCCCGCGTACACCGTGATTCAGAACGAGGCCCACGCGGACCTGCTCAATACGTTGGTCGACGAGTCCGGCGCGCATTTCGAGACGGCCGGGAGCCTGCGCGGCGGCCGCGGCGTGTTCCTGTCGATGAAGATGCCCACCACGATGATGATCGGCGGGATCGATCCGGTCGAGCTGTACCTGGTCGCGCTGAACTCCCACGACGGGACCAGCGCGTTCCGGTTGCTTGTGTCCCCGGTTCGGGTGGTGTGCGCCAACACCCAGTCGTTGGCGTTGCGCCGGGCGCAGGCCAGCTTTTCGATCCGGCACACCTCCGGCGCCAGGGGCAATATCGCGCAGGCCCGCCACGCCCTGGGGTTGACGTTCCGTTACGTCGAGGCGTTCGAGGCAGAAGCCCAGAAACTGATCGAGCAGCAGATGACCGACGCGCAGTTCCGGGCCGTGATCGGCACGATCTGGACGACTACGCCGGACAGCAAACGGTCGGAGACCATCACCGCCCACCGCAGCGCCGTCCTGTCGGAACTGTTCGGCGCCGCCGAGAGCAACGCGAACATCCGGGGCACCCGGTGGGCCGGATACCAGGCCATCACCGAGTACCTGGACCACTTCGCCCCGATCGCGGACAAGGCCGACGCGGCCACCGCCCGCGCCGAACGGGTCGCCGTCGGCGGTCACACCGCGCAGCTCAAGACCCGCGCGTTCGAGTTGATCGCCGCGCTCTAAGCCCCAGCGGTGGGTCAGGAGATCTCACCCTCCTGACCCACCCGGCGAGGCCGGGACCAAAGGTTCCGGCGCCCCACCCACTCCACCCCCTTGTCAGAAGGAGAGCAGTTGTCATGAGGCACCCCGAAAACCACTCCGAAAACCCTGCCCCGCGCGCCGAAGTCGCCTTGTCCGGCCGCGACGGGTTGCTCGCCGCCGTCCCGGCGATCCTCGGATTCCACCCCGCAGAATCACTCACAGTTGTGTGTTTGACCGGCCCGAACCGCCGGGTAGGGCCCGTGATCCGCGCCGACCTGCAGGTGCGGACCGACCCAACCGGAGCGGCCCACATCACGGTGCCCGCGCTGTCGGCGCTGGCCGACATCGTCGCGCGGCACGCCGACGAGGTGGCGCTGATTCTCTACACCGACCACCCCCACCCGGTCGGTGCGGCTGCGATCGCCGCCCGGCTCCGGCAGGTTCGGCCGGTGCTGGACACCATCACCGTGCCCAACACCGCGCAGCCGCTGCCGGATGCGCTGATCGCGGCGAACGCCGGATACGGCCGCGCCGTGTTGGCCGACCGGGCGGAGCTGACCCGCTCGGTGCAGCACCGCCCCACGCCGTCCCCACCCCCGCTGACGCTGCGCTGCTGGCCGAGGTGGCAACGGTGGCTGGGCGGGACGCGTTGATCTTCCGGCTGCTGCCCGACCCCGATGCCGTGGCCGCGCTGATCGCCGCCTGCCAGGTCAGCCGCGACAACGACCCCCACGCCGCCGACCTGTGCGCCGCCTTGGCTGTGCTGGCCTACCGCCGCGGCGACGGGGCCCTGTCCAACGAAGCGATCGACCGCGCCCTGCGGCTGGACCCCGACCACCGGCTGGCCCAGCTGATGCTCGGCATCGCTGCCTCCGGGATGCCCCCGGCCGAGCTCGACAACATCGCCGCCGCCCGCTAGCCACCGGCCCATCTGGCCTCACCCAGCCCGGTTCCGAAGGAGAGCGCCGCCATGACCACCGAACCCATTACCCGCAGCACCGCCCCGCACTTCCCGGCCACCGATTTCCCGGCCCGGCCCCGCCGCCGCCCCGCCTCCCATCCCTACACCCCACGCCGACGCCGTCCTGGACGGGCTGCTCGTTCCGGTGCCGCCCCAAGTGGCCGCGCTGTACCGGCTGCAGTGGCCGGTCGCGGTCACCGCCCAGGTGTGGGCCGACGTTGTCGCCTGGCCCGACGCGGGCCGCCACTCTCAGTGCCGACGCCGCCGCGCAGGTATCGATGTATCCGCTGACACTTCACCAGTTGGCCGTCATCGCCGGGTGGTAACACCAACCGAACGCGGTGGCCCGGCTGGTCGACGCCGCCCGGTACGGCTGGTTCGACCACGTCGCCGCCGTGTTGACCATCGCAGCGAAGGAGAACGCCGCCGTCGCCAAACGGGCCACCTCAGCCCGGCCGACACCGAACAGTGGGAGCCGTTCACCGCCGTCTTGGCTCGACACCGACTACGACCCCGACGACGAACCACCCGACGACATCGGGGTCAGCGAGTTGTACATCTGCACCGACTTGGCCGCCCACGGCCACACCTCCCACCACTACAGCGACCGGGACCGCGCCGCCGCCGAACCGGCCGACGACCACGACGACGACGACGACGAGGACGGTGAGGGCGTGCGGGAGCGCCGCGAGCAGGAAGCCGCCGACGCCCGACGCGCCGAACGCCGCGAGCTGATCGCCCGCAGCAAGCAGGGCGACGCCGCCGGCCAGGTCCGCCGCGAGTACTTGCGGCGGTGTGTGACCGTGAAGTCCCGCGCGAGCGATGGGGCAGCTGGGCGTTGGCGCGGGTGGTCAACCGGGGCCGCGCCGACACCGTATGCAGCGAGGGGTTGCATTCGGTGTTGCTGGCCGAGTTGCTGGGCGGCGCCCGGCCAGGTGACCGCCGCCGCCCCGCCGGCTCGGCATCCGGTGCTGCTGTGGTGCCACGCGGTGGCCGCGCAGGGAGCCGACTTCCCCGGTGACTCGCACCGCCATGTGCACACCGGCCGTGCCGACTACCTGCGGCACCTGCACGCGATGGGCTACCCGCTGGCCGATGTCGACCAGATACTGATCGACCGCGCCTACCCGCCCACCCCCACCGACGACATCGCCGAACCGGAGGTGAACATCTGACCACTACCGGGCAGGGTGCGAGGGGCCGACCGTGACCGCCACGGCCTGCCCTTCGTGCGCACCGGTGTCAGCCGTCGGGGGGTTAGTCGTGGAGTGTTCAGGCGAGGTCGAACAGCGGTAGTGAGGGGACCCGGCGGGCCGGTGGCGGCGCGGTCCGCGCCGCGAGGTCGAACAGATCGACCGGGAAGAAGTCCTCGAGCACTGCGATAGCTGTCCGCGGCGGCAGGTCGAACATCGCGATGATGCCGCGCAGCGGATCCCCGGCCGCGAGGACTTGCGCGAGTGTGACGGCCAGCTCGGCCGGTGACGCCCCGGCCGGGCAGTCGCGCAGCGCGGCCTGCACCGCACGGGACGCGCCGACCTTGCCCCGCGCATCGACCAGTCCGGGTTTGGGTCCGGCGGCGCGGCCGCGCCGCACCGCCTGCCGCACGTTCTCCCTCTGGGTGCCGACCCGCACATGCCCCGGCGTCGTGGAGACGCAGATCCGCACCTCGCAGTCATGCATTAGCGTGGAGCCCAGCGGTACCGGCCCGAACGCCAACGCGGCCGCGACGTGGTGTGGGGTGACCACGCGTTCCCCGTCCTGTTTGTTGTGGACCGAGAACTTGCCGTAACCGTCGGATCCGACCGCCCCCATCCAGATGTGACAGGAGTCGGTGAGCAGCACCCTGGCCCGGAACCTGTGCAGGTCGAGGTTGCTCAGTCGAGGGCTGCGCCGCGTCGACTTACTCAACTCGAAACCCCCCTGTCCCGTTTATCCGGCCGCCGCCGCAGCGGCCACCGGCGCGACCGCGACGGCCGGCGCCGCGGCGGTGGTGTCTTTGGCTACTGGTTGTTTGGTCAGTCGCCGCACTTCCGGGGCCGGTAGTTCGGTGAGCTCCGCGATGCGCCGGACTTGCAGCTTTTCCGCCGCCAACGCCCGCAACGCCTGGCCGATTTCTTGCTTCGCCGCGCCGACCCGCGCTGCCGCTGCCTGGTCGGCCGCGGCGACCGCTGCGTCGAACACCTGGCGTGCCGCCGCGACCGAGGCGCGCTGCTGCGCAGTTGCGGCCACGATCGCCTGCTGGCCGACGATCACCTCGGCCGTGGCCTGATCGATCCGGTCCTCCTGCGCCCTGCGGTCGGTGTCCAACGCCAACCGACGCTCCCGAGCCTTCCCCACCGCCTCCAGCGCCGCATTCGTCACCTTCCCCACTTCTCTGCTCCCTTCCCGATCACCGCATACCCTCCGGCGTTCGCTCACTGTACGACCGACCGCCGACGCTGTCCCGCCGACCTACCCCAATCGCAGGCTGCTGGTCAGACTCAACCGACGATTTGCCACACACCTTTTGCTCTATGGCCGCCCTATCGTAGACTGCTCAGCATGGCCGCAAATGTGACGTCCAGCCGCGGCGCGTATCGCTGGGCGTCACAGGCCGGACGGTCGCGCTGCCAACCTTGGGTTGGCTGTGGCCGTCGGTGATGAGCTTGCACAAGTTGACTGCCGGCGACGGCTACACCTACCTGACCCGGCAGGTCGCCGCGGCCGATGCCACCGAACGCGGCTATTCCTCGTTGGGCGACTACTACGCCGCGAAGGGCGAAACCCCCGGGGTGTGGATGGGCCGCGGCCTCGAATCGCTGGGCCTCGTCGATTCGACCGTGACCGAGGCGCAGATGAAGAACCTGTTCGGCGCCGGCCTGCACCCGGACGCGCAGCGGCTGGAAGCCCAGGCCATCGCCGACCTACCCACCGCGGGGGTGAAGGGTCAGCGGCGGGAACGGCTGCGGGCGGTGTCCCGGGCGGTCCAGCTAGGCCGGCCGTTCCCGACATTCGAGCTCGACAACCGGTGGCGGCAGCGCCTGGTCGGCAAATACCAGGACTGGAACCTGGCCCACGCAGGCGACCCGGACGACGTCGTCCCGGTCGATGTCCGGGAGGAGATCCGCTCCGATCTGGCCGATGAGATGTTCACCGAACTGCACGGCCGGCCGCCGGCGGGCATCACCGAACGGTCCGGGTTCATCGCGCAGCAGTCCCGACCGGACCGCTCCGCGGTCGCCGGCTACGACGTGACGTTCTCCCCCGTCAAGTCGGTGTCCACCCTGTGGGCGGTCGCCCCCGCAGGGCTGTCCCAGCAGCTGGAAGCGGCGCACCACGCGGCGGTCACCAAAACGCTGCAGTGGTTGGAGACCGAGGCCGGGTACACCCGGGTCGGGACGCACAGCGTCGGCCAAGTCGCCACCCGCGGGTTGGTGATGGCGGCGTTCACCCACCGCGACTCCCGCGCCGGCGACCCCGATCTGCACACCCACGTCGCGATCTCCAACAAGGTACAAACCCTGGGCGGGGACTGGCTGTCCCTGGACGCCAGGATGCTGTACCGGATCACCGTCGCGGCCTCGGAGTTCTACAACACCGCGCTGGAAGCCGAAGTCACCCAGCGGATCGGGGCTGTCTTCGCCGACCGCGCCGTTGAGGCGGGTAAGCGGCCGGTCCGGGAAATCGTCGGCGTCGACGGCAGGCTCAACGGGCGGTGGTCGACCCGCCGGTCGGCGATCACCGCCGCCCGCGCCGGCCTGACCAGCACGTTCATCGCGCAGCACGGCCGGGTCCCGACCACCGTCGAGATGATCAAACTGTCCCAACAGGCAACCCTTTCGACCCGGGAAGCAAAACACGAACCCCGATCGCTTCGTGAGCAGCGGCAGGCGTGGCACACCGAGGCGGTGCAGCTCCTCGGCGGGGAAAGCCAGCTCGGGGAGATGCTCGCCGAGGTCACCGACCAGGGGTCGCGGCGGCCGCCGGCAGAGTCGATTACCCAGAGCCTGATCACCGAACTCGCCTCCAGGGTGCTGGCCACGGTGTCGCAGGCCCGGTCCAGCTGGCGGGAAACGAACCTCGACGCCGAAGCCCGCCGGCAGGTCCGCTACACCGGCGTCGACCCCGCGCTCCTGCAGGACCTCGCGGCCGCGGTCACCGCCCGCGCCGCCGGGGTCGAACACTCCGTCCCGATTGGGATGGACACCGAAGTGGCCGGCCAGGTCCCGACGGAGCTAACCCGCGCCGACGGAACCTCGATCTTCCGGATCGCCAAAGGGCAGCTGTACACCTCACCGACCATGCTGGCCGCCGAGGCCCGGATCGTGGCCGCCGCGGGCCGGCTGGGGGCCCGCAGCATCGACGCCGCAGACGTGCAGATCGCCGCGCTGGAATGGTCGGCGAACAACGCCGGCCGCACCCTGAACACCTCGCAGGCCGCGCTGGTCACCGACATCGCCACCACCGCCCGGTTCGTGCAACTGGCGTTGGCGCCGGCCGGCACCGGGAAAACCACTGTCATGGGGGTCCTGGCCCGGGCGTGGATGTCTACCGGCGGCACGGTGGTCGGGTTGGCGCCGCAGGCCTCCGCCGCGCAGGAACTGGCCGCCGCGATCCCCGGCGTCCAGGCCGACACCATCGACAAACTGGTCCACGACCTGACCCAAACCCCGCCGGGGCGGTGGCAGCCGTGGATGACCGGCATCGACCACAACGCCCTGGTCGTCATCGACGAGGCCGGCCTGGCGTCCACCCGCAAACTGGACACCGCGATCGGGTTCATCACCGGACTGGGCGGCCGGGTCCTTTTGGTCGGCGACGACCAGCAACGCGCCGCCGCCGGCGCCGGCGGGGTACTCCGCGACATCGAAGCCGCCCACGGCGCCGCCACCCTCACCGAAGTCATGCGGTTCACCGACCCCCTGGAAGGGCAGGCCTCTCTGGCGCTGCGCGCCGCCGATCCCGGCGTCGCCGGCTACTACACCGACCGGGACCGGATCCACACCGTCACCCCGGACACCGCCGCCGACCAGGTCTACCGGGCGTGGGCCGCCGACATCGCCGGCGGCGCCGACTCGATCATGATCGCGCCGACATTGGCGATGGTCGCCACCCTGAACGGTCAAGCCCGCGCCGACCGCCTCACCCGCCACCACCCCCACACCAACCAGGACGGTGTGGCGGTCGGCATCGGCGAGACCGGGGTGGTCGGCGCCGGGGCGGTCGGGCCTGGGGCGGGCGGCGGAGAGTTGACGCTGCCCAACGGTGAGGTGGTGTCCGCCGGGGACGTCATCATCACGAAACAGAACAAGCGGACCCTGTCGCTGGGCGGCACCGACTTCGTCCGGAACAACCAACGCTGGACCGTCCGGCAGGTCCACCCGGACGGCGGGATCACCGCCACCGAGGTGACCCGCGGCGTCACCCGGGACCTGCCGGCCTGGTACGTCACCTCCGGGTGGGTGCGCCTGGGCTACGCCCACACCCACGCCTCCGTGCAGGGGATGACCGTCGGGAAGGCGGGGGTGCGGCGCGGCACCGCCCACGCCGTCGTCGTCGCCGGGATGACCCGCAACGAGCTGTACCCGACGCTGACCAGAGCCACCGACGGCACCCACGCCTACGTCGTGGTCGGCGGCGAGGGTGACACCCACGAGGTCACCACCCCCCTGGCGGTGCAGCCACCGACCGCGGTCGAAATCTTCACCCGGATCGTGGCCACCGACGGCGCCGCCCGGTCGGTGACCACCGAGCAGCGGGAATCCGCCGACCCGGCGGGCCGTCTGGGTCCGGCCGCCGACGCCTACGCCACCGCCGTGATCGTCGGCGCCGAAACCGTCATCGGCGCCGATGAGGTCCAGCGGATCACCGCCGTCGCGGAACAAGCGGTCCCCGGTGTCACCGACCCCCCCGTCTGGGAGACGCTCCGCGGACATTTGGTGGTGCTGGCCGCCGCCGGCCGCGACCCCATCGCCGACCTGGTCGTCGCCGCCGAATCGCGGGAACTGGGCACCGCCAAAGATGTCGCGGCGGTGTTGGACTACCGCCTGGATCCCAGCGGGAACCACTCCCAACAGCCCGGGCCGTTGCCGTGGCTACCGGCGGTGCCGGAGCAGGTGCAGGCGGTGCCCGGCTGGGACACCTACCTCACCGCCCGGGCCGAGCTGGTCGCCGACCTCGCCGGGCAGGTCCGCGATGTCGCCGCCCGCTGGGACGTATCCGGCGCCCCCGCCTGGGCCGTGCCGTATCTGTCCAACCCGGGGTTGGTGGCAGATCTCGCGGTGTGGCGGGCCGCCGAATCCGTGCCCGAGCAGGATCTGCGGCCGGCCGGGCCGACGCCGCGGCGGATCGCGATGATCCGCCGCCGCCACGACCTGGTCACCCAAGCTTTGGTGGTCGGCGGAGATGCCGGCGACGGAGCCGACCGGTGGGCCGCGGCGCTGACCGCTCGGGGCGTCACCATCACCGGCGACGACTACTGGCCGGTCCTGGCCGGCAGGCTGTCGCTGGCCGACGCCGCCGGGATCAACATCACCACCTGCTCGCAGCTGCCACCGCCATCGGGCCGCTCCCCGCCGAAGGCGCCGCCGGCGCCCTGTGGTGGCGCCTGGCCCCGCACCTCGGCGACCTGTCCACCGGACCGAACAGCGGCGGGCATCGGCTGCGGCCCCCGTGGACCGGCCAACTCCTAGACGTCCTCGGCGAACGCGCCACCGTACGGATCGTCGCCGACCGGCTCTGGCCCGTCATCATCGCCCGCGTCGACCAGGCCGCCCGGGACGGCGCCCAGCCGGACCGGCTGGTCACCGACGCGGCGTGGATGCTCACCGGCCAAGGCGACACCGTCGCCGACCACGAACTACCCACCCTGCTGCTGTGGAACGTCGTCACCCTGACCAGCCCCGACCCGGTCGACCCCGACCAGCTGCCGATCGACCCCGACGACGCCGACCTGCAAGCCCCCGCCGACGCACACCTCGGCGCCTTCGAACCCGAACCTCCCTGGGCGCCCAACCGACCTGCAGCTGCACCCCGCGACGTCGATGACGTCGCCGACGATGTCGACCGGTTCGACGCAGACCGATCCGACCTGGACCGGTGGACGACGGCCCCAGGGGTTGATGCCATCCCCCAGGCACTGGAACCCGACGAGCGTCCGGAGCCCGAACCGGAGTGGGCCGAGCACATACCGCCCGCAGACTTCGACGAGGCGTCGCCCCCGGAGTCGGGGCAGTGGGTGCTGCCGCTGGAGCGGGACTTCGACGGGTGGCGGCCACTACAGGACCGCGACGCTGCCCGCGAGACCGCGGCGGCCGCCGGCCAAATCGAAGCCGCGCTCGCCCGCAGCAAGGCGGCGCTGACCGCGGCGCAGGCGTTCTTCACCGAGAACGCCCCAGGCTCGTGGGTGCCCGGGTATCTGGCGTCCCGGGGGTTGGAGCCCGCCGCCGCCGGATACGCCCCCGGCCGCACCACCCTGGTGGAGCACCTGCGCGGGCAAGGTTTCGCCGACCACGAGATCCTCGCCGCCGGGCTGGCCCGCACCTCCGCCCGCGGGATCTACGACTTTTTCCGTAACCGCCTCACCGTCGCCTACACCGACCCCGACGGGCAGGTCACCGGCTTCATGACCCGCAAACCGCCCGGCGACACCAACGACCGCAACCCCAAATATCTGAACTCCCCCGAAACGGAGGTGTTCCACAAACGGGAACTCCCCTTCGCCTTGGACCGGACCGCGGTCACCGCCCTTGAAGCCGGCGCCGACCTGATCATCGTCGAAGGCCCGATGGACGCCCTCGCTATCAACACCGCCACCATCAACACCACCACCGGCCGCCGCGACCTGGTCGCCGTCGCCACCGGCGGCACCGCCCTCACCCGGCAGCACCTGGCCACCCTCGACTCGGTGGCGCCGCTCGCCGACCGGCAGGTCATCGTCCTGATGGACAACGACACCGCCGGGGACGCCGCCGCCGCGAAAGCCCACACCGTCCTGACGGCCGCCGCCGTCCACCATGCCGCCACCCTCGCCCCGCTCCCAGTCAAAGACGCCGCACAACTGCTGCAGGACAACGGACCCGGAGCGTTGCGCACCGCATTGGCCGACCGCCGGCCGTTGGAGGACCTCGTCGTCGACCGCATCGAAACCCTCAACAAAGCCCGCTGGACCCCGGCCGACCTTCAACCGCTGAACAACATCGTGGCTCGCCTGAACATCCTCTGGGCAGCCGCGCCGATCGTGGCCACCATGACCGCCGACCAGCAACAACGGCAAACCCTGCGACTGTCCGAAAAGCTGAACCTGTCCACCTTCACCGTCATCGACAACATCGACGAACACCGCCCACCACCCCCACCGTGGACACCGGCCTACCCCGGCGACCTCGGACTGCCCACCCCACCCGTGCTATCCAACTCCGGGCAGCAGGCACTGAAGGAGGCCGCCCGCGCTGGGCTCGAAGAGACCAGAAACGCCAGCGCCGTCGCGATCATCGACTCCGACGCCGAACCGGCGTACAGCGGGCAGCCGCAAACCAACGCAGAACCGGCTGCTACCTCCACCCACCCCGTGGCCGTCGAAATGCAGCCCGAGGAGCAGCTCTCACCATCACCCACCCAACAAGCCGACCCTGCGTCCGCTGCCGACGAGCAGGTCGGCGTCGATGCCGCAACGCTGCAGACACCCCAAACGGCCCGGGAAGGTCAAGAGCTGCCCGACCACGTCCTTGCCGAACAAATCACCCAGGCCGCCGCCGAACAGCAAAACCTCGAAGACCTCGCCGCGTTGGCCGAGCGCCACCGGGAACACCTCACCCACGCCGTCGCAGCCAACAACGGTCAGGAAACCGTCCGGCTCCGCCACATCGACGCCGCGCACCAAGAAAAGACCGCCGCCATCGAGGCGTTCCGGGTCGCCCACGCCCAGATGCTCGCCGCCAAAGACGCCGCCGTCGCCACCGTCGTCCAGATCAGCACCACCCAACAGGACATCGACGACCTCGGCGCGTTCTCCGGCCGCCGCCGCGCCGCGCTCACCGCCCACCTCGAAGCCCTCAACGCTGCAAAACTCGGCCACGAACAGCAAATGACGGCCGCCACCGGGCGAGCCAAAGAACTGCAAGACGCCGCCGGGCCCCCCGACACCCACCACCGCGCCGAACAGGCCGCCAGCCGCCACCGGGACAACCTGCCCACCCTCACCGAACAGGCACGGCGTGAGGACCAGGAAGCCGTCATCGGCGCTGAACAGCGGCTAGCCGCGCTGACCACCCAAGCAGCGGCCGCCGGGCAGCGGCTCGAGGCCCTTGCCGCCGAGCAGCGCTACCGCTACCTCCACTCAGACCCGACTGCCGAAGAGCAGCGTGACCAGATGTATGAAGCCACCCAACGGGAACAAGCCGAAGCAGACGACGACCTCTACGTGTCGTACCCAGACCGGGATCTCCCGGCCGGACCCGATGTGGGCGTTGCACGCTGAACTATGCAGCAGACCCGACAGTTGGGGATCCGCTGCGGCGCGCGATGCGACCGATCCGATCAGGTAGTCAGGAGACCGCGTCGATGGCTTGATCGATCAGCTCCGGCACGGCCGCCAAGGCCTCATCGAGCAAGAATTCGATAGCAATCGCTTTCGGGTTCTGGTCGATGTTGATCATCGCAGTCCAACGGTCGGGTTGATATCTGGCCAGCATAGATAGTCCGAATAGGACCGCCCACCACGCCATCAGAGGGTGGACGGGCTTAAGTGCCCGTCCGATCGTCGGCATAGCGAGATAAGTCTGTCCACGGTAACGAACCCGCCGGCCATCGAGGCCCTTCATGCCTTGCTCAGCGATTGCCTCCCAGTAAAGAGTCAGGGGCTGCCCTTCCTCCGGCCATACGGCCGCAGATGGTTGTCGCTCTACCGTGTCCCAACCTCGCAATGCCGGATAGTGAGCGAGGTAGTCATGCACTGTCAACATCGGTGTGCTGCCCAAGGCCTTGGGCAGGATGACGTTCGCGGAAGATGCTCCTGCGTGCCAGTTCGCCTGGCCTGAGTTGATCGCCGGCACTGCAGCACTGACCTCCAGCGGCACGAAGATCTCGGCGGAGTCGAGCGGTTCGAACGCGCTGGATTCGTAGATGCATGCCCAGACGTCCCCCAACGTGCAGTCGGGAATCTCCGAGTCAAGCACAGTTGACAGCCGATGGAAGCTCGTTCCCACACGCCCGCTGGACGTTACGATCGCCACCTGTCCAATGTCGGCGGACGTGTCCAGTCGTCGTGCCAATATGCCGTGCCCAGCCAACGCCCAATCGTCAGGGCCGAGGCGCGAAGCCGCCGCTGCCACCGCCCGTCCAGCCTGGGACAAACCGTAGAACAGATTCAGCGGCCTACTGTCGTATCCGACGGATGCCGCGGCGCGAAACTGCTGTTCTGCCTGTTCGAGGGCGCTCTGAAATGTTTGCGCCCTTGCGACAGGCATCCGCACCGGGGGGCTTGAACGGCGCCGTCGGAGTTCACGCCAACTCTGTGGGGCTTCGCGGGCAGCGAGGTGAAACCCTGATTGAACCATCGGCAAAGTATGTCCGCCGGCGGTCATATCGTCCCGCCGATCCCGCCGGCCGAGAAACCCTTCCCGCGAGCAGCAGCGGAGCCGGGCAAACCGTTCGCGATAGCAGGCTGCGGCATCCACAACCATGCCGGCCTGCTGCTGTTCCGTCCCGTTGGGTCTGGGCAGTTCTAGCTCAGTGAGTTCAGGCGTGCAGCGAAGTTGGGGCATGCGGCCGTCGACCTCTACTTGCTGAGATGAGACTGATCGGGGTCGTGAACAGGGACGATGGCAACCAGTCCAACACAAATGCGCGTCGTGTGACGCCTGGGGTGGGACGAATCAGGCCGCCGACTTGTCTCGCGATCATGAGGCCCCGCAGGTCAGGCGGCCGCAGGTGCCTCACTTTGGCTGAGAGAGAAGACCGGTACCCTGGTCAACCCGCAGGCGTTCGACAGGCCCGCAGGGCAGGCCTCACTAGCTCGTTGTGCACGGGCGCTCGCCCACCCGACTTGGTCCGTTGACCGGATCCTTCATCTATGGGCCTTCCGGGCGACGAGAGATGGAGAGGTGCGGTCGAGCCAATGTCGGGTCGACCGCCCACCGGACGAGCGCACTCCGTCAGGCACCTGGTCCGGTCGGCTGAAATCTTGTAGTCAACCCCCCCGGTCAGTGAGTCGAACATGCGATACATGCCCTATCCTTCACCCTCATGGTGAACTCCCTGCGACGAACCAATTGCCCCAGCCGGGCGGAATCGAGCTCGCCGATGGCGAACCGTCGCCCTCGTCCGCAACGGGCGTTGTCGGTACTCCGTGCAACAGTCGAACTTGTCAGCCGACAACCACCCGATGAAAGGGACAGTCCATGACCGCGAGGACCCACGCCAAGCTCACCGCAGCCGAAGCCGCCACCAAGCCAGAGAGTGAACTCGTTAGGATCGCAGGCGCTGCCTACACGCGGATCGCCGCTCACGATCCGAGCGTAGTAAACCAGCCAGGTCGCTTGGCGGAGCAGATCGAGACTGAGACAGGGGTCAGCTTCGAAACCGCCGCCTTCGTAGCATTGTCGGGCGTCAGGTCCCGTACACGGACCTAGACAGGGTGCCTGTGACGGAGCCGGTACTCGGCCTAGCGACTTGCCTAGTCGGTTTAGTCGGCAAGTTCCCGAAGGCCACCCACCAACGACGAGGGGGCTCCGATGCCCGAACAGCGCACAGACTCCGAACGTGATGTGGATAAGTTCTACTACACATACCCGTTCCGACGACTCGCGCAGATCACCCAGGTCAGTCCCGAAGTAGGGGCGACACTCCCACACAACCGAATGACCCACTCGCTCAAAGTCGCTCAAGTTGGCCACCGGCTGGCTCAGTACCTGTGTGCCCATGCGCCGAGCGAGGACAATATTCGCCGTGCCGGAGGGCTTGATCCGAACGCGGCGCAAGCGGCAGGGATGGCCCACGATATGGGCCATCCTCCGTTTGGGCATATAGGTGAGGACGTTCTAGATTCCGTCGCGTGCGAGGCGGGGCTCGATGGGTACGAAGGAAACGCTCAGACATTTCGGATCATCACCTACCTGCTATCACATAAACCCCACGACGCTGGGCTAGCGCAGGTCACGGGAATGAATCTGACTCCACGGACTGTGGCCGCGACTGTCAAGTACCCCTGGCCGCGAGGGAAGCCCGAGGAGGGCAAAAGATACAAGAAGTTCGGGTATTACCTCCACGACCGCGAACGATTCGAAGAGCTGGTCGCTCCGTTTGTTGCGGCGAACGCAGGCCAGCAGACGGTTGAAGCGCAGGTCATGGATTGGGCTGACGACGTCACATACGCGACGCATGACATCGAAGACTACTACACGTCAGGTCTCATTCCCCTTGAGCGGCTGGCCCATAAGCCCGATCCCGACGGCGACGCTGACGATTACCTCCCCCTGAACCCTAAGGAGTTCGAGCTATTTTGGACCTATGTCACAGTGCGGCTTGAGAAATATAATCGTATACCAACCTTTGATGCTAAGAAACGGTTCCAGCATTATGCCTCGCTCTTCCCACGTACCCCATTCAACGGGACGCTTGCAGCCCGCGCTCACATCGGCAGCATCGTATCCACAATAATCACTGACGCCACCTCTGAGTGCTCGATAACCGTTGACGGACTACTCGACAGGGGTGCTGGCGGGACGATGGATGCGACAATTTCCGTGTTCAAACAGCTCACCTGGTATTATGTCATTGATCGCCCACATCTCCGCTCTCTCCAGAGAGGCCAAAAGGACAAGCTGCGATCCCTAACCTCAGCTTTGATCAAGTGGGCCGCTGAGGCTACTAAAAGCCGAGAGACCGACGAGGCGACGTCGAGACGGCTGACGGTCGATGAGATGTGGGCCAATAGGCGCGAACTGCCACCCATCCTTGACGAGCTGCTCCGGAAGCAACCTTTCCCAACCACGAACGATCCCGATGAAGAGCGCCGTCTGCTCGTTCGCGCGGTCTTGGACTATGTCGCGCTTATGACGGAAACGGAAGTAGATCGCCTGCATGCACGCCTAGTGCTCGGCGTATCGGATGGCTGAGGAGACTTTCAGACGCCGATTTACAGTCCTAGACAGCCGTCGTGACTGGCTAAACGCGCTGCCGTGGGCAAGCACTGCACTTGTGGTAGATGGGTACCTCCGTGTGACGCCGCGAATGACGGCACACGTGAGCAGGCGGTTCCAATTGTCTCCCGACAGGCTCCGACAGGTCGCACATGAATCTCGCTTAGAAATCTCGGTAGTCGAGCCCGTCGATCATCCCTCCGGGACCGGTAACTTGTGGCTTCGGCAAAAGATAGTTGCTTTCGTTATCCCTGCTGCCATCGCTGAGCAAGCCCTTTTGGAGTCACCATTTACCAAGGTACACAAGCAGACTTCTCTTGTGAACATCGATGGTCTTTCGTGGGTAATCGACGATTATCGCTGGGCGAACGACGGATTGATGATTGCAACGTATACTGGAACGAGCAAAGAGATACAAGCTCTTCAAACACCCGCGTGGTGCGGCACCGAGATCGCAGAAGATTCCCGTTTCAGCGAAGCGCAGCTTGCAACGCATCCGCTCTCCAATCGTCCGCCTTCAAAACGCCGGCCGACTCGTTCACATGGACGGGTCGTCGGCATTCGGTCTCAGTATGATTTTCTTAAACCTGTTACGGCAAAGACGCATGTCGAGATTGAGCGACGCTTTATCGCAACTCTCCCGCAGGCGTTGACCGACCCGGACTTGATCATTCAGGATTACCTTGTTTCCGGCGAACAAGTTGCTATCAGGCTGCGTCTTCAAGGGCCAGTACCCGCCTCGTATTCCCGCGACCAAGATCCCGGATCTGCGCTCTTAGTTGCCGCAGCAAGAGAACTCCGGGGTGCGTGCGTGACCGTGAAAGGAAAGAGGACCGGCGTTGCACGCGTTGAGATCGAGCATGAAGTAGATCCTGATTTCGCAAGAGCGGCTATGACATTCGATGGCGACACGCTAATTGTAAAAAAGCGATTTAATGTGATCGACGTCGACCTGTGGACCTTAGACGCGTTCATGGCTCGCAATAGCCCACTAGTGATCGCTGAATGTGAGGTTGAAAGTGAAGCCTCCGCAGAGGCTATAGACCCTCCGGAATTTTGCATTAGAGAAATATTGAATGATCATCGGTACGATAATGATCAGCTTGCGATTACGCCATTTGGAGAGTGGGGTGGCTAAGCTAATACGGCGTGGCGACCATGCCGGACCGATTCCCAATCATATTGTACCCCCTCCTATTGGCGCCGTTTGCCCGGTGCCGAAGTTTTGGTGTCGCAGGGTTCGTCGGGTGGGTTCGCCGCGGCCGGTGTCGTCGGCGGTACCGGCGGGGTCGAAGCTGATGGCGTCGGTGATGGCGGGGTCGGGGTTGCGGGTGTGTTTGCCTTTCCGGCAGTTCACTGCGCCTTTGCCCAGCAGTCTGGTGGTGAGTCGGGTTTGGAAGGTGGGCAGGGTGCGGGTGTAGTAGTCGACGGCCATCGCGATGGTGGCTTTGGCGTCGATGTGGGTGC
The DNA here is from genome assembly GCA_038204125.1 of Mycobacteriales bacterium. Classification (GTDB taxonomy): domain Bacteria; phylum Actinomycetota; class Actinomycetes; order Mycobacteriales; family Nakamurellaceae; genus Nakamurella. The sequence goes on from JBBRDH010000008.1 coordinate 17,667, forward strand.
TCCACCAGGACCAGAACTGGACGGGCATTTCCTGGGCGAGCGGGGGGTGCAGCCGCCAGCAGGCGGGGATGACTTCGTCGATGAGCGCGACGTGGATGCGGTTGTAGGTGTTGACGAATTCGTCGAGGGCGTCGTCGAGCCAGCCGGCTTCCTGCGCGTTGAGGTTGGGCCACGCCCACGGCGGGCCGCCGGGTTCTTTGGGGTCGGTGCGGCGGGCCAGGGTCCGCACGTTCTGCCAGTGGACCCGGTCCTGTCCCGGCCCGTTGGCGTTGTCGGGGAACGGGTTGACCGGCGGCGATTGGTTCATGCGGGTTCGGTGATCAGGTCGACGGTCAGCCCGGCGGCGGCGGCATCGGCGGTGTAGGTGGCGGCGGCGAGGGCGGAGTCGCGATGCGCGGCGACGAACTTCTCGACCGCCCGGATTTCTGCGCGGATCCGCCGCCCCGCAGCGGGTTGGTGGTCGGCCCGGTGGGTGTAGGTCAGGAACGGGGCCAGGCCGAGGCCCAGGACGATGCCCTCCCCGTTCTGCAGTTTCTGCTGGTCGGATTCGGGCAGGGTGTCATCGGATTGGGTGTGTTCGGAGCGGTGCCCGCCGGTGCTGCGGGAGGCGGCGACGGTGGTGGTTTTCCCGGCGCGGCGGGTAGTTTCCTGCGCGGATTCGGCGTCGTAGCCGCCGACGATCGTGTGGGTTTGGCCGCGGAGCCTGGCGGCGCCGGCTTTGCCGTACATGTCGTCTTCGTCCATGGAGGACTGCACGGCGTAGGCGAAGCTGATGCCGCATTTTCGTTGCACCGAGGCGATGTAGGGCAGGATCGGCATCCGCACCCCGGCGTACAACTCGTCGAACACGCCCATGAAAGTCTGCGGTAGCCGGCGGTGCGGCATCCGCCGGGCGGTGCGTTCGGCGGACATGAACATTTCCTGCGCGAACAGGGTCAGCAAAGGTCGGGCGGTTTCCATTTCGTCGACCTCGGCGAGCAAATAGACGGTGCCGCCGGCCCGGATCAGCTGGTCCATGTCCAACTGCTGGCCGTGCCGGTCCCCGCACAGCGCCCGCCCTTGCCCGGAGGCCAGGGAGGAGACCGCGAAGTTCAGGTAGCGGCGGACACCGGACGTGGTGCGGCCGGCGGCGGGGTCCAGGTGCACCGCCATGTTCATCATCGCCGACCGGGCTGCGGCGTAGCCGGGGCCGCGCTGGGTTTGCAGGGTGCCGGTGGCGGTGTCCAGGTCGGTGTCGCGGAGCCAGTCCACCAAATCTTCGATGTCTGCGTCGGGGTCCAGCGCGGCGGCGTGCAGCCACGCCGCCAAAACCTGGGCGGCGGAATCCCGGAAAAACTTGTCGGTGGAGGACTCGCCGGATTCGGCGGCGTCGCCGCCGGCGACCAGCGCTTTGGCCCGGTTGGTGGCGATTTTGAAGTGTTCGCAGCCGACGATGGGGTTCCACCTCACCTGCGGGAAACCGGCGGCCATCCGGGTGTGCGGGTCGGACAGGTCGGCGACCAGCACCGGGAACCGGGCCGGGATGCGCCAAGCCCGGCGCAGCGCCCGCATCCACGCGAATCGGACCGGCGGGAGCCGCCACATCCTGGCCTTGACGGTGGCGGTGAAGATCTCCGCCTCGACGCTGGTGATCACCGCGGCGCCGGGAAGTTGCCGGATCATCGGGATGAGCAGCCGCCACGATTTGCCCCAGCCGGTGCGGGCCACGATCCGCAGCCTGGTTTCGAAGTCGAACCACAACGTGACGCCGCCGGCGCGGGGCCGTAGCGGCGCCCCGAACCGGTACCCGAACGCGTCGGTCGGCAGCGCGGCCCGCTGCCGCCAGGTGCTGCCCGGCATCGTGTACTTCCCGGCGGCGCGGACCACCCGGGCGCCGAACTTGCCGCGGATCGCCCCGATCGAGGCCAGACCGCGGTGCCGCGCCTCCCCGGGGTGCCGGCCGCGGCCGCCGACGGCCCGCAGCGCCAGCAGCCAGCCGATCCACAGCGGCGCCCCGACGGCCGCGGCCCAGCCGATCGGCGCCGGGAGGGACAGGGTCAGCGGGAACTGGGCGTGGGCGGTGGAGGTTCCGGCGGCGTCGATCAGGCGGGCGTCAATCAGGGCGCCGTGGCCGGTGAGCAGCGGCCGCAGCCCCAGCCGGGGCCACCGCCAGCCGCCACCGCGCGCCCAGGAGGCGACGCCGGCGCCGACGACGACGCTCACCGCGGCGCCGAGCAAACCCGCCACGACCCACAACGTTCGGCGCAGGCGTTGCCGGCGGGTCCGGATCCTGGTGATGCCCTGCTCCAGCACATCGCGCATCACCATCAGACGCTCCCCCACACCAGTCCGGGCCGCGCCGCCGGGTCGGGCCACCCGTCGGGCCCCGGGCCGGGCCGGGAATGGTGCTGCCCGTGGTGCGCGGCGGTGTGGTCGTGGTGGTGGTCGGTCATGGAAGTTCCTCCGGTGCAGCAGATGTGGGGGTCGGTCGGGGTCGGGCGGTTGGTTTAGTGGCCGGTCCAGATGCGGGAGACGGTGGGGTAGTGCTCGTCGCCGGGGTTGTTCCGCACCGGGGTGAGGTGCACGTACTCACCGGATTGGGGTGCTTCAAGCATGTACGGCGCGCCGCCGATGACCCCTACATATAGGGCGATGTGGCCGGGGTAGCCGATCATGTCGCCGGGAAGTGCCTGGCTGAACGGGATTTGGGTGCCCGACGCCCACAGGTCCTGGGAGTAGTGGGAGGTGGCGATGCCGACCTGCGCCCACAGATACATCATCAGCCCGGAACAATCGAAACCGACGACGGCGCAGTCGCCCTGGGCTGGGCCGGGGGTGCAAATCCCCAGGGTGGGGCCGGCGGGTGACCCGCCGCCCCACGAGTACGGCTCACCCAGCCAGTTCAGCCCGGCGGTGATCGCGGTGGCCACTGTCGGGGTGGGAGCGGTGATGGTGCCGGTGATCCCGGCCGCCGGGGGCAGGGTGATCGTCTGCCCGGTCACCGCGACGGGTCCACCGATGCCGACCCCGGAACCGCCGCCGCCGCCGATACCGATGCCGGTGCCGGTGCCGGTGAAGGCGCTACCGGTGATGGGGGCGCCGCCGCCGGTGGAGCCGAAATAGGCGCGGAACTGGTAGAAGAAGTTCCGGTTGCCATACGAGCTGCACCCGTCCCCCGTGCCGGGGTAGCCGGCCAGGGACGCGGCGTTCGGTTGGTAGGGGGTGTACACGTACAGGCTGGCGGTGGCCACATTCTTGATGTCCACCGGGGCGCTGCCGCACCCGGACTGCTCGACGTTCCACATGATGTCGTAAGTACCGACGGCGTAGCGGTACCGGTGGGTGGGGATGTCGGCTTTCATCTGCGCCCAGCTTTTCGCCATCCCGGCCAGCTGGGCCAGGAACCCGGCGTGCGCCGGGTCGCAGCGCGCAGTACCGGCCGGGCCGGTGTCGGGGCAGTTCCAGCCCCACGCCGCCGCGTAGGAGCTGGCGGCGGGGTCGGCGCGGGTCAGGCCCTGGGATTCCAGTTGCAGCTTCGTGAGCATGACCTGCGGGTTCACCCCGCAGGCGGTGGAGTAGGCGCCGATCAACGCGGCGGCGTCCAACCCGTCCCCGCCGGGGATAGCGGCGCACCACCGGTTCGCCGGGACCGGCGCCGCGGTCAGCGACAGGTTTTTCAAACACCAAGGGTTGCCGGCCGGGCAGGCTCGATTCTGCACGGCGATGAACACCCGGATCTGGTCGACGGTCATTGACTGCGTGTTGTAGAAGACGGCGTCGGAGATGATGTTCCCGGCGGCGAAAGCGGTGTTGTCGGTGGCCCCCCCGTCGCAGACCACTTGGAAACTCCCCGTTGCGCCGGGTGTGCCGTCGCTGAGCACAGCTGCCAGGGTGGCGGCCCAGCCGGCGTGGGCCTGGTAGTCGACCTCCGTCGCGGCGGAGTTGCCCTGCATCGAGGTGGCGACCTGCGCCACATCCAGCCCGCCGGTGTAGGCGGGCAGGGCCAAAAGCCGGGTGTAGAACGCGGTCGCAGCCGCTGCGGGGTCGGCGCGGTTCACCCCGGGATAGGCGGTCGAGGTTTGCAGGAACAAACCCTGCCCGACGCCACCCGCCGAGATGGCGGTGACCAACAGTTGCGCGTCCTGAAACGACACCACCAAGGCGATGGCCATCGCCTTGACCGGGGCGTTCAAAGACTTGCCGACACCCACGATGGTCTGCGCGTTCTGCAGCTGCGTCGCCTCCAGACGCACCCCGGCCACCTCCGCCGGATCCGCCGCCCCCCCGGTCGGCGTCGGAACCGAGCCCGACCCCGACCTTGAGCCCGGGGCAGAGTCCGGGGTCGGGCCTGGGGGCGGGGTGGCGCCGGCTGCCCCGGGCGCGCCGGAGCCGGCGGCAACGGCCGGGGACAGGGTGCAGCTGCCGTTGGCGGCGTTCTGTTCGGCGGCCGCGGCGTCGCTGGCCGACGGGCCAGCGATGGCGCCCATCACCACAATCCCGAGCAGCACCACCACGATCAGGGTCCCGGTGACACCGGGCGCAACAAGTACCCACCACGGAACACCGACCCGGCGGGACAGGGAACGACGCATTGTCTGCATCGGCGGCGTCCTATCCGCCGGTGACGGCGCGGTCGACCAGCCACCGGCCTTCGCCCTGCCGCACCACGATCCGGGATCCGGTCAGGTGCTCAACCGTCGGCGCCAATCCTGGTGAGTGGACCACCCGCTCCGCGGTGTACCCGACGAACGCGGCGCCACCGGCGGTCGGGGCGCCGGCGGAAACCTGCACCCGAAGGTTCCCGCAGGCCCGGGTTTGCCGGTCGGCGACGACCTGCTCCCACAGGCCCGGCCCGGTCGGGTCGGTCGCCGGATCGGCGGCCAACCACCCGGCCGTGGTCATCAACGCTCTGCCACGCAACGTGTCCGCCCCGAAGGGCTCGGCCCAACTCGACGGGCAGGTCCGGGCCAACCACGCCGTCACCGCCCCGGCCGGGGTGGACAGCTCCGCGGCAGACGGCGCCCCGGTGGGCGGCGGCTGCACCGTGACCCCGCGGGGTCGAGGGGTGCGGCCGGGACGGCCCGGATCGGGGTGACCCCGCCTGCCGGGGTGGGTTCCCATCGGCCGGCCACTGGTGGCGGCGCTCCGTCGGTGGGCGCCGCTGCGCCGGTACTGCCCTGATCGGCGGCCGCCGCTGTGGTGCTGGCCAGGGTGGTGACCATTGGGACGGCGCCGGTGAGGCGCTCGGTCGGGGCAGCGTCGGGGCCTGCGGGGGCCAGCGGGACCGGCGGCATCGGCGTCGCCGCCACGACGGGGGCGGCTGGAACGGCCGGTGCCAGGGCCGCCGCCCGGGTCGAGGTCGCGGAGTGGTTGACGAACAGGACCCACAGCAGCGCACCGCCCAGCAGTACCGCGATGACCAGGACCCCGACCGAGCGGGCCTGTAGGTCCTGCTTGGAGGCGCGGCGCTGGTCCCACCACGCCCTGGTGGCGCCGCGTTCCGCGGCCAGCCACGCCTTCCGGCCGCGCCGACCCAAACCGGGTGGTGGGTTGCGGATGAAACCCTGCTGCCACCCGGTGCGCCGCTCACGGCAGCTCCGCTGAGCGGTCCGGGTTTCTCGGTGCAGCCGGGCCAGTTCCAGCTGCCGCCATTCGTGCCGCTCCCGGCGGGACAGGCCGTTCGGGGGTGTGCGCATCGGGGTGAGCTGTGGGTCGGGGACCTCGCCGTCCCCACCGCTCTCGTCGCCGGGCTCTGTCTCGTCGTCGAATTTGCTCGTGTCCCCGGGCTCGTTTCGGTCGGCGAAGTCGCTGTGGCCGTCGGCGTCGTCGCTGTCTCCGTCGCGGTCGAGCCCGGTCAGCTGGCTGGGGCCGGCGGGCTGGCCGGTGTAGGGCAGGTGCAGTTGGTTGTCCTCGCGCATCAGCGGCTTCCTTCATCCCGGGGCCGGCGCCGCGGCGCCGGCGGCTGAGGTGGGCGGCTGCTGGGCTGGGGATTGGGCGGGGCAGTGTCAGCGACCGGTGCCGCTGAGGGCCGGGGTGCGGGCGGCGTGGCCGCCGACCCACGCCCAGGCGCGGCCGCCGCCCGGTTGGGCAACATGCGGCTGCCGGCCGGGCGGGTCGGCTGGTACGGATCCGGCGGCGCCGCGACCGGGCGGTTCGCCGCCGGCCCGGTTGGCGGCGCCACGATGGCATGGTTCGCGGGCCGGCTGCCCACCGGCAGCCGCGGCGGCTGAGATCGGGGCGATGCCCGGTAACTGCGGGCACCCGGGACGGGCGTGGCCCGCTGCGGGTCGGGTCGACCGGGTCCGGGACCGGAGCGGCCGGGGATTTCGTCCATCCGGCCGGCGGCGCGGGCCCGCGGGCCGTAGTCGGTCGGCGCGAATCTGCGCTGAGGGGTCGGGGTGGCGGCGGCGGTGAACACCCGCCCGCCGGGGGTGTGGGTGACGCCGACGCCGGAGGTTTCCAACGCCCGGGTCCGCCCACGGACGGTGTTATGGCCCGGCGGCAGCGCCCCGCCCCCATCGCCCCCACCGCTGCCGCCGGACCCGCTGCCGCCGGACCCGCTGCCGCCGGTGCTGCTGCCGGTGCGGGGTGAGGGGGTGATTACTTTCCGGCCGGATCCGGCCGCTGCGGCGGATCCGGGCGGCCGGTAGGGCGCCGCGATACCACCACGACGACCGCCGCCGGAGGTGTGGAGCAGGTTGTTGGGCAGGGTGCGGAGCAGGTGCGCTCCAGCGCCGACCCCGTGGGCGCCGGCGGCGGCGGCCTGACCGCCGAACCGGGCGGCGCCCATCGCCGCGCCTGCCAGGATGGGGGTGGCCGCGGCGGCGCCGCCCAGGGCGCCGCGGGTCAGTTTCATCGCGCCTTTGCCGATGCCGCCGACCGCGCGCATCGCCATGTAGCCGGAGAACGGGGACGCCGATCCGCCGGCGCCCAGGCCGGTGATGTTCTCCAGCCGGCCCCGCATCCGGAACCCGACGACGAACGTCGCCAGGTTCAGCATGCCGACCATGAAGAACCCGTAGCGGCTGATCCCGGCGTTGAGGATGGCGTCCAGGACCATCACCGATCCCAGGACGGCGGTGATGATGATCGACTGCAGCAACGATCCGAGGACCTCTTCGAACCAGCGGACCCCCATCTGGCGGGGTCGGCCCGGGATCATCCAGCCCAGGACGAAGAACACCCCGATCAGGATCAGCAACGCGAACCCGACGATCGCCATGATGCCGAACAGCACCAGGATCAGCAGCATCACCACCAGCGGAATGGTCACGGCGACGACGAAGATGGTGGCGCCTAGGCGGCCGAAGGACTGCCCGCGGATCCAGTCGCAGTCGGCGTTGATTTCTTTGGGGCAGTACGGGGGGTGGGTTTCGTCGCTGTTGCCGCCGTTCTTCCCCGCCATCCAGTCGGTCAGGGCGGTCCAGCGGGCGTCGCCGGTGATGTAGTCGTGGCCGACGTCGGCGCATTGGGCGACGGAGTTGAAGTTGACGTAGCACCAGGGAGAGACGACGTAGACGTTCCACATCGCATCGGACAGGGTGCGGGTGGCGCCGGCCTGGTCGTCGGGCAGCGACACCGCAGGGAAGCCGGCGGCCGACTGCCCGGCCGAGCCGTACCCGGAGTAGCCGGTCATCGCCGCCGCCCCGATCGCGGTGCGGGCCTGGTCGAGCTTGGCCATCATTGCCGAAGGGGCCAGCGCGAAGGCCCCGGCGAAGACCGACGCGGCGACCAGCCAGGAGACGTCGGTGAACAGCGACCCGCCGCCTTCCCGTCGCATCCGGCCGTAGGCGGCGAACGCGCCGATCGCCATGGTCGCGCCGAACAGCGGCCAGAACACCTGCGCGGCGACGGATCGGACGGCCTGGTCGATGTCCGCGGAATGGTCGGCGTAGATGTGCAGGTTCAACATCCACTGCATCGAGGTGATCGCCCCCCGGGCGAGGGCCCCCATCAGGTACATCAGCGCCGACTCGATGGACCGCAGCATCTGCCACATCGACTGAGAGATGTACGGGGCGCCGTGGTTGCCGTCGGACAGCTGCAGGTACAGCCCGAACCGGTCCGGGCCGAACCGCTCGAACACCGTCGCGCCGCCCGCCGAACCCAGATCCGGCCCGACGATCAGACCGTCATCTGCCAGCGCCGCGCGGGCCTGCCCGACGAAGAAGAACCCGACCAGCCACGCCCCGCTCAGCATTCGCAACCGGCGGCGGAACGGCCACGACACCGTCCGCCACCCGGCCAGCACCGCCCGGCCGGCGAGGAACCCGGCGTCGTCGGCGAACCGCGCACACCGCCCCGGCGCTGCCGGCCCGGCTCCGGTGCGGTGCCTGCCAGGCCTCGCTCGCCGACCGCGTCGGTCGACCGGGGACGTGGTCGCAGCGCGGGTGATCGCAGGGCAGCCAATTGCCGGGCGGTTCACCCCGACACCTGCCCGACCAGTTCGCCGGCCGCGTTGGGCTTCTCGCACCGGTCCACGCCGCGGCCGGGACCGGCCAGCTCCCGCTCCCCGTCCCGGGTCTGGTCCAGACCAGCGTTCTCGTCCCAGCCGTGGTCGGGTTCGCTGTGCTCGGGATCAACCTGGTCGGGTTGGTTGTGCTGGTTGGTGTGCCGGTCGGGGGTGGTGAGCAGTAGCTGTTTGATGCCTTCGTCGAGGTAGTCGAAGTGCAAAGGCCCGATCCGTTTGTGCCGGTCCCGCGCCAGGCAGGCGCCTTGTTCCCAGCTTTTCTGCCGGGCCCTGATGGCCGGTTCGGGTTGCAGGCCCAAAAATTTGGCTTGGGCGTCGGCTTCGTCGTCGGAGTCGACGCCGAAGCAGTACACCGCGGAGACCTGTTCGACCAGGCCGTCGATGGCCAACAGTTCGGCGCAGGCCTGGGTGTCCAGGAGCAGGTTGGTGTCCAGGGCCCGCCCGACCCGGGCGATGTTGCCGATCAAATCTTTCCCGAAGTCGTAGCGGGTGATTTTGTGCAGCTCGGTCAGGGCCAGGACCTTGGGGATGCCTTTGACCTGGGAGGCGACGTAGTCCATGTAGTTGAACAGGGCCTGCACCAGCATCGCGGTGAACCTGTGCCCCGGTTTCCACGCGGTCTGTGGGGTGCCCGACGCCGGCCACCGCAGGTCCGGCATGGTCACGTGCACCAGGCCGGGGGTGGTCGGTAACGGCCGGACGGGGAGTTCGGGGTGGCCGGCGACCGGCCGGACCAGTGGGTCTTTCGCGGCGTCGGCCAGGGTGCGCCCGATCTCGGCGGTGACCGGGTCCGGCGCGGCGGTGAGCTGGTCGATGATCGCGGCGGTGGACATGTCCTCGCGGCGGCGGCCGCCGGCGATCCGGTTCGCCGCGGTCCGCAGCCGGGATTCGGCCAGCGCGGCCAGGGTCGGCGGCAGGATCAGCGTCAGGTTGTCAACGGCCATCGACGCGGCGGCGGCGGGGTCTGTCACGTACCGGAACGGGCACAGCGAGCCTGCTGCTTGATCTTTCGTGGACACCCGGGTGACCGGCGCGCCGAATAGCTCGCACACTTGTGCGACGCCGTCGAGGTCGCCTTTGACGTCCAGGAAGCACACCCACGCCCCGACGACGACGACCTCGGGGATGACTGACAGCATCACCGCGGTGGACTTCCCGGACCCCGATCCGCCCAGGAACACCGAGGTGATCTTCCTGCCCTCCAGTTGGGCATCGGTGAGCCGGTTACGGAACGGCGACGGGGTGGACCCGATGTTCGCGGCCAGGAACGACCCGCGGGCGGTGCCGACCTCCGAGCCGCCGTGGAACCAGCCGCCGACCAAAGTCGACATCGGCCGGAACTGGGTGAACTCCCCGACCCGACGTTTGTCGCCGAGCACCGTTTCCTTCCACAACAAATCTTGGATGTGCGGCGGTGACCACACCGTGATGCCCATCCCGCCGTAGTGGTCGACCAGCGCCTTCTCCCGCCGGTCCAGGGTGTGCAGGTCGGGAGCTTCGACGATCCAGCACACGGTGTCCTGGATCATCCCGACGGTGCCGGTCTGCACCTCCCGGAGCCGTTCCCGCAGCACGGTTTTGGATTCGGCGACGGCGTCGGGGACCTCCTGGGCGACCCCTTCGGCGGCGGCCCGTTCCTGTTCCTTGGTCAGCGACAACGCTTCCCGCAGGATCTTCACCGCCTCGGGTTGCGGAACGTTCCGGCCGCGGATCGACACCTCCACCGGGGCGGCCGGGTCGGCGGGGTCGTCCTCGTCAGAGCCGACCACGTTCAAATCGCGCAGCCACGGCGAGCCGGGCAGTTCCAGCTCGCAGGCGGGGAAACCTGTTTCGGTGGGGATGACCATCCTCAGGTAGCGGGTGCCGGTGTCGGTGGTGATCTCCACGTGCTGCGCAGCCGGGATTATCTGGGTGGATTTGAGCCGGGCCAGCTGCCCGGCATCCGCGGTCGGGGTGGCCGGCACCCAGTCGACGGTGCGCCGCAGATCGTGCCGCAGCGACCACGCCAACTGCGCGGTGCTCGCCGGGACGGCGGCGAAGCTGGACCCGGCCATCCGCTCGTGGAACCCGCGGACCCGCCGATACACCCGACCCAGGGCGGCCTCCGCGGTCTGCGCGTTGGTGGCGGTGCCCAAACCTTTGCGGGCCGCGCCGGCCAGTTTCGCCGACGTCGACGGATCGGCCACATCCATCCGGACACCCAAAAGGACCAGCCGTTTCGGGAACGCCAAACTGTCGATCGCATCCGCGCCCAACTCCACGTAGCGGCGGCCATCCGCGCTCAACGCCCCGACGGTGCCGGCGGTCTCCTCGGTGGTTTCCTCGGCGAGGTAGTCGTCGCCGGACCAGCGGCCCCACTGGATCTTGAAATGGAACTCGTACCCGGCCGGGATCAGCCGCCGCAGATCACCCGTCGCCTCGGCGGTCATCCGCACCAAACTCGAGGTGTTCTGCTCATCGGTGGACCGGGCCGGCAACACCACCCACGCCCACGTCCCGTCCGGCCCGTGCGAGAGCCCCTCACCCAACGCCGTCGGCGGCCGCAACGGGTCGCTGCCCCGCCGAAAACGGGACACCACACCGGAAATACCTGTCATCGGCTTAATCCCTTGTTCTTCGCGGGAAGGGCTGCGCTGCTGGGGCGCTGCACCGGGCGAGGCCGGTCGGGTGCGGTGTGCCGACTGAGCCGGCGGGTGCGGGCCGGGTCCAGCACCACCCACTGCGCGCAGACCAGGAACGGCCGGCCGGGGGCGGTGGCCGCGAGGGGGCCCTCGATCATCGGGCGGGACCGGCGGACCCTAAACCGCCCCCGGTCCAGCCACAGCGCGTACCGGGGGCGGCCACCGGCGTCGGGCCGCAAAGCCGCCCACACCGCCACCACCGGGGGGAACAGGAACAGCAGGCCGCCGCGGCCATGCCCGGCCAGCGGCGACAGGTGGAACACCGCGGTCAACGCCAGCCAGTACGGCGCCACCAGCACCGCCGCCACGCCGGCCTTCCACCGGGCGATGCCCTCACCCAGGTCGACGGAGAAAATCCGGTACTGCCGGGATTCGATCCGCACATGTGCGGTGTCGGTGGGTAACGGAAACCGCGAATAGTCGGCCACCCCGGGTCAGCCGAACACGCCGTGGATGATGCCCTGGATGGTGGTTTGCGCGCTGCCCGGGAACCACACGAACCAGCCGATGAACACCACCGCGACCAGTTCGGTGATCAACTCCCCCCACGCCTTCTTGGTGTAGGCGGTGAACATCCGCACCCCCACCACGGCCATGATGATCGACCCCAACAAGGTGAAAACCAGCGCCGAAACCCCGTCCAACGACAGAACGGGCGCTTTCGCCGGGTCACCAGCCAACCGGGACACAGCGTGCCCAGGCAGGGCATGCCCGCGCTGGGCGCGTATGGGCAAGGTGCGTGCGGTCAACGTCTGTGCGGTCAAGGTGTGCCGGGACATGGCGAGCTCCTACTGGTCGGTGATGCTGGAGATCGGGGACAACGCCGCCACATACCAGCGGCCCTGCGAACTGCTCAGCGCCACCGCGTACCGCTGCATCACCCGCAGGTCGGTGCCGGTCAGCTGCCACGTCACCGCGCCGACGCCCGTCCCCGCTGCCGGCGACGCCCCTGCTGCCCCGCCACCGGTCGCGGTGGGTCCGGTGGTGACCGCCCAGTCGGTCAGCGACACCAGGCGCACCGCACCGGACAGACCGGACAGCGACGCCCCCGGCTGCGCCAGGTACGACACGTCCGACCCGGCGTAGCCGGTGAAAAACGCCGTCGCCAACCCGGCCGTAGCGGCGGTCACTACCGCGCTGCGGCCACCGCCGGAAGCTGGGGAGACCTGCGCCGGGGGTTCGCCGGTGAACACCGCGCCGCCGGCCGAGACCCGCAACCCCGCCGAGGTGGACTCCACCGGCACCGCCACCCCAATCCACCGGCCACCCAGATCACGCCAACCCGCCGGCGCCGCCCCCAGACCACGCGCCGGATCCGCCGGATCAGTCGACGGCGCGGTCGCGATGGCGGGATCTGCGGTGGAGCGATCCGTCGGGGCGGGTGGTGTGGCGAGGTGGATCCGCACCGCGACCGACACGACCACGTGTGCGGCGTCGACCGCCGTGACCTGACCTGGTGCCGCCAGGTCCGCCCGCAGATACCCGCTCCCGGCGAACAGCTGCGTCGACGTCGGGGAGATGTCCGCTCCCGGGGCCATGTCCTGGGCTAGTGAGGCTCTGTTCGCGGCGGCGGTCCCGGGCACATACGACAGGTAGTCAGTGGCGTACCGGGCGGCGAGCTGCCCCGCGGCCGCCGGATCCATCCCGCTCGTTGGCGCCGACGTGACCTGTGAAGGGCTGCGGAGCGGCTTCACGAACAGCTGATTGACCCCCGCCGCGATCAGCACCAGCAGCAGCGCCCGGGCCGTCCACCGCCAAAAAATCGCGGCGAACCCCCGAGGCGCCGGCGTCACCTCGAAGTCATCCCCGCCGCTCCGACCCGCCCGTCGCGCCGCGGCCCCTACCGACTCCCCCGCCGCGACCAGACGGGTGTCGCCGCTGCCCACCTGTGTGTCCGGGTCGGCTGCGCCCTTTGGGCCGCGGTCCACACCCAGCACCACCCGGATCGCCCGCACCGCCGCCGACCGCGGCTTGGCAGCTCGGCCCTCCTCGGACCTCGTACTGTTGTTCGCCTTGGCGGGTTTGGGTGGCCGGCGACGTCGGCCGCTCGCTCGCCGCCAGCTGCCGACGGAGTCACCTGAGGCTTCGTCGTCAAAATCGGGGTCGTCGTCGCCGAAGTCGTCAAGGTCAGCTGGCAGCGCAGCCAGGTAGGGGTCGTCCAGGTACAAGTTGTTCAGGTCAGGCGCCGGGGCGGCGGAAGTTCGCTGCGGCGTGGGTTCCGCCGGATCGGTAGGGCTGCCGGACAGCGTCGGCATCGTCGCGGGCAGAGGTCGGCGGCGGACCAGGCGCAGTGCCTGCTGCAGCTCCGCGATGGACAGCAACCGCCCGGTGACCGGATCCACGTCGCCGCCGTCGGCCACGTCCAGCTGGTGCCCCACCACCCCGACCTCGGCCAGGCGCCTGCTCACAGCGTCGCACCGGCCGCCCACAGCCGCTGCGCCTGGGCGTGGCAGCTGTCCCGGTCACCGCTCCGGGCGGGCTGCCGGCCCACCCACATCGCCATCCCGGCCAACACCACCGCGGGGTCGGCGTGGGCCAGCGCCGCGCGGGCCTGGGCGGCCGGCTGCATCCGCCGGCCCAGCGCCGTGAGCCGGTTCACGCTGACCTGGCTGAGCGGGTTCTCGCAGTCGGCGAGCCATCGGAGTTCTTCAGTGAGCCACTGGTTCGCTGCCGCCAACAGGTCGAAGGCATGAGCGATCTGCACCGACGTCCGCGGTGGCGGCACGGCGGTGAGAGACGAACTCATCAGATTGCTCTCCTTGGCTGGCGGTCGGCGGCTCAAGGGGGACATGTAGGTGCGAATGGCAAAAGCGGACAGCTGACACCAAGGGCCGTTGCCGGTTCACCCGTCCGGACCATCAACCCCCAGCGGCTCGGGCCGGGCGACAGTGTTCAGGCGACGGGTTCAGGCGACTTCGGCGAGGTAGGCGTGGCGGCAGTTCCGCAGCGCGGTCAGGGTGCGGCGGTGCCGCCGCCGCACGGTCCGCTCGGTGACGCCCAGCCCCGCTGCCAGCTCGCGGCGGTTCACCTTCCCCGAACCCCGCGCCTGGGCGTGCAGCAGCTGCGCCAGGTCCGCAGCCGGTGCCACTCCCCGATCAGCTGCCCAGGTGAACAGGTCCGCCAGATCGAGCTCAGCATGAGCGGCCGAGTCGGTCCCCGATCGGATCCTCGAGCCCAGCCAGCCGGGGTCGGTGAGCTGCGCCGGGTCGACCGGGACCGCCCCCTCCGGTTGGAACCTGTCCCCCGACGGTCGGAGCTCGCCGGCGGACAGCGCCCGCCTGGTGTCCAGCAGCAGATTCGCGGCGTAGGCGCGGGTCCGCCGCCGCCACGGGAACGACCGGATCTGACAGGTCAGCTCCGACACCACCAGCGGCAAACCGTCTACCTCGCGATACGCCACCGTCCGGGCCAGCGCCACCGCCCCCTCGGACAGCACATGCAGAAGGATCAGCACCGCGTCCGGGTCACCGCCGCCGTCCGCCGCGGCCCACCGCAGCAACGCCCCGATCAACGCATCGGCGGCCGCCGCGTCACAACCTGGTCGCACCAGGGTGGGCAGCTGCGCGGGGCCGGCCAGTCGCGCCAACTCCGGCTCGGCCGCCGCCCACCGCCGCCATGAACCCCGCGACTCAACCCGCTGCACCAACTCCGGCCAACTGCCCGCCACATCGCCGCGCTTGAACATGAACGAACCCCCAACTGGTCGGAGACTGAACTCGTCTCCGACTCTGGAAGGCCTGCGTACAGGGCAGCGTCAGATCGCTGACCGACTGTTGATGTGACTCCCGCTGGCGGGCGTCACAATTTCCTGCCGGATGTCACATTTGCAGGTAAACACGGTGACCCGGGATGCCCGTCCACTGGTCCCGTCCCAGATTTCGGCGAGTCGCCGGCGCCGGCCACACTGGAACCGTACCCCCTGTAGCACTCGAAAGGCTAAGGGCCGCATTGGTAGTCTGACCACGCACCAGCAGCCAAGAGGAGATGGCCGGATCCACAGTTGCTCCCGTGACCTGGGTCGCCGGACCTGGACTGTCACCACCGATCGCAGCGGCCCGACACGGTCGGCGATGTCTTCTCAGACCCTGGACGACGCCACCTACGCTGATGTCCAACCCTGCCCGGGGCATAAGGAGGAGTCACCGCACTCAAGTTCGGCGGAATCGGCGGTCAAGACGTAGCCGGTGGCCGACAGAATGTAAATTGCCGGGACGTCGGGGGTGCCGCGCCCGAGGCTCTACACGCCCTCTATCGGGATCTACGGCCCATTTGCGCATCTTGCCGAGAATTAAGGAGACCCAGGATTAGCTTGGAAAATGTCAGCCGAAATGCCGTCTTCTTATTCGGGTAAGGTCTCGTTACCGGCAGCGTCTTCAATCCAGCGGCGGAGCTGCGATAGGCCTCGATGAACTCGCATCCGCACCGCGCCTGGCGTCAGACGAAGGGCCTCGGCAACATCCTCGGCGCTCAAGCCCTGGGCAAACCGCATCCGTAGGATCTCAGCTGTAGTGCGGTCCAACTTGTTGAGTAGCATAGCGAGCTGGTCAGCAGCAGAGGATTGTTCGACGGAGGCGATCTTTACTATCGGATCTGCGGGCTCCCGCCCTTGTGCCCGATCTCGATCGATGATCATCTGAGCGGCCTCAGCCTGAACGCTTGTGACGAGCACGGGCATGTTGGAGGTCGTCACGGCTGCTCATCCTCCTCCACTTCAGTCTCGTCTAGAGGGTATACCGGACCGTCGTCGAGGAGCCTGTAGAGCGTCGTCAACGACTCGGTGGCAACTTCGACCTTGTTGGATGAGCCCGGATGATTCTCGATCCTTCGTAGGGGCTGGCGGACTACGGCCTGAAGGGCTGCATCGATAAACAGTTGCTGACCGGCATCGAGTAGGTCTGACGACCCCAGGGCCTTGAGCTGCGCAAGCCCAAGCCGAGCCTTGTTCTGGTCGAGGTCGACGGAGCACTCGGCCGCCCATCGAAGGTTCCTCATGGTTTCCTCACGCTTGGAGCGCACTTCGAGCTGGCTGGTGCCTGTTTCCGCAGCTAGAGTTGCTCTGGCACTCGCATCCGCTGCTCGTTCGGCTGCTGATGCCGCTCTGCCTGATGCGCGAGCGCTCGTCTCCGCCGCATTGGCTGACTTCTTTGCAGCCTCGACAGTCCCTTTGCCCGTGCGGCGCAGCAGCCACGCTGATGCAAGTGTTGTGAGGACGGCGAGCGCGGCGAGCACCAGTGTCCAGACCTGCAAAGGCGAAGGATCGGAGCTTGTGGAGCTGGTACCGCCAGGGGCGGGCGTGGGGGTTCCAATGGCGCTCATCACGGCCGGTCCGACAGATTGGACGAGGTTCACTGACGGCGAATGGAAGGGAGTCGTAGTGACGAGCTGCACCGGGGCAGGGACGCCCATCGGCAGCTTGCTCCTTGGAGGAGGATACCGACTAGATCCGCGCTTCCTTCCAGGGTTGGCCCAGGACGTCGAGGTCCCTGACCGTGTCAGACCCGATGCCCGTGATAAGCCTGATCAATGGAGCAGGACCAAAGTTCCAGTTCGCACGCTCGACCGCGTCCGCCAGGGTCTCGACTGACGTTGGGTTCCATGGATCGACACCCGACGACACTAGGACGATCTGGTCGGCGTGTAAGAACTTGGCCACTCGGATGAACTTCGCAGCCGCCTCTTGACGGTTGCGCACCTTCTCGCCGATGTGGTCTATGGACTTCGCCTCGCCCACGAGAACCTGTCGGTTGACGTGCGCAATTAAGTCGATCTCATCTGGTCTTGGTCTCTTGCTGACGAAGTCCAGTTCGGGGACGTCAGCGAAGGGCCGCTGAGTCAACCCGGCCAGGTATCGCCCGGCCATGATCGGCACGTCACCGTTGCCGTTGATCAATCCTCCGACCGATGCATGCAGGTCGTAGAACCACTCCGGCTCGTCTTTGCGTGTGATCCAGGCGGTCTGGACCAGCGGGCTCTTGCTGTTACAACGTGTGCACCGGTTGCGTCGACCAACAGCATCGATGGCGAAGAAGCTGACTCGACGACAGGCGTGGCAGCGGAGGACCAAACCACGACGCAAGATGGACCGGTTGAGCATTGTGTCGAGCTGGGCTCGGACGTCTGCCCTCGTTTCCCGCGTATCCATGTCCGGGTGAAGGACCCTCATCGCTGCGCGGAACGACAACACGCCACCTTCGAGATCCTTGATGAAGAAACCGTGGTCCTCGGGGGTACGGCATGCCTTTCTTGGCGATCGGCGGCAGGAATTGTCGGAATAACCGGCCATGTGTCTGCAGCCCCTCTGCTAGTTGGTCGCGCCCGCCGTACAGATCGGCGGCGACCATGGCTCGTCGCCCAGCGTCAGATGGCTGGGCCGAGGAGAAGTGACCATTAGGCGAGCACCGGGCTTGAATCCATTCAAGTAGATTGGGGAACCGCAGTTTCGGCCTGGCAATGGCGTGACGGAGAGGCTGCCCAGCTAGAATAAGTCCTTGGCTCTGCGCATGGAAGCTGATGCCAGCCTGGGAACTGCGTGCTGTTGTGATGCCGAAGTAGCTCGGATCGCCCTCGATCATCTTGTGTGGCGAGTTCCTGCCCATAGGGGTTGTCGTGGCTTCGACCGTCACGTCCACTTCCCAGAACGGCATGCCCTTGGGTGCGAGCGACGCAGATGTGGGCACGTGGACTGGGATGCTTTGGGTCAGATTAATCCCGCCGACGTTGTCTTCGATCGTTGGCAGGGTGAGATGGATCCCGAAGTCGCTAGGCATGCAAGCCAACAAACACGGTGGCCCGCTGGCTAAGCCGATTGGTGCGATGTACTTGACGTCCACCGAATCGGTCGCCACCACGAAGTTCCGCCGGAAGCGCTCTTCGACTAACTGACCCAGCGCTTCTTTCGCCCACGAAGCGGAGGTGATGGCGCTGTCAGAGTTTCGTTGGTAAGCACCGTTTAGGAATTCAAAGATGGCAAATTCAATTTGCTCCCCGTTTTCCTCATCAGCTAGAAGGTCGCCGGCCAGCCACAAAACATGGCCTGTCATTCTGTCTAAGGCAAACGCAAGACAGAAGTCCTCGACCGTCGAACCGACGACAGTGATCGATGTCCGCAAAATGTCCGCAGTGAAGTAGATCTTGTCAATTCCCGGCTCAGTTCGTCTCCACGATTCCGGCACACTCGATGGTTCAGGGTTGGCGACCGATAGCCCTCCGGTCGAGGTCAAGATCTTTCTGGTCGGGTTGTTCCTGCCGAGCGCGTAGCCGAAGTCTCGCGGGTCCAAGGCGAAGCTCGCGTCCATGACGAACGGGAGAGTCGGCGGCTCGACGAATCCTGCCCGCATTGCCATGGCCAGACCGATCGATCCACCGCATTCCGTCGGAACTGCCTGGTAGACGCCGTCGTTGTTTCCGCCCGGCATCCCTGACAGCAGGGTAATAGGCCCCATATGGTCGGAGGTCATGAACACGCTGCCCGATGGTGGCCGCCTCTCAACCATCTCCATTCTGTAGACCGAAGTCGCCTCCATCAGGGCCTCGGGCGGTCGAGAGTTGTGGGCACTCCTCATCCGCAGAACCGCGGGACGCAGCTCTTCAGTCGGCGGCTTGTAGGTGCCAGCGCACTTAGCCAGCTCATCGTCGGAGAAGTTGAACTCGAAAACGTGGTCAGGGTCGTGGATCGACGCCAGGCGCAAAAGGGCTGCATTCACCTTGCCGGCCATATGAGGCACTAGGATGAACTGAGAGCCCCCCCAGTACTTGCCCATCGCGGCGATCACGATAGCAGCTCGTGACTCCCAGTCAGCCGACGCATCGAAGCTGATGACAGCTCGAGGAGCCCTGCACGTCACGGTTACGTCTTTGAAGTTGGACCGCCCAGCTGCCATGGCGTTAGTCTCTCAATGACCACAGACAACCGACCTGTCGCTAGTTGCGCGGCACCCGTTCGGCCTAGAGCGACTGTCCGCGCCGTGCACCGCACCCTGTACCGCAGGATCGCCCGGCCGTTGCCGGGCTGGGCCAGCGTCGAAGTGCTCTGTTGGACAACGCCGGTCCTTGCGGCCGGAGGAAACGCGGCGGCTGATTGTGTTACCGAGAGTCTCGGCCCGCCGACCGATGAAGATTCTGAGCGTGACCGATCCGCAGAAGCGATTGCGTTGGTTCGGGCAGTCCGACCACCGACAAACTTACGGCAGTGACCTCGACAAACGAATCGCCGTCGCCGGCTTCCGCCTCGATGATATTCATTTCGTTCGATACGTTCCCTCAGAAGAGGTTGAACATTACCGATTTCGGGCGATCAAGGGGGCGTCGCCGAAACTTACCTGATTTGCGGCCGAGACCGGCTGCCCGGGAGTCGGAATCCGAATGGCGCGCATCGAGGGACGGAGCGGTGCTGGCTTCGCCAGCGATTGATCGGCGGTGGAGGTTCTACAGCCAGCACACCAGTAGGGCGCCGGCGACAATGGCGGGTCCCATGGGGACTTGCATTTTTCGGTGTCGGCGCGCCGGGGTGGCGACGGAAATGACCAGTGCGGTGATCCCGGCGAGTAGGAATGCGGCGAGCTCGCCGTAGAGCACGGCCCGCCAGTTGGTCCAGCCGAGCAGTCCGCCAGTGAGGGCGAAGAGCCGCACGTCGCCGAGTCCGACCGCCGTGGGTGCGGCGAAAAGTACGGCCAGCCACACGGCGGCGACGGCGGCGGCGGCCGCGGCGGCGCGGAGCAGCGCGGCCCCGTCGCCGTCGATGATCGCCGCGGCGGCGAGGACGACTGCCTCGGCGGCGGCCAGGGGATAAACGAGCCGGGCGGGCAGCAAATGTTGCTGGGTGTCGACGACGATCAGCACGGCGCCGGCGGCGGCGAGCAGCAGCCACGCCGGCCACGGCCGGCCGCCGGCCGCGGCCAGGGTCAGCGCGGCGGCCACTGCGGCGACGGCGGCCCACCGCCGGGTGCTGACCGGGCGCCACTCCCACCACCGGTGGGTGACGCCGGTGGACAGCGCTAGTGACCAACCGGCCAGGATGGGGCTGACGGCCAGCACCGCGACCAGACCGGACAGGAGCAGCCACAGCGGGACCAGCCCCGGCCCGGGCGGCAGGACGGTGCCGGTCATGCGCTGTGCGTGGTGGGTAGCCAGCCGCGGCGGAGCAGGATTTCGTAGGTTCGGACCGGGATGTCCTCTTCGGTGTCGGCTTCGTAGTTGCGCATGATCTTTTTGACGTAGGTGTCGCCGCCGTCGGTGTCGCCGCGGGCATGGCAGGCAGCGACGAGATCGAGTAAAACGTCGTCCGCGGTGGACCCGGCGGTCAGCGCGGCCTGCGCGGCGGCGGTCGCGGCTTCCGGTTCCCCGGCGGTGAGGTGATGGGTGGCCAGGGTGTGAGCCACGTCGCCGATCGCCGAGATGTAACGGTAGTCAAGGGCGGCGGCGAGTACCCAGTGGTAGCCGCGGGGCCGGCGGCCTTCGAACGGCACCCCGGTCACCAGGTCCAGCGCCGCCTGCAGATCGGGCATGCCGTCGACGCCGCGGGCGGCGGCCCGGATCCGGAGCCGGCGGAACAGCTCCACATCGCACAGCACACCCTCGATCAGGTACAGGCCGCCGCGGGCCTCGCCGGGGTTGGGCGGCAGGTATTCCCGGCCGGTGTGCGGGTTCACGCCCAGCCATCCGCGGGTGCCGAGCATCAGGTTGCGAACTTTGGAGGTGGCCCTGTCGCCGCGGTCTTCGGGCCACAGGTCGGTGCGGGTCTGCGCGGCGGTGGCTCCCCGCGGTCGGGTCACCAGGTACGCCACCGCCTCGATCTTCTGCGGCCGGCCGGCCGGCCGCGGGTCGAGCTGGGCGCTCCACACGTCGATCGGCCCGAAGAGCCGCAGCTTCGGTTGGTCGCTGGCCGGGTCCCGCCAGGCGGCCAGGTCTTCGTCCAGAGTTGGATCCAGTTCGCCGATCTGGGCCCGCATCTCGTCGCTGATCCCCGGCGCCAACGCCGCGACGTCCTGCTCGGTGGTCGCGGCCTTGGCCGAGTACTCCACTGGCGGTAGGGGCAGGATGGAGTTGGGCCGGTGCGGCCAGGTCCCGGCGACCCGCAACGCCGGCGCGGTGGCGGCGGTGGTGACTTCGGGCCGCAGACCACCGGCGGCGTCGGCGACGGCATCCCACGGCTGGTCACCGTCGGCGGCGGGCATCGGCTGGTCCGGCCCGGTGGCGGCGTGGGCGAGCAGCTGCGCCAGCTGGGCGGCCTCGGACAGCGGCAGCTGCTCAGCGATCAACTGGAGCCCCAGCGCCGGAATGGTGAGCACCCCGTCGGCGTCGATGTGCAGCTGCCACCGGGTCGGCTCCGCCACCGTCGGCTCCGCCTCGATTGGCTCCGCAGAGGTCGTCTGCGCAGCGCCGGGCCCTGTCCCGGCGAGGACGACCGCGACGGTCAAACGGCCGGCGTGCTCGGACAGGGTGGCGAGAAGGTCGGCGAGGTTCTGCTCGACGGGGCCGTTCGGGTCGGGGGCGATCAGCAGCACCCGGGGACCCCAGGTGTCGCCGGCCACGCCGGTGAGCCGGCCGGTAGCCACGTCCACCTCGGCCTGGCCGATTACGTCCTGCACGCCGGTCAGGTGAGCGCGCAGCGAGGTCAGCACCCGGGCCGGGTCGGGGGTGTACTGCAGCTGCTCCGGGTGCATCTGGGCCATTTCCTGACCGAACCCGACCATGGTGACCTCGACCAGCTCGGACCAGCTGTTGTAGGCAACCTCGGCGGCGATGAACCGGGCCATGTTCAGGCACCGCTCCCGGTCCCCGGTCAACGACAGCGACCCGACCCGTTCCAAATCGATCAGATAGTGCTCGCCTGCCGGGGTGTAACCCACCGACGCCAGCAGCGGGAACGGCGGCATGTGCACCTCCCGCAAAGCCGGGTCGTAGGGCAGCTCATCGCCGCGGCGAATCGCCCACCGCAACCCGGCGGCGTCGACCAGCCACGGCGGCGCCGCCGCGGACAGCGGTGTCGCCAGGATCAGCTCCAGCTCGTCGCGGCCCAGGCGGACCGCGACCACATCGGGCAGCTGCCCGCCGGCCACGGCCGAAAGACCGTGCACCAGGCTGCGCAACGCCTGATCCAGCCACGTCATGTCGGCCAGCCCGCGCTGACCGGCGCAGAGCAGTGTCCTCTCGATCTCGGCCAGTTCCGGTGGGGTCCCGGCGATGGCCCGGCCGGGGCGGCGCACCCGGAACTGCCGTCGCCGGGCCCGCAGCAACGCCGCCGCACCCAGCGCGGTGAGCAGCACCGCGCCGCCGCCGGCGGCCAACATCGACACCTGAGGCCCGGCCACCGACGTATCCGGCTCGACCGAGCCGCCCGCCGCGGCGCCCTGACCTCCGGACTGCCCGACTGGAAGTAACGCGGTTGTGGTCGGCCAGGTTGTGGTGGCACCGGCGGTGGTCGACCCTGTTATAGCGCGGTCCGCGCGGCTCGGCGCGGCCGCGGCGTCGGGGGCAGCGTCCCGGTGGGCGGTTCGGTCGGCGCCGGCCGTGCCGGCTGAGCCCTGCTCGGCGTTGTGCCGGGCCGCGGCGGCGTGGCGCCGCACTGTCTGCTCAGCCTGGCTTTTCGCGGCCGCGGCTTTCTGTCGGTCGGCCCGGTCGGCCGCCGTTTTCGCTGCGGCGGCCCGCCGTGCCGCCTGTTCGGCGGCCCTCGTATCGGGTGCGTGGGTGTGGCCGTTGCGCGACACTGGGTTTCGGCCGGCGCCGGGCTGGGCGGGCGGCGTCGGGTGTGGGATCTGGATGGTCCAGCCGGGTTCGATGTAGTCGGGGTCGGTGAACCGCTGACCGCCGGGTTCAGTGCGGTCGTGATTGGTGTTCCACAGCGCGGCGGTGGTGCTGCCGTGGTCGGCGGCGATCTGCGACATGCTGTCCCCCGCCGCCACGGTCACCTCCCCGGCCGAAGGTGCCGGCCCCGCCGGTGGGGGCGGGATCTGGATGGTCCAGCCAGGCTCGATGTAGTCGGGGTCGGTGAACCGCTGACCGCCGGGTTCGGTGCGGTCGTGATTGGTGTTCCACAGCGCGGCGGTGGTGCTGCCGTGATCCGCGGCGATCTGCGACATGCTGTCCCCCGCCACCACCGTCACATCCCCGGCCGAAATGCGGGCTGGCGCGCCGGCTGCGGCGTCCGGCGTCACGGCGGTATCGGTGTGCGGAACTTCGATGGTCCAGCCGGGGCGTAGCGCACCCGACGCGCTGGCCATCGCCGTTCCGTCGGTCTGGACCCGACCCTGGTTCAAAGTCCACAGCTGCCGCCACCTGTCGCCGGCGCCGAGGTGGTGGGCGGCCAGGTCCCACCAGGTCCGCGGCCCGCCGGTCGTGATGCTCACCGTCGCGTTGGCGGGGCGGGTGGCGGCCAGCCGGGTGGCCGCCGCCGGCGCAGCGGACCCAGGGTGGGCGCCGGTCGGCACGGACACCGCCGCGGGCGGGCCGGCCGCGACGGCGGTCATCGTCGGTCCGGCCGCGGACAGCAGGGTCGGGCCCAGCAGCAGCACAGCGGTGACCAGGGCGCGGGCGAAATGCTGCTGACCGGCGAAGACCGCGGGTATCCGCCGCGGCACCGGCGACCGGCGGACCCCGGAGGCGAGCTCCACGACGAAGGCGACGGTGAACTGCGCCCAGGCCACCGCGGCGGCGGCGTACACGATCGCCGCCAAGACCCGCAGGACGTCCCGGTCGGTGAGGTGCCCCGACATCAACGAACGCAGACCGGCGGCGGGGTCGCCGACGGTCTGCCACAGCAGGGCGGGGACGCCGATCAGCAGCAGCACCAGCAGCAGCGCGGCGCCCAGTTGTCTGGTTCTTCGGAGCATCGTTTCTCACCTTCCAGCGGTGGCGCCGAGCAGCGGGACCGCGGTCGCCGACGCCGTACCGGACACCTGGTCGATACCGACCGCGGACAGGATCGCGGTGCGGCGGGTGGCGTGGGCGGTCACCGTGACCGACCGGGCGGTGACGTTCACCTCGCCGGTGACGCCGGCGGCAACAAGCACCCGGTGGGCGGCGGTGTTGGCGGCGGCCCGCTGCGCGGTCAGCGACCCGGCGCCGCCGCCGGCGAACACGGTGGTCGGGCTGAGCGCGTCCGCGCCGGCCCGGGCGGCCTGCTGCGCCACATCCGCGGCCCGGCCCCGCGAGGCCAGGGCGTTCCCGCCGTCCAGGACCAGCCCGGCAAAGGCCAGCAACGCGACCATCACGATCGCCATCCACAGCGCCGCCGACCCGCGATCGGAGCCCACGTCGGCCCCGGGGTGAAGACGCCCCCGCAACCCGCGGCGCCTCGGAATTTCAGTGGTGCTCATCCGGCCGGTGTCCGGAACTGCCGGAATTGTTCCAGCGGCGCCGTCGCCGACGATGTCAGCGTCGAGCGGCCCGGCACTCCGGTCAACGCGAGCTGCGACAGGTCCGCCGAGCACGTCACCCGCACCTGGACTTGACCGCCGGGCCGGAACGCCGAAGTGTCCACCGATGTGTTCATGGTGGTGCAGGACAGACCGGCACCGGACAGCGTCGCCTCCGCCGCGCCCCGGGCGGCCCGGTCGGCGTCCCCGGGGCTGGCGGTTAACGACGCGGCTCTGGCCGCGGCGGCGGCGGCCTGTTCCACTAGAATCGTGGACTGGCTGTAGCGGCCCAACCCAACCACTGTTAGCAGCAACACAATGACCACCGGCACCACGATCGCCAATTCGATGATCGCCGACCCACGGTCCCCGCTGAGCAGCCGGGGACTGGGTCGACGGGAATTGGGGCTGGGGTGGCGCAGCCACCGCCGGAACCCGGCCGCTGCGCGGGCGAAAGTCGTACGGGTGGGCCGCGCGCCGCTCACCCGACGAACCTTTCGACCGGCGCGGCGGCCACCTCGGAAACCGAGAAGTTGCCGAACGGGATCACCGAAACCACTTTCGCCCGCACATTGACCTGCACAGTGGTCGCGGTGCGGGTCACCGTCACCGCCGCATTCAGCAGCAGTGTCGGGGCGACCTGCGCCAGGTAGGCGGCGCCGTCGGCCTGGCCGGCCGCCGCGGTCGCGGTATAGCCGGCGGCCGACCGGGCCGCGGCCTGCGCTGCCGCCTGCGCGACGTGCCGGCCGTGCCACAGCAACGAGAACTGCACGATCAGCATCGTGAAAATGATGATCAGCGGGACGATGATCACCGCCTCGATCGCCTGGTACCCGCGGTCCGGTGTAGACCGGGCGGTGCGCACCCGGCGCAGCAACCAGGCCCGCCACCTCACCGCCTGCCCGGACACCTGTGATCGCGCCGGCTACTACTGGACTTTGACGTTGTTCGCGGCGGCCTTGGCCTTGGCCATCAAGATGGCCCCGACGGTGATCGCGATGACCGCCAGGATCCCGATCACGATCGCCTGGTTCACCATCTCCCCGCGGTCCGAGTTTTCCCGGATCTTTTTGACCCGCACCAAGTACCACGCCCACAGGAACTGCACCTCGACTGCGCCCATCTGAAAACCCTTCTGTTGCTCAGTGTGTGGTGGAGATGTCCGTCTCGGCGCGGATGCCGGGGCGGAATGGAATCGACTACAGCGGCGACGCCACCTTCCTTTCGTTTGTGGATTTTGTTGGAGGTCAGAGCCCGGCGATGGCTGCGACGGTGGGGTAGCCGAGGAACAGGATGAAACCGAACCCGAGGACGATCTGGGCGAGCCGCATCGACTGGTCCCGTTCTCCGGCGTCGCCCTGCGCGATGGCGAGGCGGCGGCGGCGGCCGGTCGCGGCCCGGGCGGTCAGGGTTTCCCGGACTTTCGCGCCGTCGTGGGCGACGAGTTTGATCAGTTGTCCCAGGTCCCGCAGTTCGGTGACCCCGATCCGGATGCCCAACTCTGCTAGGGCGTCCCACTGGTCTTTTTTCGAGGTGGCCCGGCTGGCCCGGTACAGGGTGTCCCGGATCAACGCCAGCGGCCAGCCCACCCCGACCCGCGCTACCGAGGGCAGCGCCTCTTCCGCCGCCGCCGATCCGGCCATCTCCAACGCCACCAAATCCTCGTAGACGTACAGCACCGCTTCGAACTCCTGCCGCCGCTTGGCCGCCGCGGTCCTGGCGTCCAGGTCGGGCAGGAAGAAGAACCCGACACCGACCGCGGCCGCGAGCAGTAGCGGGCTGCCCGGCGGGAAGCTGACCAGACCGGCCAGCGTCAACGCGACCACCAGGGTCAGGGACAGCAGAAACCCGGCGGCGAACGCGAGGACTTTGCGGCCCATCGCCGACTCGAAACTTTTCCCGGTCAACGCCAGGTCCTGCCGCAAACTGGTGTACGCCACCCCCCGGCGGTGCAGCCGCTCCGCGACGAACGCGCCGACCCGGCTGTGCACGTCGCGCGCCGCGGGCCTGACCGCCGCGCTGCGAGGGCCGCCGCTGGCGTGGCGGGCGTGCATCGCGTCGAGTTTGCCCAACTGGACCAGCGCCGAATCCTTCGGCGGCGCGATCTGCAGGATCAACCAGAACAACACCGCGCCGATCCCGGCGCCGACACCCACCAGGGCGATCATCGAGTCACGCCCCCGCGGCGGGCGGCGACATCCGGGCCGCTCAGGTTCGGCAACCCGGCGGAAGCCTGGCCGGACGCACCGGTCAGCGAGGCGACCAGCGCCACATCCGCGGGATCGGGGACCGACCCGGGCCGGGCCAGGAACGCCTTTTGCGGCGCCGCACCGGCCAGCCGGCGCAGCCACAGAAACCCGACGATGAACATGCCGCACACCACCGCCAACGCGACCTGACCGCCGACGGTGCTGTACGGCTTCATGTAGGCGCCGCCGAACATCGTGAAGTAGGCGCCGAAGCCGATGGTGATGCCGATGATGATCCGCACCCCGCGGCGGATCTCCCGGCGCCCGGCCGACACTTTTCGCCGCAGGTCCAGTTCCTCCCTGGCGGTCACCGCCAACCCGGACAGCACATCGCCCAGGCGGTCACCGCGGCGGGACACGTTCATGATCAGCGCCGCGATGACCGTGTCCGCGGACGGATCATCCAAAGTCGCGGCGAGCTGCCGCAGGGCCCGGTCCATCGGGACCCTGGCCTGCAGCTGCCCGACCAGTTGCAGCAACGCCGGCCGCAGCAGGGGAGAGGCGTTCACGCTGGTCGCCGGGATCGCCTGCTCGAGGGAGGCGTGCGCGGCCATGGTGTCCCGCAGCGCCTCCGTCCACCCCACCAAAGCCTCCAGCCGACTGATCTGCAACTGCTCAAGCCGGCTGCCGCCGAACAACGCCGGCCACCCGATCACCAGGGCGCCCATCGCCGCCGCCGCGACCGGCCAGCGAGTCAACACCACAACGGCGGCGAACACCGCCACCCCGCCGGCGATCCGCGCCCCCACCGCCGGCCGGCGCAACGCGGCCCACAGCAACGCCCACCGCGGCGGCGGTTGACCCGGCACCTGCGGGGCGCCGCGGACGCCCAGGATGATCAGCAGCACCGCGCCGCCCAACGCGCCGGACCACAACACCGCGAGCAGAAAACGCAGATCGGGAAGCGCCATCGTCCTGCCCTTCTACGCCGGATCCGGGGTGGACCAGTCGGCGTCGTCGTACCGGTCGGGCCAGCTGTCGTCGGCGTCGTTGTAGCCGGCGTCGATCAGATCGGTGTCCCGGGCGGTGGTGATCGACGTCGCGGTCCGCACCGCCCGCCCATCGATGCGGGACGGCCCGAAAATGGTGCCGCCGGACACCCGGCCCCCGGCGAAACCGGACACCTCGAACACTTCGGTGACGCACCGTTTCCCGCCGCTACGGCGGTTCTTCTCCACGAAGACCACAAAGTCGATGGCGCCGGAGATCAACGCGTGGGTGACCTCGAAAGGCAGGTGTTCGTACTGGGCGGCGTAGGTGGCCAGGCGGGCGAACACGTCCTGCGCGGACCGGGCGTGCAGCGTGGACAGGCTTCCGTTGTTGCCCTGGCTGGCCGCGTTCAACATGTGGACAGCTTCCGGCCCGATCACCTCGCCAAAAATGACCCGGCCCGGGTCCATCCGCCGGGTCCGCAGCACCAACTCACCCAGGCTCACCCCGCCCAGGCCGTCCGCGTCGGGCAGAACCTCTTCCAGCTCCACCACATTGGGATGCAGCTCCGGGTGCCGCCGCAACCCCAACTCCAACGCCCGCTCCACCGTCACCAGCCGGACCTGCGGGTCGACGCAGTTGATCAACGCCCGCAGGATTGTGGTCTTTCCGGCGCCGGTGGCGCCGCCGATCACGATGTTCGCCTTCGCTATCGTCGCCGCCCGAAGGAACGCCGCCAACCGCGCATCGACGGTACCCAGCCGCACCAACTCGGGCAGGAACATCTGCGGGTACCGGTTGCGGCGGATCGACACCGCCGGCCGTTCGCAGGCCCCCATGACCGCCGACAGGCGGGAACCGTCGGGCAGCCGCACATCCAGCTGCGGATGCGCCCTGGTGAACGGCCGGGCATTGTTACCGGCGTAGGAACCCAACGTCTGCACCAACGCGACCAAATCCTCGTCGGTGCCGGTGACCGGCCGGCCCCGGACCGTCCCCCGCTCATCGGCGTAGGTCACCCACACCTCGTCGCAGCCGTTGATGTTCACGTCTTCCACCAGCGGGTCGTCGAGGTATTCCTGCAGCTCAGCGGCCTCGAACATCGAGTCCTCGATGGCCTTGACCAACGCGAAATCGTAGGAGGCATCCGGTAGTTCCAGGCCGCTGGCCAGCTGGTTTTCCATGTGCCTGCTCACCGCGGCCTGCATCAACGACAACGCCATCTGCCGCTCGTCGTCCCGGGACAGCTCCCGCTCACCGCGGGCCTCCCGGCGCTGCTGGTGCGCGGTCATCTCGTCGGCGATCCGCGCCTGCAACGTCTTCACCAACTCCGGATCCGGCCGGTCCGCGGTCACGGCCCCTCCCCCGACCCGGCCGTCACCGTGGCAGGTGTCGCCGCCCGGCCGGCCCGCCCGGCGGCTCGGCGCACCCACCCACCCCGGTCAGCTCTCACCTGAACGGATTCCACACCGGCGGTGTCCAAAGGTTTCCGGGTGAAGGTCATGTCCGCGCTCCCTGTCCCCGATGTGTCCAGCCCGCTGCCGTTGCCGCGGCTGCTGGCACCGCGGTGTCGCGCTCCTGTAGCGCCGGCGGCGGCGGCGCGGGGGGTTGTTCTGGTGCCGGCGGCGGGGTCGCGGCCAGTTGCGGCCACCACGCGATGACCCGTTCGGCGATGGACCGGGCGGAGCGGATCAGCTCGCTACCGGCGAGTTTGCGGGTCACCTCACCGGCCCACAACGCCTTCGCCCCGGCCGGGTCGACAGCGAAGAAGCCGGCGACCGAAACGGGGGATCCCACCGTCGTCAGCATCTGCCCGGCCGCCGCCAACGCTTCCTTGCGGGTGTTGGCCGGTCCGGTGACGACGACGGCGACCGACGGGCGGTCCCGGTCCGGGTCGCCCAACACCTGGACCATCGCTGCGGCCCGCTCCCGCAACCCGAACAGTCCCTCCACATCTGCGCGGCCCACCAGCAGCACCGACGTGGCCGCCTTCGCGACCGGCAAACCGGGGTGACCCGGCTGCAACCGGCCCAGATCGGTGATCGCCGTCCCCGGCCAATCGTGCAGCTCGGCAGCGATCTGCGGCCACAACCCGCGCAACGCCGTCGACCGTTCCGCCGACAACGGCCCCGGGATCACCGACACCCCCAATGTGGTCGGCTGCCCATAGCTGGGCACTGCGCTGGCCGGTAACCCCAGCCGCGCCGCCGCACCCAACGACGTCACTCCCGGTTCCGGTTCCAACATCTGCCCCGACCGGGCGTGGCGCATCCGGAACGTCAACACGCCGCCGGCGGGGTCGGCCTCCACCACCAGGTGCTCGCCCGGCCACACCAACCCCAACGCGACCGCCAACGTCGTCGCCCCCGGCGACCCCCGGTCCGAACACACCGCGACGATCACCGCGCCACCTTCACCAAAGCGACCAGGCCGCGGCTGCTGGCCGTCGCGATGTCCGGCGCAGCCGCGGCCGGCACCAGCAGCGTCACCAACGTTCCCGACGCCGACGACGGGTCGGCCCGGGCGGCGAACACCGAGGCTTTGGCGACCAAAGCGACCGCCCTGTCCCCCGCGGTGTCCGCCGCGCCCGGCGCCTTCACCGCGTCCTTCCCCGGCAGCTGCAGCACCTGCACCGTATCCCCCGGCTGCAGCCCGTCGGCGGGGATCTGCCCGCCGGACACCGCCACCCCGACCTGCGCCTGGTCCGCGCTGAGCAGCGGACCGGCCGTGAGCATCGACCGCTGCAACAGGGTGTCCGGGAGCAGATCCACCGTGGCCGTCTGGCCCAGCACCGAATCGATGCGGTCACCGCCCACCGCGACGACCGCGCCGGCCACATCCACGGTCGACACATCGTCCCGGGACACCAGATGACCGGCCGGGACCTCCCGGACCACCACCACCACCGGCACCTTCGCCCCCGCCGAGGTGTACGCAAAGCCGCCCAACGCACCCAAACCCACCACCAACACCACACCCAAAGCCACATATCCGCGGCTGCGGCGCTTCGTCGGCAGCGACGACCGGGCGCTGGGCAGCATCCCTTTGGCGCCGTTGAGCCGCGCAAGCGGATCGCGTTCCTTCACAGCGGTGCCGCCCCGACCGAAAGCCATCATCGCTTCACCACAATCTGGATTTGCTCCACCAAGAAATCCGAGCTCGCCGACGTCGTCAAACCGGCGAACGTACCGCCCGCCCCGGCCGAGCCGATCCACGTCACCGACCAAGAAATGGACTCGGTACCGGTAATCGGTTTCGCTTCGACCTTTCTGTACTGATAACCGCACTCCCCCGCGCCCGGCGGATCGAAACCATCCGACTCCCGCCACGGCCGACCCGGACCGGGACACGACACCGCCGCATTCCCGTCACCCGGATCGAACAGCAAAGCCGACGGCGTAGCAGTCACCGTCGCGAAAACGCCCCGTAATTTGACCGTCTTCGATGTCGGCACCCACCCCGCCGGATCACTGAAATACCGCGTCCACAAATTCACCACCGTGTACGCCCGACCACCCTGAGCCGGATCACCCTTCGCCAAATCCGGCGAACGCCCCAACGACGGCTTCGGCAACACCAACTCCGCATACGCCTGCTCCGCCAACACCGCCGGACTCGGCGGAGGCGGCGGAGGCGGCGGCGCCGCTGCCAGCGAAGCAGCAAATTGATACTGAACCGGGCCGTTGCAAAGGTTGTACAGGATGACTCCGGTCGCCGGGTCATGCTTTTTCCAGCGGACATCGCCCGCCGGTGGACTTGGACTGAGCACTCTCCAGGCACACTCACCTGCGGCTATCGCCATATTCGGGTTTCCGGTAGCACCACGTGATCCGCTAGAACCCGCCGACGCCCCTGACGCACCGCCTGCCGGAGCCGATCCCGAACCGTCATTTCCTGCGGCGGGAGGAGGTGGTGGCACCGTGCCATGGCTGCCAGCACTACTGACTTCGCAGATAAGTTGATGGTCGGGTCCGGTGTAGCAGGTCTGGTCCGCGAACGCAGGCAAAGGAACGAGCATGAACAGAGTGGTGGTCAGCAAGATCGCCGCGAAAGTCACCGGCATTCTTCGGCGCGTGATCAACATATCTTCGCGGGATCCGGAACGATGGTTTCGCCGACCAACCAGCCGCCGTCTTTTGCCGCATATAAGTAGACGTTGAACGTCAACAGTGTCCGCGGGTGTTGGTCGGGTCGCAGCTTCACGATATGGCCGGAGGAGTCAGCAATTGATGCTTTGCTGCTATCGACACACGACTGCACCACGACCTTGTGCCCATCTGCGGATTTCACGCTTGTGGTCTCATAGGTCGATGAAACCACGGCATGCACCTTCGCCGAGACAAGAGTGGCCAGGTTATGCAGTGTTTGGGCTGCGGTCGGATCCGCAGCGTATTTCCGGATATCCTTGGTCCAGTCTTTCAGGGCCGGACGTGCTTGGGCGTCCGCCGAGACCCTGGTAAATCCATCAAAGGCCGCTATCGCCGCCTTTGCCGAATCTTGTTGTGCAGGGGTGAAGTCCGCCGGCCATTGTCTGGCACCCGAGGATCGTGGGTGCGGAGATGTGCTGGCAGACCGGGGACTGCTAGCCCGGCTGGCCATGCCCGAGGTCGTTGCCCCGGTGGAAGGAGCCGTCGAATTCGGGATACCGGTGGTCACATTCTCGGAACCTGTCTCACTGGCTGTGGTTGTCGCCGTCACCGGCAGATTGGTCGTCGTCGGGACGGTCTGAACGGTCACTCCCGAGTTGGCGCCACTGCAGCCAGCGATGAAGGCGGCCGCGAGGGCCAGCGCCGCGCAGGCTGGCTTGCGGGCGTGGCTGGCGCGTCCGTGCTGCCGCATCAAAGACTCCCTCTGGCCAGCGCCGCTCGTTCGTCCGATGGTGGTGAGACCCGTTCCTGCAGCTGCGCCTGCTGAACTGACCGCACTTGGCTGTGTCACGACGTGTGGTCGGCTGGTTACGTTCTACTGAGAGTGGGACCTTAACAGGTCGCCGATGTCGAACGAACCGGGGTAACCGTAATCTCCACCGGTCTGCGCCGGCCGCCGAACCCGCGCGGCAACTGACGGCCGAACGGGTGAATCAAAAGATTGTTCGCGTCGAGGTGTCCGCATTTGGGTCGGGAGCGTACTTGTCTCCTCCGACAACCCACTTCGACTCGCTCATCGGGAGACGCCATGACAGAGCCAAAGAATGCCTTCCGCGAACGGAACCGGCGCCGGATTTGGGTAGGGAAGGGAAGTCGCCAAACCCCGCGGCAAGAGCGGACAACCTCGGCTGGCCGGAATTGACGACGCCGACGGTCAACCTGCTGGGAAGGGCGGCCTGCCGGTCGGAGCGTTCCGACACAACCCCGCCCGACCGGACCGGACACCGAAACCGCGCCTGCACCTGCAGAAACGCCGGTGTCGAATAGCTCGCCGGACGGGCTCCCCATACGGCACGATGACCCAATGTCCTGGACCGTCCATGAACTTGCACCAATGCCCCGAACCATCGACGAGGCCTACGAGGTCATCAAAGCCCCGATCCGGATTCAGATCGCCCACTTCCTGGCCGACCACCCCGCCTCCCGCATCGGTGAGATTCTTACCGCAATTGGCAGCGAACGGATGACCGTTCGCAACCATCTGGAAGCCCTGGAAAAGGTTGGCATCGTGATCGCATCGGTACCCGCCGGGGAGCGTCGAGCCCTGTGGGTGCGATACAGCCTCAACCGCAGCAGATGGACGGAGATGCTTATTCGCATCATCAACTACCTGCCTGCTCAGCCGGAGGAATAGTCCAACCTGACAATCTGGGTTAGCTGGGCCGCCTTGCCCGCTCCCGTGCTCTGCCCGGACACCAGCATTTCTTGCCAGCGATCAAACCCGGTCCCCTTTCCCATTCCAGCGATTTCTATGAGTCTAGTATAAGTATCACTCCAATCAACCCTCAAGTCAAGGACTGTCATGATGAGCGACGAAATCACCACGGCGATCATGGACGAGGGGGACCGTGTCTCGAGGCGGTGTCCGACGGTTCAGTCCGTCCCGACTGCAGCAGGCACGCACACGCTCCAAGTTGTCCCTTGAGCAGTTGGCACTTGTCGCGGGCGTGGAGAAGTCGACCATCGGCCACTGGGAAACCGGACTCACCCAGCCCAGCACCGAGAACCTGCTGGCGGTCGCGCAGGCGCTCAAGGTTCAAGTCGCAGACTTGGTACCAATACCGGCGGGCGATCTGCGTCCGGCCGATCTACGCAACCGCGTCGGCTTGACTCGCGTCGTGGCCGCAGCGTCCGTCGGCATTACCCACGGCACCCTGGGGACGTTCGAGCGTGGCGCCCGCAGGCTGGGTCAGGATGCAGTGGTCCGGCTCGCCGAGCTCTACGGTGTCGCTACGGAAGAACTGACCGAATGCTGGCAACGGGAGCGCGACGCGCGCATTCGACTTTTTCGCGGGTGACAGAACGCGTCTAGTATTAGTGTGATCGTACGCTGCAAGGTCTGGCTGCCGCTCAGTTCGTGAGCGGCCCGCGCCACGTCGGAACCAGCCCTTCGCCGGGTACTCCAACCGGGGGTCAACAAGTTCCCTGCAGCACTCCGGCCAGCGTGTCCCACCCCAGTTCCCACGTAATGAATGCATTGCCCGCCAAACTTGCGACATGTCTGCGGTCAAAGGTCGCGCCAAGCGCATCCACGTCCAGGGATCCAAGCCGGTGCTGCTCCAGGGCAGGGTCGACGAAGAAATCAGGGCCAAAGCGAACCGAGCAGCCGACGCCGCCGGCATCGCCCTCGCCGCCTACATGCAGGCCCTTATCGACCGAGATGAGGTGGATGCCAACGGGTGTCCGCTCTGGCTGAACCCGCGGGGCCGAGGACATGAGGAGCTGCCGCTGAAAACGGCCTGACCCTGGGGTCGCCTGACACAACTTCAAAAGACGAAAGCCGCCCCGTTGGAGCGGGACGGCTCGTCGATAGGCGGATCAGTTGGAGCTGATCGGTCGGCAAACAAAGAAAGGTCTGTCTGGGTGGACAGCTCTGAGAGTACAACACGCCCCGAACTAGCGAGCCAGCGTCGGCCGGCGTGTCGCGCGCCCCGGTGGCTTCGGCTGCCCATCCCTCCCCGGCGGTCGCTAGGTGAGGGATCCCCGCGCGGTCCGCTTGTCTACGGGGACCAGAGCCCGTTGTCTCGGCGCGCCTCCGCTTTTCTGCTAGCACCTACCGGGACGATCTGCCGTATGGACAGCGACAAGCGCAGCCGCGTCGGCGTCATCTTTCGGGTACCACTGGCGCTTCGGGACCAGCTGCAGCAGCGGCTGGACTCCAGCCCGGCCACAAGCATGAACAGCTACCTCGAGCAGCTGGTGCTAAGCGACCTGCTCACACCATCGGCTGCG
Organism: Mycobacteriales bacterium; assembly: GCA_038204125.1. Classification (GTDB taxonomy): domain Bacteria; phylum Actinomycetota; class Actinomycetes; order Mycobacteriales; family Nakamurellaceae; genus Nakamurella. The sequence continues at coordinate 52,707 of JBBRDH010000008.1, forward strand.
CCGTTCGCCGTCCACACGTCGCCGACCTTTGCCGCCAATGGGCGAAAAGGTCGCGGCCGGCCCACGAAGGGCCCGCGTGCGGCGATCCTGCTGCGATTGGATCCGGCCGTGCGGCAGCACATGCGCCAGCGCGCCGCTGCCCTCGGGTTGCCGCTCAACGACTACCTCGACTCGCTTGTGTCGCAGGATATCAGCGCCGCTTCGATGAACCCCAGGGAGGAGATGGTCCTGGATCAGAGCGCCTAGCGCACCGATCCACCGACAACTCCACACAAGACAGAAGCCCTCCCGCGCCAACGGGAAGGCTCTGAGTCTGAGAGATCTGGCGCCAACCGGATCTGTCACAAAGCGAAAGGTCTGCTGTGAGAGGCAGCTCTGAGGCTAGCGCATACCCTGCGCAGCGTCCAGCACCAAACGGTCACGACACGCCGCACTCCGCTGACCACCCGCGGACCAGCCGGCCGATGATCAGTGCTGCCCTCTTCGGCCCGGGCGCAAATCCCCCCCGCCAGCGGTCTTGGCGCCTCTCCCCTGACCTGGGCCGCCCACCTGAACGACGGCGCCATCGTAAACCCCGAAAAGCGAAGGGAGGGCAGTCTTCCCTGACCTAAAAGCTATGCACGCCCCCCGGACAACTCCACACCACGACAAAGCCCCCTGCAAGAACAGGGGGCCAAGGTCGAGCAGATCGGGCCTGGCCGCCTGATCTGCGCACAAACGAAAGGTCTGCTTGGATGAGCAGCTCTGACGATACCGCTCACCCTGCGCTGGGTTCCGAAGCTGGAGCCGACACGCCGAACGCTGGGCCGACCCAGGCTTCCGGCGAGGCCGGCGAAGCGGCTGCTGCCTGGCGCGCTCTGGCGCCGCTGATGGCTGCGCGGCCGATCGTCCGCGAATCAGCCAACGGCGGCCGCGCGTACCCGAAGAAGGGCACCAGGGGGCTCACGGACCGGCTGCCGGCGGTGCCGGCGGCGATCCCGGTCTTCTCGGCCGCCGGTGATACCCGGTTGTTGGTCGTCGATCTGGACACTTCGAAGGCGGACCGGGCCTCGGTGCTGCGGGATGTTGCTGCGGTCACCGAGCTGGTTCGGCGGGCCGGCGGCCGGATGATCAGTGACGAGTCACAGTCGGGCGGGGTCCATGTCTATATCCCGTTGGCCGTGCCGGTGGCGTTTCAGGACGCCCGCGATTTTGCGTTGGCGCTGGCCGCCCGGACGCCGACGATGGATCCGCTGCCGATGCTGAACCTGACCGATGGGCTGATCAGGCCGCCTGGGTCGAGGCATCGCAGTGGCGGTTTTCAACGTATCCGGGGAACGCTGGCCGCGGCGTACGGCGTCGCGAGGCAGCCCAACCCGCCGGCGGTGTGGGCTGCGCTGAAGGAAGCCCTAGCGGTGGAGCTTCGGGCGGTGTCGGCGGACCGCTCCGAACGGGACCGCCTGGCGGTCGGGTCCGGCGACGCGGCGGTCGGGTATGTCCCGCGTAACGGCGGCCCGCGGGAGTTGGCCGCGGACTATCTGCGGATCGCCACCACCGGGTTGTACGACAGCGCCCGCTACCCCAGCCCTTCCCATGCCCGCCAGGCCGTCCTCGCCGCGGCGGCGTGGGCGGGGATGCAGTTGGTGGATGTCATCAGCCGGGTCCAGTGCGGCGCGTGGCCCGGCCTGGCCTCGTTCTACGCCCGCTACCGGTACGAGGCGGCCCGGCGTAAAGCGCTGGTCGGCGACTGGCGCAACGCCGTCTCCTGGGTCCAAAAAGCGAAGGCGAACAACACCAATGTGAGACCTGTCCGTATATCCCCCACAAGCAAGCCCCCTACACAGCGCGCGGTCAGGGCCACCCTGGCAACTCAACAACAACGATCAACTTCCGCGGAATTTCAGTTCATCCGCGAATGGTGGTCGGCGCTGGTACTGGTGGAGCAGGACCGCTACCCGGGCAGGACCGGGCCGGCCGTCCGGATGGTGCTGCGCGCTGTGGGTGAGGCGGCGATGAAGACCGGCAGCCGCTACATCGAATTCGGCACCAGGTCGCTGGATGTGGCCAGTGGTCTGGACCACACCACCGTGGCCAAGCACCTGCGGCAGCTCCGCGACGAGGACGACCCGCTGGTCTACCTGATCGAGAACGACCGCGGGCTACTGGGTGATCTGTACGAGCTGCGGATCCCCGAGGAGGTCGCGGCTATCGCGAGGCGGCAGAGTTGGCGGGCCGGGAAGATCCAGGCGCTGCGCCCGGTGTTCCGGGACCTGGGTTTGCCGGCGGCTTTCGTCTACGAAGCTCTCGAACACACGGGAGACCGGCCGACGAGTTTCGACCTTGCCGGCGTCACCGGGATGGCCCGGTCGACTGTGTACGAAGCGCTGGAAACCCTCGCTGCGTTCAACCTCGTCGAGCAACGTAGCGGCCGCTGGTCCATCGTCGCCACCACCAGCCTGGCCATCCTGGCGGAGTCGCTGGGCTGCGCCGCGGAAATCAGTGACCGGATGCACCGGCACCGCCTAGAACGGGTCGCCTTCCGCAGAGCCATGCACGTCGTCGCTCACCTCGAAACAACAGTGCCGCAGGCGTTTTACGACCCGTTGGTATCGGAAACCGAATCAGCCCTGGACGTGGTGGAACGAATATTGGGTGCCCGGCGGCTGGCCTAGCGCGTATCCGCAAGGTTCCAGGCGACACCCCTTGGCAGTCCCGTACCAGTCAACGTCAGCCAGCGAAAGTCCAGGTCGTTTTGATCCGGAGCGGGGACCCGCGTGGGTCAGGGGCGAAGTTGTCTTCCGGACTTCGCGAGCCAACGGTCGGGTCCGTTTACACCGTCGCGACTTCGTCAATTTCGTTGCTTGCGACCTGCCTGGGCCAGCAGCTGACCTGCTGGCGTTTGACCGGAAAGCGCAGCGACAGAACAGGGTCAGTGGCTGGCTGCTGAGACGGCTAACATCATCCGCTGGACCGCCTTGTCGAAGATCTCCTGCAGGGCCGAACGAACGGCCGGTGTGGCGTCCTTGCTCAGCCGATCGCGAGTGACCTCGAGGTCTCGGATGCTGGGAACGTCCCCGGCTGAATCGTCGTCGTCGTCATGTGACGGACTCTGGGACGAGACGGCGGTGCGGGATCGGGCAAGATCCTTGATCCACTGAGGGGTTTCGTCGCCGCGAATCTCATCAAGGGTGACGCGGAGTTGGGCTGCGCCGATCTCCCGTCCGGTAATCGGCCGGGTCGAGGCGGTGGCGGTCATCGCAGCCTCCTCCTCCTCAGTCACCGGTTGTGGTGTCCTGTTCAGTATCCGCTAGATCAGGTGGCGGGTCCAGCGCGATGAGTACAGCATCGCTGACAATGTCCCCCAACGCCAGGTCGTCCTGGGTGGCGAGGTCTGATCTGAGCAGCTCAGCGACCATCCGAAACCCGATGTGGGCCTCTAGGGCGTTTTCGCTGGTCGTGGCCTTCAACGCCCAGGACATCCGTCGCCACCACTCTTCGCGCCGGCCGGCGATCTCCCGCTGCAGCGTCGCCTTCGCTGCCTCTTCCGCGTGACGTCCGCCGACCCGGTCAGCGACGTTGGCGTTGCGAGTACCGACGCGGAAGGCAACTGTGATTGTCGCCGCGCCGATCAGCAACTGCGCGACGATGCCCCACACGACCATGCCGCAAAACCTACCGGGCACAGCGGACAGCCTCGGCCACGCGAAACCTGGAGCGACGATAAACTCGCGCTCGGGTATTGCCGTTGTCGCCGCCGGCTGCACACATCACACATGCACCCCTGGGCAGCGGTCCCCTGCGCCTGTGTTCGACGGCGATCCGTGAGCGAACTCCCTTCCACACTGGCACAGCACGTATCGCTCCAACGATCTCCTACATCGTCATCACTCCACTTTCAGGACACACTCAGGTCCAAGTAGTTAGCGCCGACGTCTTACCCCGGTTTGCTCGCGTGAAGGGGGTAAGACGAGATGAGTTCTGGTCAAGCGTTGACAACCGGTCGGCCAGCCACCAGGTCCCCATTCGACCGCGCCGATCTTGATCGATGATACGAAACCGCTGGCTTGTCACGGGTTGAGCTCGAAACCGGCGTGGCCGAACGGGTCCGCTAGGTACGTAGGCGAGTTCCGAGCCAGCGATAAGGGAGAGCCAGAGCAGCAGGCCCTCATCGGTCGTAGCGATCTTCAATCGGGGATGCACGGTGTCGACTGCGCGAGGATGCCGGGACTTCAGCGCGGATGTGACGAGCTAGCCGCTGATCGACGCGACACCACGGGAGAACGCGGATTGTATTTTGTCGGTGTCAGGGTGCTTGCCGCTGCGCGCCAGCGGTACCACCGCCCCCCGGAACTTCAAGGATTGTGTCAGCGGGCGAGTTGACGGGGATCGGTGAAACCGAGGCTGGTGTAGCCAGGCGCACGTTTGGCCAGCGATGATGCCAGCACGCCGGTGTTCTCGTCGTGGTAGTCGTGGACCTCGGCGGTGCCCTTATCCGGGTAGGGGCGTAGGACTCGTCCGACGTATTGCACCAGCCGGCCTTTGGAGGCGATCGGCGCGGCCAGGAAGAGTGTGTCCAGGGCCGGGCAGTCGAAGCCTTCTCCGATGTAGGGGCCTGTTCCTACGAGCAGTAGCGGCGGGCCACCCGCGGTTGCGACGAGTTCGTTGAGGACTTGTTTGCGGGCGCGGGCGCCGATCCCGCCGACCAGGACCGCCGGTTGGAGGTTTTCAGCCCGCATTGCGTCCGCGATGCGCTGGACGTGGTCGGTCCATTGGGTCAGCACCACGCAGTGCCGACCGCGCCCGAGCGCCTCGAGGACGTCACCCAGGATCTGTTGAGTGCGGTCCTCATCGGCGACCAGGCTTCGGTAGATGGCGGCCATCCCACCGGGGTCGGACGGTTGCGCCGGTCCGTGGTAGGTGAACTCCGTCGGGTGTACATACAGGACAGGTTCGGGCACCTCTGCCCGTGCTGTCGTGGTGGGCAGGGTGCCGAAGGCAGCTGCGGTGAGGGTGTGCCGAACCGGTCCCAGTTGGAGGGCGATCAGGTCGTCGAGCTGGTCGCGGCGGTATGGGGTGGCGGTCAACCCGAGCCAGCGGCGCGCCGGGATCTGCTGGACTGCTTGTTGGAAGGCCACGGCGGGGACGTGGTGGCATTCGTCGACGATCACCAACCCGTACGGCGCGGTCAGCTCGGCGATGTCCTGGGTTCGGGCCAGGGACTGCAGCGTCATGATGTCGATCGCACCGGTTGTTTTTGTTCGGCCGCCGCCGCGTTGCCCGGCGGTGACGTGAAGGTGTTGGCTGATCCGTGCCCGCCATTGCTCTGCCAGCGCTTTCCGGTCGACCAGCACCAGGGTCGGCACGCCATGGTGTGCGACCACCGCGCAGGCGATGACGGTCTTCCCCGCTCCCGGTGGGGCCACCAGGATTCCGATGTCGTGGTGCGTGATCTGATCCACGGCCCGCTGCTGGTCGGGTTCCAACACCGCCTGAAAAGTGAAGGTGCACGGCGTGCCACCGGTTCGCTCGTCAGTCACGTCCAGGCGGCTCCCGGCCTGCGAGACCAGGGCCTGCAGCCGTACGACCAGGCCCCGCGGCAGGATCAGGTCTCCGTCAGCTGTTTGGTCGTAGCTGCGGATGAATCGCGGGGTGTCCCAAGTGGAGGCGCGACGCCGCTGCCGTTCGTAGAAAATCGGGTTTGGCATCGACGCCGCATGCTTAAGGGTGGCCAGCAGGTCCGGCGGCAGATCCCGGGCCGTCACGGTGATATTGCTGTGCAGGTGCGCGCGCACCGCGGCGGGCAACGGGATGCGGATTGTCGTAGACGTGGCGGGCCGCACCTTGTCCACCGCCGAGCCGACTCTGACTTCGCCGAGCTGGCGGGCCAGCCGCGCCACGTCCCGCGGTGTCAGCCGCACCACGGCGGATAGGTAAGCCCATTGATCTTTGTGCGGTTCCAGGGTCGCCATCTCCAGGAAGACGGTGGCGCCGCGGCGCCGGCAACGGCCCTGCAGCGGCGCGGCGATCAGATTGCCCACACCCCCGGCGGGCAGCACATCCTGGGAGGGGAACAGCCGGTCGTAGCTGCTCAACTCCATCCGTCCGCGCAGCGCTATCGCCTCCCGCAACAATCCCGCGCCGACCTGACGGGCCAACGCTGCGGGGACGGCTGCGGTAAAGAACAACCAAACGTGGGCCCCCAACCCGGAACGGGACATCTCCAACACTGCGGGCGCTCCGACCGCGCGGGCCGCCTTCAGATAGGCCAGCGCATCCAGCATCGCCGCCGGGCCGTCGAAATCTGCTGCCAGCCAACCGGTGCGGTCACCGTCGAGCAGCGGATACAGCCCGACGTCGATCTCCCCGGACAGATGGGCGGTGATGACCTCGTCGGTCAGCGGCAGGTACTGCCGCCGCTCCAGCGGTTGCCCTCTACGCCAGTGCCCCCGGATGGCCGGCATCCACCCGGACTTGCCGGTCCGGGCGTTGTCCCAACGCACCGCGTACACATCGGACCGGGCCGCGAACAAAGCTCGAAAGAAGGCCACCTTCGTGGTCGCGGGCGACCGGACGTCGACACCGCCGGGCAGTCCGTCGAAGATGCCAGTCTGCGCCGGGCCTGGTGGCTGAGCCTGGGCCGGGCTGAGCTCCAGCAACGTCAACAGACGTTGGTTCTCCACGCGAAGATCAGCAACCAGGCCGCGCAACTCGCCCAGCTCCCTGTCCAGTCCTGCAGCCCCAGTCGGCGTAGAGCCCGCGTACGTCGACATGTCACCATTGTTTCAGCACGAACAACCACCCAACGGCAGTCCTGGCCGACTCGCCGCCGATGCGCGGCCAGCCATCGCGGAAGGAAATCCATGGACGCCGACCACCAAAGGCGGCTTACCCGGCAGGTCGACGCCGCGGCCGACGCACCGGACGGCTTGGTCGAGTCAGGCAGCAGTTTCGGGGGCAACAGCGGGCTGGGACCGACTTCGAATCGGCCGTGTCACGTACCCCTTTCGGCGTGACCTGGCCTTCGATCCAATCCGAAGTGACCAGGAACCTCGCAAGGCCGATCTCGCGGTCAGTGATCTCCCGGCTTGATTCCGCAGCGCTCATATCCGGAATGCCAGCAGGTGCTGAGCGGATAAGCACGGCCCAAGCTCAAAGCCGAGAAGACGACATGACTCGTCTCGCCCCGCAGCTGGCACCCGAAGTGGCGCTTCATCATTCAGCAGCGGGCGAGGAGAGCCTGGCTACGACGGCCGGCCGGCATTCGTCCAGGGCCACCCCCAAGCGATCAAATGAGCGCGACGGTGCCTCTGCGTGAAGTGCCCTCCCCCCGCGACACGGAGACGAACTATTCGATGTCGACAGCCCCGAACCCACGCCAATCTGCACCGGTCCTGCAATACGCGGAGCCCTGGCCGTCGCTCAGGCCCGCCAACCTGCGGCGAAATACCAGCTGGCGCCTCACTGGCCCCGGCGGGGAATCGCCGTCCGAGAGGGCGAGAGCAGCAACCCGTCGGCGGTGACGACGACGTTGGCGCCCGGGTACACGGCCAGCACATCGCCGAGTTGCCGGATGATGACGGCTTTGAAGTCGCGGAGCCGCGCGTAGTCGGACCCGAACTGGTCGGACAGTGACAGCCACGGGACAAGCTGCGTCCTGCGGACGTATCCGAGCCGATGACTCAGCCACACCAGCAGGTCGATTTTCAGAGGCGATCCGGACAGAGCCGCCAGGGCGCGGGTGTCCACCGGCACCGGGGACGTGATGATGCTTTCGTAGAAAGCGGTACCCAGCGTGATGGTGGAACCCCACAACGGATTCTCGCCACCGGGGTCGTTGTGGTCGTACCAGAGCTGGTAGCCGCTGGCGACGCTGAAGTGGGCCCCGGCTATCCCCCACCGCGATTCACCATCGCGGCTGTCCTCGACGTACATCGATGAGGTCAGCAGACGCCGCATCTGCTCGTTAAGCCGGGTGATGGTGCCGTTCTTGCCGCCGGTGGCTGTCATTCCGAGGCGTTTCATGAAGTCGGACAAGCTGTTTCCGAGCTGCAGATTCGGGGACTGAGTTCTCACGGCCTCGGTACTGAGCCACGTCAAGATGTACCTGGGAAGCACGCCGTACGGGTAAGCGGCGGTTTCGGCGCCCTTTGCGCCGACCATGCCGGGCAGCACGCGCAGGGTGAGGGAGCCATTGCGGCGGACCCACAGTCGAGCGTCACGTGATGGTTCTTTGTAGGGCAGGCTCAGCTGCGCCCAAAGGCGGGCGGCGTAGCCGACGGCGCCGACGTCACGGGCATCTTCCATTTCGATAGCGGTCGCTGCATCGAGCAGGTCACGGGTGCGGGAACTGATGACCAGCTTGTCCGACGCGCCGAACAGCGATGGCTCGTCGGCGTCACGCTTGGCGACCGTACCCATCGTCGAATCTCCTCTGGCTCGGCGTTCATTGGCGGTTCACCGCCCAGCAAGGCATCTGCTTCTCGGCGGCCCAACCGTGACACGAACGTCGATCTGGTCCTGCCGCGACACGCCGGCGAGCGGCGTACCTGCTGTGACCTGCGGTGTTGTCCACGCATAGGCTGTCGCGGGAACCAGTCATACTGTGCTGATGGCGCGGCTGTCCACGCATATTTGGTCGCGATATTTCGGTGATCTGCGGTAGAAGGCGGTATCTGCGGGCATGCGGGGGCTACACAGAGCCGTAAGCCGACGACGGCCGAGGTGCTGGCGCATAAATGGTCGCGCCGATTCGGCACGGTTTAGCCGGCCCGTCACCGCGGGAGCACACACTCCGACCGCGCGGTCTAGGCGAACCCGTTCAGACCTCCACGAGGCCGAGTCGAAGCTCGGTGATGCGACTGGTCTGGCCGGTTGTCCGCCAGCGGTCCGCATAAGCGGTCGCGGGCGACGGCCTGGGTCGATGCACAGACACCGGGTTGTTGTGCACGCATAACAATTCGCACCCGACCCCAGGTCGCGCATGGATCGTCGCACTATCGAAGATCGGCGTCGACCACGCATAAACGGTCGCGCGTCGAGCAAGATTTGACCGGGTCAGACGTCGTCGTCGGTGCACGGTCCGGCTCAGGTCGCGGTCGACCTCCGGTTCCGTCCACGCATGGATGGTCGCCGCCGCGGACGCATGCCTGGTCGCACCGCCCGACTTGTCGACGCAGGCCAGAGGCCCTTTTCCGCACTCCCCCTGTAGTTGCATTTCCTCTAGAAAGATCTCCTGTAGCCGAACGAAGAGGAGCGGCACGGAGACGTTGTGCACCGCGACTAAATATCGTCGCCGCTCAATCGGGCGGCACGGAACGCGAAGGCGCCCATCAAGGCGCACCCCCTTCGACGAGCGACAACCAATGCCACCCACCGCCGACTGGATCACCGACGTCTTGCGGTGCCCCTGCGCGAAGAGTCGTGGCAGGCGCTCGCCCGGTCCGATCTTGAAGGATCGAGCGCCTCGAACAGCATCGCCGATGAACCGGGTTTCCACCACCCCGGCGACTGCCGCCAGGCCCCGTCGCCGGGGACCGCCAGCAGCACAGCGCCGACGGCGTCGGCGCGACGACGTTTGCCCGCGTTCCAGCCGATGAGGACGCCCTACTGCGTGAGCAGGTTCCTGATCTTCACTTTCATTCGGGTCGGCTGGTAGGGCGAGTTTGCGTGTTTGGCGATTAATCCTTC
>JBBRDH010000009.1:0-61645 GCA_038204125.1 Mycobacteriales bacterium
CGGTCGATCCCCGCGACCATTTCGTCTACCGAATCGGCCGCGCTGAACCTGGCTGATCAGGCAGACCGGCGATGTCGGGCCCTGCGCCACGGATCCACCTGCTCGCGCTCGATGGGATGATCGAGCGGACAACGCCGCAAGCCCAGGGCGGTGGTCGGCCAAACGCCAACCACCGCCAGCGGGTGGGCAATCTGACCACGAGTACGAGGAGTGCCATCCGCATGCCCGATGCGTCCACCGTTCCCGCCGCCGACCCGACCACGAGCCGGTCGGGCCTGGTGCTTCCGGACAGCATGAAACCCTCGGACGGCCGGTTCGGCTGCGGGCCGTCGAAGGTTCGCCCGGCGGCGCTCGCGGCGCTGGCCGCCTCCGGGTCGGCGGTGATGGGTACCTCCCATCGGCAGCCCGGGGTCAAGAACCTGGTGCACCGCGTCCGCGAGGGGATGAGCTCGCTCTTTTCGCTGCCCGACGGCTACCAGGTGATCCTCGGCAACGGTGGCGCAACGGCGTTCTGGGACGCGGCGGCCTTCGGCCTGGTCCGGGAACGGGCCCAGCACCTCGCCTTCGGTGAGTTCTCGGCAAAGTTCGCCGCCGTGACAAAGGCCGCCCCGTTCCTCGCCGACCCGACCGTGATCAGGGCCGAGGTGGGCGATGCACCCGACCCGGTCGCCCAGGAAGACGTCGACGTCTACGCCTACGCCCACAACGAGACATCAACCGGCGTGGCGGTTCCGGTCCGCCGGCCGGCCGGCGCGACCGCCGACCAACTGGTGCTGGTGGACGCCACGTCAGGAGCCGGCGGGCTGCCCGTGGACATCACCGAGGCCGACGTCTACTACTTCGCGCCGCAGAAGGTGTTCGCCTCCGACGGTGGTCTGTGGATCGCTCTGGCCTCCCCCGCCGCACTCGACCGGATCGCCGAGATCTCCGGGTCCGGCCGGTGGATACCGGAGTTCCTGTCGATTGCGACCGCGCTGGACAACTCGACCAAGGACCAGACGCTCAACACGCCGGCGGTGGCAACGCTGTTCCTGCTCGCCGACCAGCTTGACTGGCTGCTCGGCCGGGGCGGCCTCTCCTGGGCAACCGGCCGCACCGCCGACTCGTCGGGCCGGCTCTACGACTGGGCCGGGAAGTCTGCGTACGCCACCCCGTTCGTCGCCCGCCCGGAGCTGCGGTCACAAGTGGTCGGGACCATCGACTTCGCCGCCCAAGTCGATGCCGCCGCCGTCGCGAAGATACTGCGCGCCAACGGCATCGTCGACACCGAGCCCTACCGCAAGCTGGGGCGCAACCAGCTGCGGGTGGGGATGTTTCCGGCGGTCGAGCCCGACGATGTGAGCGCACTGACGGCCTGCGTCGACTACATCGTCGAAAGGCTCTAGCACTTCTTCGGCCGGGCGGCGCGCCTGGGCGCAGTGACCGCACTGCCGGGATAGGTTCCACCTACATCCAGCTGTGCAGGAGGAGAAGTCCATGCGCGCCTTGCGGGTACTGGGATTGGCCGACAACGGCGACAGTCTCATCTGTTCGGATCCTGCCAACGGCGAGCAGTTCTCGGTGCCGTGCGACGACCGGCTGCGGGCCGCCGGGCGGGGCGACCTGAGCAGGTTCGGCCAGCTGGAGATGGAGATCGAGTCGCAGATGCGGCCGAAGGAGATCCAGTCCCGCATCCGGGCCGGAGCCAGCGTCGAACAGCTAGCCACCCTCGCCGGCACCACTGTCGCCCGGGTTGAGCGGTACGCCTACCCGGTGCTGCTGGAGAGGTCGAACATGACGAGCCGGGCCCGCAAGGCGCGGCCGGCGATCGACGGAATCAGCGCCGGTGTCTCGGTCGAGGAGACCGTGACCGCAACTCTTGCTGCCCGTGGCCATGCCGGCGAACTGACCTGGGACTCCCATAGGGAAGAGTCGGACTGGGTGCTGACGCTGGGCTGGCAGGTGGGCCGGAGCGAGAACCAGGCGCGGTGGACCTTCCACCCCGGACCGGCCGGCGGCACCCTGACCGCCCGCGACGAGACCGCGGCGGAGATCGTCGATCCGGCCCTGCGGGTGCAGCGGCCCCTCCGGCGGGTCCGCAACGAAGGGCGCGGTGATGGGCGCAGCGAACACTCGACGGCGGGTGTTCGCACTGCCGAGCACGGTGGCGGCCACCCCGGCGGCGCCGTCACCGACGCGGACGCCACCGACCCGCAAGGCGCCGACCTCCAGGCCGCCAACGCGAACACTGCCGGCCTGCACGGCGCAGGCCTGCACGGCGCCGGCCTGCACGGCACCGACCTTCAGGCCGGGCAATCGGCTGGTGACGAAGCAGCACTGGGGATACCGCAGACGATCGAATGGGACATCGCCGTCGGCGGCGACACGCCGGTGCGCTCCGGCAGCGCGGACCGCCGGAGCTCGCCGAGGCCCGTCGACCGCGCCCTCCGGGTCTCTGAACCTGCGGGGCACACCCTGCCGGCCGGTCCGGACGCGGCCCCCGGTGGCGGATCCACCGGCTTCGACCGCCCGAGCCATCTTGCTGCGGGTTCCGAGCACCCCTCGGGGAGCAGCGGGCCGTCGGAGCCTGCGCCGACCCTCGCCGTGACAGCCGCCCAGAGCCGGCCTGCGTCGGGCAAGCCCGCGCCGGCCAAGGCAGGACGAAAGGGTCAGCGGCCAGTAATGCCGTCGTGGGAGGACGTGCTGTTGGGGACCCGGTCGTCAGGCCTCTGACCAGCACACATCGGCTGCGGGGGCGCCCGCGGATTAAACCGGTGGAGGACTGTCAGGGTGCAAACGTAGCCTGGCCAAGTCATGTCGATCGCATCCGTCAGCCAGAAATCTGCCTCCGCCGCCCCCGACGACGAGCCGGTGGGTCCCGCACTGCCCGCAGGGCCGGCCACTCCGACCATCGCTTCGCTGCGGCGGCTGCTGCCGTTCGCCCGGCCGGCACTCCCCTCCCTGGCTGCCTCGGCGGTTGCGGCGACCGCAGCCGTCTTGTGCGCGCTCGTCTTCCCGCTGGTCATCCAACGGATCGTTGACGGCCCGATAGCCCGGCGTGACCTTGCCGGACTCTGGGGACCGGCCGCGCTGCTGGTCGGCCTCGGGGTCCTCGAGGGAGCACTGTTCTGGGCCCGCCGGATACTGTCCGCGCGGCCGACCATGCAGGTCGAGGCCGCCATGCGGGCGGCCCTGTATGAACACCTGCAGCGGCTGCCGGTCGCCTTCCACGATCGCTGGCCGGCCGGCCAGCTGCTGTCCCGGGCGGTCTCCGACCTGTCCACGATCCGCCGGTTCCTGGCCTTCGGCGTTGTTTTTCTGCTGGTCAACGTCGTTGCCATCATGGTCGGTATCGGCATCCTGATTTCCCTGGCGTGGCAGCTCGGCCTGGTGATCGCGACTCTCGCAGTGCCGCTCATCGGGCTCTGCTTCCTCTACGAGTCCCGTTACCAGGTGCTCGCCCGGCGTTCGCAGGATCAGGTCGGCGACCTTGCGACCACGGTCGAGGAGTCGGTGCTCGGGATCCGCGTGCTGAAGGCGTTCGGTCGCAGCGCGACCCTGGGCCGGTCGTTCCTGGCGCAGGCCCGCCGGCTGCGGGAGACAGAACTGCGCAAGGCCCGGGTCATCTCCGTGCTGTGGGCAGCCATCGTCGGCCTGCCGGAGATCGCGCTGGGCGTCACCCTCGTTCTCGGCGTCAAACAGGTGGCGATGGGCTCGATGACGCCCGGAACGTTGGTCGCTTTCTTCGGCGTGGCGATGGGCCTGCGCTGGCACATCGACTCGATCGGCTGGCTGCTGGCGATCGCCAACGACACCGCGGCAGCATCGGAGCGGTATTTCGAGGTCCTCGATTCGCCATTGACGGTGACCTCGCCGGAGCATCCCTTGCCGGCGGGTCCGCCGAACGGTCGGTTGTCGTTGCGCGGCGTGCGATTCGGGTTCCAGGACGCCTCGGGTGCGGAGATTCTGCGCGGCGTCGATCTCGAACTTGCTCCCGGCGAGACCGTCGCGCTGGTCGGGGCGACCGGCTCCGGCAAGACCACCCTCACTGCGCTGCTCAACCGGCTGTACGACGTCACCGGCGGCGCGATCGAGCTGGACGGGGTGGACATCCGGCGCTTGGCGCTGCCCGACCTTCGTTCCCGGGTGTCGATGGCGTTCGAGGAGCCGACTCTGTTCTCGGCCTCCGTTCGGGAGAACGTGCTGCTGGGCCGCCCCGACGGCACCGACCAGGAGGTCCGGTCAGCGTTGGAGGTGGCTCAGGCCGGTTTCGTCCACGAGCTGCCGTGGGGCCTCGATACCCGAATAGGCGAGCAGGGCATGTCGTTGTCGGGCGGGCAGCGGCAGCGGCTGGCGTTGGCCCGTGCCGTCGTCGGCCATCCGCTCGTCCTGGTGATGGACGATCCACTTTCTGCGCTCGACATCCATACCGAGGCGCAGGTGGAGCAGGCGCTCCGCTCGGTCCTGGGAAGCACGACAGCGCTGATCATCGCCCACCGGGCCTCCACCGTCATGCTCGCCGACCGGGTCGCCCTGCTGGCTGACGGCCGGATAGTGGCTCAGGGCAAGCATTCGGAGTTGATGGCGAGCGTTCCGGCCTACCGGGACCTGCTGGCCAGCCGCGAAGACGCGGCCGCCGCACAGGAAAAGGTGCACGCATGACGACGCCCCCCGATGGTCATCCGGGTGACCGGCGCCTCGAAAAAGGGCCCCCCGTCGCCGACGAGAGCTGGCGGGGGGTCGCCACCGAGGACACGACTGAGATTTCCGGGGCGGTCGGCGTCAAGCTGCAGGCCCGCTCCCGTCGGCTGCTGGGCGAGCTGGTGCGGCCGCACCGCCGACTCGCCCTGTTGGCGGCGGCAGCGGTGGTGTTCAGCGAACTCTCGTTCGTCGCCGGCCCATTGCTCATCGCCTATGCGATCGACCACGCGGTGCCCGGGCTGGCCGCCGGCAACAGCCGCCCTCTGGTGCTGGTCACGACGGGCTATCTCGCCGCCGGTGCGCTCAACGCGCTGGCCAAGGCGGTCTTCGTGCGGCTCGCCGCCCAGGTGTCCCAGGGCATCGTCCTGGACCTGCGGAGCCGGGTCTTCGACCACGCCCAGCGGTTGAGCCTGTCGTTCCACGAGCGGTACACCTCGGGCCGGGTGATCTCCCGGATGACGAGCGACCTGGACACCCTCTCCGAGCTGACCGAGGAGGGGCTAGCCGGGCTCATCTCCGGGGTGCTGTCGGTGCTCGCGACCTCGGTTGCCCTGCTATTCCTTGACCTGCGTCTCGGTCTGGTCGCCCTGCTGGCCTTCATCCCGATCATCTTCCTGACCCGGTGGTTCCAGCGGACATCCCGGGTGATCTACCGGCGGACCCGCGGGGCCATCGCCAGCCTGATCGTCCAGTTCACCGAGACGATGAACGGCCTGCGGGCCGTCCTGGCGTTCGGCCGGGAGGAACGCAACGCGTCGATCTTCGCCGAGTTCAACGCGGAGAACACCCAGGCGAACGGGGACGGACTGATCGCGATGGGCAAGTATGTGCCCGCCGTGCGGATCGTCGGCAATCTCACGCTGGCCGTCGTCATGGTGCTGGGTGCGGCGCGGGTGATCGACGGCGGGCTTCCGATCGGGGTGCTGGCCGCGTTCCTGCTCTACGTACGCCGGCTCTACGACCCGCTCGACGAACTCGCGATGTTCTACAACTCCTTCCAGTCGGCCACGGCCGCGCTGGAGAAGATCTCCGGTCTGCTCGAGGAGGTCCCGGCGGTGCCGGAGCCGGTCGAGCCGCATCCGCTGGGTCGGGAGCCGCTCCCAGGAGCCAACGCGGAGCCGGCTGTCGGTCGCCGAGGCATCCACGGACACATCCGGTTCGAGGGCGTCGAGTTCCACTACCAACCCGGGACCCCGGTGCTTTCTACCCTCGATCTGGACATTCCGGCCGGTCAGACCCTGGCGGTGGTCGGTGCCACCGGCGCGGGCAAGTCGACGTTGGCGAAGTTGCTGGCCCGGTTCTACGACCCGACCGGCGGGCGGGTGCTGCTCGACGGGGTGGAGCTCAGCAGGCTCAGCACCCCGGACCTCCGGCGCGGAGTGGTCATGGTGACGCAGGAGTCATTCCTGTTCTCGGGTTCGGTCGCGGACAACATTGCCCTGGGCAATCCGGACGCCTCCCGCGCCGAGATCGAGGCGGCGGCCGACGCGATCGGTGCGGGTCCGTTCATCCGGGCCCTGCCGGAGGGCTTCGACACCGACGTCCGCAAACGCGGTGGTCGGCTGTCCGCCGGGCAGCGGCAATTGGTGGGATTCGCCAGGGCCTTCCTGGCCGACCCGGCCGTGCTGATCCTTGACGAGGCCACGGCCTCCCTGGACATCCCCTCCGAACGGGCCGTCCAGGCCGCACTGCACACGGTCCTGCACAACCGAACCGCGGTGATCATCGCCCATCGGTTGTCGACGGTCGCAATTGCGGACCGGGTCATGGTGATGGCCGGAGGCCGGGTGACCGAGGACGGGTCACCGGAGCAGTTGATCGGTGACGGCGCCGGCTTCGCCGATCTGCACGCCGCCTGGCGGGAGTCGCTGGCCTAGCGCTGCCATCATCCGGCCCGAAACACGGTCCGGCAGGCCCTCATACCAGGAATACCAGGGCAGCGAGCCAGGCTGCAGCAACTCCGATCACCGCACCGCCGGCGATGAAGCGGAGCACGGGAAGGGCCCGGGACAACCACATCGCCGGGCCGAGGCCGGCGACCACCAGCACGTTCACCCCGACGGCGATGAGGGGGTGGTCGGCCAGTCCGGCGGACAGGACGTAGACCGCGCTCCCGACCAGCAGTGCGGCGAAGGCGGCAACGGTCAGGCCGGCCGACCAGGGCACCGGCTCACCAGCCGCCCGCCATTCCTCAACCCAGGCCCAGTCCCGCGTGATCGGTTCGAGCTGGGCCGGCGGGTCCGGTTCTCCGTCGAGGTCGGCGCTCACCCGTCCAGTGTGCCGCAGCGCAAATGGCAGCAGCGCAAACAGGCCGCATCGCAAACAGGCCTGCAGCGCAAACAGGCCAGCAGCGCAATCGGGGCGCAGTTCAATGGCCGCAGTTCGAATGGCGGCAGCAGGCGAGCCGGTGCGGGAGCGACCGTGCGGCACAATGCGCGCACGGCCAGAAGTCCGCCGTTCAGCCGCCGGCGGACAGCTCGGCAAATGCGATGGCGCCGGCAGTGGCGACGTTGAGTGAATCGACACCGGCGGCCATCGGGACGCGGACCTGCACATCCGCCGCGGCCAGGGCCGGCGCGCTGAGACCGGGTCCCTCTGAGCCCAGAAGCAGCGCAACCTTCCGGCCGGTCAGACCCGCCTGCCGCAGCGGTAGCGCCGAGCTGCCCGGGGTGAGCGCGGCGATAAAAAAATCGTTGCGGTGCAACAGGTTCGCGATTTCCGGCCACTGACCGGTCAGCGGCCCGAACGGGATCAGCAGGACGTCGCCCATCGAAACCCGCACGCTGCGCCGGTAGAGCGGGTCCCCGCAGCCGGGCCCTAACAGCACCGCGTCCACCCCCAGCCCCGCGGCGTTGCGAAAGATCGAACCGAGGTTCTCGGAGTCGCCGACACCCTCCAGCACGGCGACCGATCCGGCGCCGAGCAGCAGCTCAGCCGCCGGCACCGGGGCCGGCCGGTCGGCGATTGCGAGCACCCCGCGGTTCAGGTGGAACCCGACGATCCGGGCCATCACGTCCGGATCGGCCAGGTAGAACGGAGCCGGCTCGGTCGAAAGATCGTCGCCGAGTTCCTGGGATCGCCGCTCCACGCCCAGTAGTGCTCGCACTGCGTACCGGGAGCGGAGCATCCGGCGGACCACGATGGTGCCCTCGGCGATCACCAGGCCCCGGCCACCGGGGCGGTCCGGGCGACGGTCGGCGTGGGTGAGGTCCCGGAAGTCGTCAACCCTGGAATCGCCCGGGTCGGTGACCCGGATGAAGTCGCTCACCAGCGGTTCGGCGGCGCTACCGCGCGGCGATCTCAATCAGGATGGCCGCCGCCCGATGCAACACCTCGCGGTCCTTGGCCGACAGATCGGCGAGCTCCTCGGTCAGCCAGGCAGCGCGGGCGGCGCGGAAACTCTCGAGTTTCGCGGTGCCCTGGGCGGTGATCTGGATCAACACCTGACGGCCGTCGGCGGGGTTCTCCCGTCGCTCCACCAGGCCCGCGGCCGCGAGCCCGTCGACGACCCTGGTGATGGACGGCGGCCGGACCTGCTCCTTGGCTGCAAGATCACCGGCGGTAATGGACCGATCTTCCCAAATGACCGATAGTGCGGATACCTGGGTCAACGTCAGGTCGTTCGCCGGGTGTTGCTGTCGCAGCCGCCGGGTCATCCGGTGGATGGCCAGTCGCAGTTCGTTGGACAGCGTGGTGAGATCGGGCATGAGCTCAGCCTATCCGCTGAACGAGCCGGATCCGACCGGATCTTGATCGTTTCGTGCGACCGGACGCGGACCCTTACCTGCACAAATGGTGCGGAAGTCACCAGTCGCGGCCGACCGTGGCTGTAGTGCGCGCGGGAACGGCCGTAGGGTCACCGGTCGGACACAGCCGGTGCCCTACCCACCTCTCCCGATTCCCGGCGGCCGGTGCCGTACAGGCCGCACCGCTGTCAGACCTGGCCCGCGGCGCGGCTTCCTGGGCCAAATGCCAACAGCCATTGGTGTCACGCTCCGCAGTCGGAGTGGCACCCGCCTGCCTGCTCCGGTCAGCAGTCGGTCAGCGGGTTCCCATTTTCTCTTCCCGGTGAGTCTTGGTCGGTGTCCGACAATTAGTTTTGGTCGGTGTCCGACAATTAGTCTTGGTCGGTGTCCGACATTAGTCTTGGTCGGTGTCCGACAATGGCGCTGACCCGATCCGGCCGCAGCCGCACCAGCCCGCGTCCGGTGGGGCCGGCCGACAGGCGGGCGACGGAACGCGGGGCGACGAGCGCGCCGGGTACACCCCCCCGGCCCTTCCGCCGGTGCGGGCCAGCCTGCTACACGTCGTCATCCCGGTCACCGCGGCCTGGTTGGTGGCCGCCGTGGTGTTGCTGTTCTCCCTCGACAACGTGCGCGCCGACGGCCACCTGATCTGGCTCTGGACCAGCCTGGCGGGCGGACTGCTGGGCGGTGTGGGCCTCTCGATCTATGGCTGGCAGCGGAGGGCGGCCCGGCGCGGCGGCAGATCTGCCCAGCGCACGGCTCTTGACACCTGACCCAGTACACCTGCCCCGCGACACCCGACCGGGACACCCGACCGGGACACCCGACCGGGACAGGCAATCAGGGACAGGCGACCAGGGACAGGCGATCGCGGACAGGCGACCGGGGACGAGCGGCCGGGAGATGTGACCGCAGCCCCGACGAGATCAGTGGAAGCTGCCCCGGGGACGGCCGCGAAGCACTCAGCGCACCGTCTGCTCGGCCACGCCGGCCCAGTCGCCGGTCGCGAACGACAGAGCCAGATGCCGGTCAGCCCAACGGCCGGTCGCCCAGCTGACCGCCTTGGCGATGCCGTCAGGGGTTCCGTCGGTGATCAGGCGGCCCCCGTCCATCCACCATGAAACCCGTTGTGGGGCAAGGCTCCCGATCGAGACGGCCAGGTCGGGGACGAGCTGCAGGGCGACTGGCGGCCCGCCGGGGCCGAACCCCTCGGTGATCTTTTCGACGATCTGCAGTCCCGCGCCGGGCAGCCGTTCCGACCCTCCGCCCGACACCCTGACAGTGACCTCCTCGCTCGCCAGCGGGAGGTCGAAGGCGGCGGCGACGCTCTCCGGGTCGCTGCCCCCGGCGACCAGGGTGGCTGCGGGCAGCACCTGGGCGAACCAGGGCCGGTCGAGCACCATCGCCTCCTCCGCGTCGACGACTTCGCCGGTCACCGCCCGCACCGTTGGTGGCAGCACCAGGGTCGGGTCGGCGCGGAGCGCCTCAGCCAGCAGTTCCGTCAACCTCGTGAGCGGGCCCACGGCCACCGACCGCCGCCGGTCGCAGAACCGGTCCAGCACACCGCCGGGGTCCACCCGGATCGCCTGGTCCAGAGAGCCGAGCACCCCGATCGCCGTGGCGAGGCCCGGTTCGACGTCCACCGGCAGCGGGTCGTAGAGGCCGGCCAGCTCCAGGGCGTCGGCAGCGCGCCAGTTGCCGGGGCGCTCGCCGGCCAGTCTCACGTGCCGGGACAGCCACCAACGGGTATACGGCGGCTCCGGACCGGAGTTCAGGGTGTCCAGAGCCGCGCGGTCGTCAGCCAGCAACGCGAGCGCCGCCGGCCAGCGGTCCCTGTCGATCAGATCCAGGTCGGCGACCGCACTGAAGGTTTCGCCGCCCGTCCCGCCGGCCCACGGGAGCCGACCACCGTCCTCGCGCAGGACGTCGGCCGACCATTGCCGGTAATCGGGCAGATCGACGTCATCCTCCGCCGCGCCTGCCGGGACCTCGATGACCCGAAGGCCGTTCCGGACCCCGGCGACGGACAGCACGTCGGCGGAATACAGCCCGGTCCACTCGGCGCCGACGAACGGCAGCTCGGCGTCCGGGTACAGACATGGGGCCAGCGGTGCGCCCGGAGCGAGCAACTCGGCCGCCGGCCACGGTTCGCCGTCGGCGTCGGTCAGCACCAGGTCCGCCAGCAGTCCTCCCCCGGCGCCTCCCGAAGTGTTTCCACCGGCCCCGGTTCGGCCGCCGGCGGCGACGAGGTCGAGCCCGAGCCGGGCCAACAGCCGCAGCCGTGCCGGCTCCGGGTCTCCCGTACTCGCCGAGTCCTCCAGGTCCTGCCGGAACTCATGGAACGCCTGAGCCAGCGCGGGGTCGGCGAGCAGCGCAGATGGACCAACCGGGACCGCGCCCAGCCTTTCGAGCAGCGGGTGGGCGGCGTCCGGATGAACGATCCGGATGTCGGGGGCAGCCGCCACCGCACGGTCCAGCAACCCCGGCCCGGTAGCCCCCTCGGTCGGCAGCAGACATCCCCTCGGCCCGATCCGCCGGCCGCCGCCGACCAACGGAACTGGCAGATCACCCACGTCCTCCGCGTCGCTACCGGCCAGTTCGGTGTAGACCGCGCGCCAGAAGTCGGGCGGCCCGTCGATCCCGCCCAGGGCCGAGGTCACCTCCGCCACGTCGGCGAAACGGACGTCCAGTCGGCGGAGGGCTTCAAGGTCCGCTCTGCGGGTCGGCGCCCCGATCAGGCCGGTCACGGCACGGCCGAGGAGCATGGCGCCCTGCGGGCCGATCGTCGGTACCACGCAGGCATCGGCCGGAGCCAGGCTCTCACCCGCCGCCGTTTCCAGCATCGGCACTTTCCGCAGGCCGTCCAGGATGCCGGACCGCAACCGCGCGTCGACGCCCCCGGCAGGGAACCCACCGCCCGGAACCAGCGACAGCCGGTCGGCCAACGGGGTTTTCATCACCAGTTCGACGTAGGCCGTCGCAGCCTCGCTCAAGAGGTGGTCGGTGAGCGGACCTTCGGCGAGCCGCCGCCGGGTGTCGTCCACCGGAAACGTGCCGACCAGCCCGGCCGGCAACGACATCGCCTCGTCCGTCGGGGTGGGCGCGCCCAGCATCCGTAGGGGGTGACCGGTCTCCGGCGCGAACAGGTCGGACGGATCGACAGCCAGTGCCACTGGCACGAACCAGGTCAACCGCCACTGCGTCCGGCCCTGCTCCTCCACCGGGCGGTCGGCCAGCAGTTCGGCCGGGACGGTGCCCGACCTGCTGCCGGTCCGGAAGGTCCGCGCTGTCCGCTCATCGACTGCAGGACCGCGGCGGTGATCCACGATCTCCGTCGTCCCGTCGTCGCCGATGTGACGGGTCAACAGCCGGAACGCGCCCCCAAGAATGATCTGCACCTCGACCAGTCCCGGCAATGCCCACAGCAGGTCATCGCCCACCTCGGTCAACAGTCGACGGGTCTGCTCCAACTCGACCGGATCCCGACCGTCGGCACGCCGCGGCGAAGTGCCCCCTCCGGAGCGTCGGAGCGGCAGCCGGACCTCGGTGCTGAACTCCCCGTCGCTGCTGAATGGCCCGTCGCTGGTGAACTCCTCGTCGCTGCTGAACAGCCCGTCCGCGCTGACCTGCCCGTCGATCCCCGCCCAGCTGTCCGCCGGCCACGGCAGCCGCAGGGCCGGCACCTGGCCGCCGCGAGCGGCAACCTCCCGATCGAGAGCCGGAACCGCCAGCGCCGCAACGGCCCGGGCACTGCGGACCCGGTCGAAGCCGACGCCTCCGTTGACCGATAACACGAACGGGGCGTCCGTCACCGCGAGTACGGCGGTGAAGCCCACGCCGAAATGACCGACTGCGGTGACGTCGCTGCGTTTCGCCGAGGCCCGCAGCGACGCGAGTCCGGCCACGCCGGCCCTGGTCAGCGGCGCACCGGTGTTGGCGGCGCGGAGTTCCGCGGACCCGTCGGGCGACTCGACGAGGGTGAAGCGGATCCGCGCCGGGACACCCGCGGCATGGGCGGCGTCGACGGCATTAGCGGCGAGTTCGATCAGCAGCCGGCCGGCGTAGCCACCGAGCGCCAGCGATTCCTCGGCGTTGGCGTCCTCGCGGAACCGGTCGGGCGAAGCCGCCCAGGAATCAAGGATCAGCCGGCGAAAAGTGGCCGTATCGAACGGATCCGGCCCGCCTCCGGACTCCGGCACCTCAGTGGTCGTCCGGCGCCGGATCGACCGGAGCGTCGACTTCCTCCAGTAGGCCGTCGACCTCGTCCGCAGCGATTTCGGCCCCCGGATCGGCGAATTCCGGGTCGGCCAGCGCCGCGCCCATCTCATCTGGGTCGAATCCGGCCGGGTCCTGCTCCGAGGGCTCCGAGGCCTCCCATAGGGAAGTCCCCGCGTGGGACGGCGCCCGACGGTGCATTTCCAGCTGCAGCTCGTCGATCACCGCGTCGGCGGCCGCCGACCTGGCCGGCATCTCGAGCACCGTTTCCGAGTGGGCGCCGCAGCCGTAGCCCTGGTCGACCACCCGGCCATCGGCGGGTGAGAACTCGTTGCCGCACCCGCCGAGCAGAGCGCGCAGCGACCCGGCCAACGGCAGGAAGAACGCACATGTGGCGCAGGTCGCGGGCGCCGCGACCGCGATCTGATCGTCGGGTCCGAAGGGGCCTTCGTGCAGCCGCTCGGCGAAGTCGGCCCGGCCATCACGGCTCATCACCCGGACGCGCCCGATACCGAGCTCCCTGGCAACGGCTTCCACCGCTGGATCGTCGGACTGTACATATGCCGGAACCAGTCTGGGGTCGTCGGCCGGGGGCGGTAGCAGGTCACCTGCACCGACATCGCCCGGCCGGATGCGCTGCTCCCACGGCACCCAGACCGGCGCCAGCAAAGCGTCTGCTCCAGGCAGCAGCACCACCTCGCTGACCGTTGCCGGGTTGCCAGGGAGGAAGGCCAGGGTCACCGACCATTGCCACCCGACGTAGCCGCGTTGGGTGGCGGCGAATCGCGCCGTGACCGCAACGTCGTCCTCGGCGTCAGCACCGAGATAGCCGCCGACGGATGTCGGTGTACCCGCGTCGGAGACCGCAGCTTCGAGCGCCAGCCGGCGAGCAGACTCGTCCAGGTCGACGGGCCGCGGCGCCTCAACGGCTGCCGGCGGAGCCTGGCCGGCTGTGGGCCCACCGCTTGCGGCAGGCTCTGAGACGGGAGAATTCGGCTTGATCGTGGACTCTGCTGCGTCGACCACGGCGGGCCCCGATCCGTCCGGCGAACCTGGCACGAAGGCGGTTGTTGCTGCGTCGGGACTCACCCGCCCAATGATGCCGCATCAGGCAGCGGTGGACGGCATATCCGGGCGTGGCCGGCAGTACTGACAGCGGGCGCGGTGGGGCAGGATGGAGCCGTGAGCGACTCCGTGGGCACCGGCGGAGACCGGTGGGTGGAGGGTCCCGACGTGCCCGCGGGTCCCGGCGAACCTGCGGAGCCGCAGGACGTCGAGCCGCCGTGGATTCCCCGCGGCGAGCCCGAGCGCTGGTGGCCCGCGGGGCACCTCGAGGATCGGGCCGGATCGGCTGCCGCGGAACAGCAGACAACCGCGCTGTCCCGCCCGCGCGGCCCTGATCCCCACCACCCTTCCGGTCCACAGCATCCACCGGGAGCCCCCTACCGACCGCTGGACCCCCGCTATCCAGCGGCCCAATACCCACCGGGCCAATACCCACCGGGCCAATACCCACCGGCCCAATACCCACCGGGCCAATACCCGGAGCCCGCACACCGACCGCCACGAACCTCACCGGCGCACAACCCACCGGCGCACAACCAATCGGCGCACAACCCACCGGCGCACGACCAACCGGCGCACAACCAATCTGCGCAGCTCCCGCCCCGGAACCCGGCTGGTCAGCGCCCGCAGTCATCTCCCCCCGCCGAGCAACCCGGACCGGGTTACCCGCGGGCGCAGGTCGCGCGGCCGGAATACCGGCCGAGGGACCAAGGGGCCCAGTACCCGCCGCACCAGCAGTCCGGTGACGACGGGTCCCGGTACGCCCCTTCCGGGCAGGGATATCAGCCGAGCGGGTATGAGCGACCGATTGTCGGGCCCGCCGGCGATGACCCTGAAGGTGGTCGGTACCGCTATCCGGCTCCTGAATACGGCCCGCCGGACGCTGGGCAGCGGTGGGCTCAGCCGCCCGTCCAAACCTGGCGGCCGGGGTCCGGACCGGGTGCTGGTGGTGCGGCAGGTGGTCCCCAGGTGTCGCGAGGCAGCCATCTGCCGCCGTATCGGGAGCCGATGTCGGCCGTCGAACCGGGGTGGGCCGCACCGCCGAATCATCCGCCGTCGACTCAGTCCGGGGCGACCAGGACGCCGCGGAAGCTGACGGTGACCAGGGTTGCGGCCTTCCGGAGCCGGGAGTTGACCACCCGCGGAGTCCAGATGTTCCACCGGGCCGCAAAGGCCGACGGCGCCGATCAGTCGGGGCTGACCCATCTGACGTACGCGGTGATGGCGAACTACGCCGTCGACGCCGCGCTGGCCGTTGCGCTGGCCGGAACTCTGTTCTTCGCCGCAGCCACCGCCGAGTCGACCGGGCGGGTACTGGCCTACCTGGTGATCACAGTGGCCCCGTTCGCCGTCATCACGCCGTTCATCGGCCCGATGCTGGACCGGATCCAGAGCGGTCGGCGGCTGGCGTTGGCGCTGTCGAGTTTCGGTAGAGCGTTGCTGGCGATCGTGATGGCGTTCAACTTCAGCAACTTCAACCCGTGGGTCATCTACCCGTGCGCGCTCGGAAACCTGGTGCTGTCCAAGGCGTTCGGGGTGTTGAAGGCCGCGTTGACCCCTCGGGTGCTGCCCGAGCAGATCACCCTGGTCAAGACGAACTCCAGGCTGACCACCTTCGGCATGATCGCCGGCGGCACCGCGGGTGTGGTGGCCGCGGGGCTCTCGAAGGTCGCCGGGTCGCCGGGGGCGCTGTTCCTGACGGCAGCCTGCGCGATAGCGGGGGGTGTGCTGTGCCTGCGGATCCCGCGGTGGGTGGAATCGACCGAGGGCGAGGTGCCGGTCAAGCTGACCGCGGCTGGAGCGAAGAAGGGGTTCCCGCGGGTGGTCACCGCGACGCTGTGGGCGAACGGCGTGATCCGGGTGGAGACCGGATTTCTGGCGTTGTTCATCGCCTTCGTGGTCAAGAGCCAGTACCCGCAACCGGCGCACAGTGCGTTCACCCAACTGTTGCTGCTGGGAGTGGTGGGGGTGGCGGCCGGGGTCGGCGGATTCGTCGGAAACACCATGGGCGCCAAGCTGAACGTGGCCAACCCGGAAACGGCTTCGATCATTGCCCTGGTCGTGGTGGTGGTGGCCACGCTGACCGCCGTACTCGTGCCTGGCCTGGCCACCGCGGCCATCGTCGGCTTCGTCGGGTCTGCCGCATCGTCACTGGCCAAGGTCTGCCTGGACGGCGTGATCCAGCATCACCTCCCCGAGGCCAGCCGCGCCTCGGGGTTCGGCAAGAGCGAGTCGATCCTGCAGCTGGGCTGGGTCTTCGGCGGGGTGATCGGGCTCCTGCTCGGCGGCGTATGGACATTCGGCCACGCCAACGTCTACGCGATCGGCTTCTCCACGATCACGGTTCTGCTGCTGCTGGGGCTCGTCCAGAGCTTCCTGGTGCGGTCGGGCAGGACGTTGATCCCGGCGGTCAAGATCCCCATCGGCCGGCGAGCCAAAGTCGGTTCGCCGCCGGGCGCTGATGGCTCTCCCGGTTCGGCCCTTTCGAACGAGCACAGCACCGACCGGTTCGCCCGGCCTTCAGGGGGGCCGCAAACGACCGACCAGTCACCCACTCCGGCCTCGGACCCGGGGAAGCCGCGTGTCCGGAAGGCGGGCCGCGGTCGGTGATTCGACGACACCGATCACCGCGACCGCAGGTGACCCGCATCCGACTGCTCGGCGCCCTGTCTGCCGCGGCTGCTCTGTTGGTCAGCTCCTGCACGGCCCCGCTCCCGGACGTCACCTTCTTCGGCAATCGGACGGCTGTCACAGCTGCGCCCGCTCTGTGGTGCGCGGTGGACGCCACGGCCCTGACCTTGAAGTGTCCACCGGCTGATCCCGCCCGGGAGAGACACCTCACCATGCGTCCCGGCCAACCCCTCCAGATCAATCTGCCGGCCGAGGTGGCGAAAGCTCCCTGGCTGGTCGCGTTCAGGTATCTGGAAGGGTCGGGTAAGGAAGCCCAGGACAGGTCCCCGGTCTTCTCGGATGGACGGCTCTCCTACACGTTGCCGCCCGTCTCGGCTTCCTCGCAACTGCTCAGGGTCGAGGTGCAGTCGGGCCTGCTGCCGACCCAGTCGACCAGCGGCGCGAGTGGATTCGCCGTGTCAAGGAGCTGGGTGCTGGTGGTGAACCCTTCGGCGCCACCACCGTCGACCTGAATACCGTCCACCTGAACACCGTCCACCTGGAAGCGGACCGCTTGACCTCGGGGTGTTCGACGTCGTCAGGACTCGAGCTCGGCTGCCACCGCCCGCAGTACGGCCGCCATCCGGCCGCCGATGGCCCGCTCCGGATACCGACCTCGGCGGAGCTCCGGCAGCGCTTTGGACTCCAACAACTTGATCATGTCGTCGACCAGACCATGCAGCTCCTCGGCAGGTCGGCGGGTGGCCGCCACCATCGAAGGCGGCGCGTCGAGCACCACGACCTGCAGGGCCTGGGGCCCGCGGCGGCCATCGGCCAGCCCGAACTCGACTTTCTGGCCCGGCTTGAGCGTAGCCACTCCCGATGGCAGCGCGGACGAGCGGACGTGGACATCCTCGCCGCCCTCCTGAGCGATGAACCCGAAACCCTTTTCAGCGTCGTACCACTTCACCTTGCCCGCAGGCACCCGACTCACCGTCTCTCGAAGCTTTCTGATTCCCCGTTCTGGACCAATCGCAGGCGAGCCCCGTTGAACCTGAAGGGACCCGCCGCCGACGCTCGCACTGCTGTGCGACGGGAGATCCCAGCCTACTGGCGCCCAGCCGCTCTCCCTCACCTCCTCGTCCCGACGGGACCGCGGGACGGCGGCTACTGTTGACCGGTGTCCAGCCCCATCCCCGACTCCCCCACCGATCAGAGCGCGCGGGCGCAATCCCGGCCGGTGTCGCCGCGGAACGCCCCACCCCAGGGCCGCAATCCCCCGGCCACCCGATCGAATCAGCGGCGGGCGACCTCACCGCTCGCGCGGATCGGGATGATTCTGTTCGCCGTCGGACTCGTTGCAATAGCCCTCGATCTGGTGTTGTTCGCTTCGGGCTCGCGCAATCTCCCGCTCTGGATCAACCTCGGCGCCATGCTGGCCCCGGTCGGGCTCGGACTCGCTTTGATCAGCGTCTACCGGGAGAACCGGCAGGCCTCCATCACCCGATCCAACCAGCGAGCGGGCACGACCAGGCCGAATTCGGCAAACCAGATCTGACCCATTTCCGGCTCAGGGAAACGGCCTCCGAATATCAGCCGGGAAATAGCAGCAAATCCGCAACCTGAACACGTGGTCCGGCCCGGCGATCACTGTGGTGTGAAGGTTCGGGTCCGCCCCGGCGAGCGGGTCAGTGCACCGTCGCCATCAGGTAGGAATCAAGCCAACCCGGGAACTTGGTCAGGTCGGGCAGCACCACGTCGGCCCCGGCGGCGGCCAGGTCCTCCGCACTGATCGGCCCGGTGGCAACTGCGACGGCCAGCGCATCGGCCGCCCTCGCCCCGGTGATGTCACCGAGATGATCACCGACGAACACCTCGGCACCGTATTCCTGCAGCGCGACGGCCTTACCGGTGCTCCACAGGTCGCCGGCCACGGCAGCCACCTCGACGCCCAGTGCGTCAAGATGGGCCTGCGCTGTTGGGCCATATTTGGCCGTGACAACGACCGACCGCCCGCCGCGGAGGGCGACCGACTCCAACGCTTCGCACGCGCCGGGCAGTGGCACGGTTCTGGGGATGACGATGCCGGGGTAGATGTCCCGGTACCGGGCGACGATCAGGTCGACGAGTCCCTCGCCCAGGTCGTACCTGGCCAGCTCGGTCCGGAGAGGTGGACCGAGCCGGGTCACGAAACCCCTGCCGTCGAGCGGGATGCCGAACTCCGCCGCCAGCACGTCGAAGACCTCGATCATCCCGCGACGCGGGTCGATCAAGGTCATGTCGAGGTCGAAGCCGACGGTGAAACTCACTCTGACAGGTTAGGTGGGCATCCCCGGGCTATCCGCGGTTCGGTGCACGCTGATGCTCGAAGGTGACCGCACTGTTACTAACGGTGTGAAATTCACCACCCCGCGTGGTCGATTTAGGGCATTTGTGGGACCCGTGCAACTCGTAGCATTGAACAGTGACAAAGGGGGGGAGACGGCTCGAGGTGGACCTCGGCTCGCCCGACCCGGAACGGCGGACCCGGCAGTGGGCCCTTGGCCTGTTGATTCTCACCGTGCTGGTCATCGCGGTGATCGTGCTGTGGCCAGGCCCGCCGGATCCGTCCGGCCAGGACGCCCTGGTGCGGTTCTTCAACCGGGCCCACCGCCACGGTCTGCCTCGTTGGATCGGCTACAACCTGGTGCAGAACCTTTCGAACATGCTGATGTTCGCCCCGGTCGGCCTACTCGGGTCGCTTGCCGCCCGGCATCACAACTGGTGGGTGGTCCCGGCAGCTGCATTGGGTTCCACGGCCATCGAAATGGCTCAGCTGTTGTTTCTCCCGGGCCGGGTGGCCACGCTCAGCGACATCCTGGCCAACACCGGCGGAACGCTGATCGGCTTTCTGCTGAGCGTGCCGGCACTCCGGCGGCGTTCCGGGCGGCAGCGGCGGGCAGCGCTCGGACTGCGGGGGGCGGCTGACCGCAGGCCTCGGACCCCCGGTCAGCCGTTGGTCCTCAGAGGTTGATGTCGCCGACGAGTTGGCCGAAGGGATCTGCGGTATGCCCGATGAGGTCGGCCACCGAATCGAGGATCAACGACGGCCTGTAGGGGAACTGCTCGATCGTTTCCCGCGTCGAGATGCCGGTCAGCACCAGGATTGTCGCGAGGCCCGCTTCGAGGCCGGCGATCACGTCGGTGTCCATCCGGTCGCCGATCATCAACGTCGACTCCGAATGCGCGCCGATGGCCCGCAGGGCTGACCGCATCATCAACGGATTGGGCTTGCCGACGAAATACGGGGTCCGGCCGGTGGCCTTCTCGATCAGCGCTGCCACCGCCCCGGCGGCCGGAAGAATCCCGGCCCGGCTCGGCCCGGTGGCATCCGGGTTGGTGGAGACGAACCGGGCGCCCTTCTCGATCAGCCGGATGGCCGTGGTGATCGCCTCGAAGGAATACGTCCTGGTTTCGCCCAGCACCACGTAGTCGGGGTCGCGGTCGGTCAGCACGTACCCGGCCTCGTGCATCGCGGTGGTCAGGCCGACCTCGCCGATCACATAGGCCGAGCCGCCCGGCCGCTGGCTGTGCAGGAATTTCGCCGTCGCCAGCGCCGACGTCCAGATCCGGTCCTCAGCGATGTCGAGGCCGGTGGCCAGCAGTCGGGCCCGCAGATCGCGCCGGGTGTAGATCGGGTTGTTGGTGACGACGACGTAGTTGGTTTCCCGCTGGTTCAACTCGGCGATGAACTCACCGGCTCCGGGGATCATGTGGTCCTCGTGAACCAACACGCCATCCATGTCCATCAGATAGGACCAGCCGCCTGACCGCGGAGTTTCATCTTCCATCGGTGCCGTCACCGGCCCATCATCCCCCACCGCGTCGGCCGTGCCGGCTCCTCCGGCCAGGCCGGCCGGTCGCTGCCGCACCCAAGATCGCCATCACCGCGGGTGGATGTCCACCTCGGTCGCCTTGACGGTGAGATACACGGCGGCCCCTGTCGTGAGGCCCAGTTCTGCGACGGCCGCCGGGGTGAGGTCGGCGGCGATCAACGGGTGGGTGCTGGTCCGGAGCCGGACCAGCCCGGAGCCGGGCTGCAGCGAGCCGATGGTGGCCGCCCAGGAATTGCGCGGGCTGCCGCCGGGCGCCAGGCCGAACACCCCGACCGCGGCCGGCCGGAACAGCGCGGCTGCAGCCTCGCCCGGCCGCAGGTCCTGCGCGGCGATGCCCGCCAGCACCACGCCGGAGGCGGCGACCATCGTCCCGGCTCCGCCTGCCTGAGCACCATTACTGATGCCCTGCACCATGTTCAGCCCGGCGAGGGCGGCGCCGAACGACGAGCGCGGCGCCGCCAGCACCGCGGCCACCGCGCCGTCGTCGACCACCACCCCTCGCTCCAGGACGACCGCGCGGTCCGCGATGACCGCCGCGTCGAGGACTTCGTGGGTGACCAGGATGCTGGTGGTGCCCGAATCTCGCAGGTGGGTCCGGAGCACCTGCCGGATCTCCGGCGCGGTCTCGGCGTCCAGCGCGCCGAGCGGCTCGTCGAGCAGCAACAGCAGGGGCTCCGCGGCCAGCGCACGCGCCAGGGCCACCCGTTGCCGCTGCCCCCCCGAGAGTTGATGCGGCCGCCGGTCGGCGAGCCCGACCAGCCCGAGCCGGTCGAGCCAGTCATGGGCGGACGCCCTGGCGGTGCTCCGCGGGCGACCCTGGGCGCGCGGGCCGAAGGCGACATTCTCCAGCGCGGTCAGGTGCGGGAAGAGCAGTGGATCCTGACCCATCAAGCCGATCCGTCGCTGCTCCGGGGGCACAGCCACGGCGGCAACATGTTTCCCGGCTCTGGTCAATACCTGCCCGGCCAGCGTCACCGTGCCCGAATCCGGCTGGGTCAGGCCCGCGATGACCCCCAAGATCGTCGACTTTCCGGCGCCGTTGGGTCCCAGCAATGCGACCACCTCGCCGGCCGCGATGGTGAGGTCGGCGGTCACCGCAAAGTGCTCGCGATCCGCCCGGATCGTGGCCGAGAGCCACAGCTCGGGTCGCGGACCCCGGCCGGCCGGATTCACGGACTTCCGGGCGTGAAGCGGGGGCGGACCACGACCAGGATGAGCAGGGCGACCAACATCAGCAGCAGCGAGAGCGCCACCGCCGAGTTCTGATCCCCCCCGTTGACCTCCGTGTAGATCTGGATCGGCATGGTCCGGGTCAGTGCCGAGGTGCCCGCGAACAGCGCCGTCGCGCCGAATTCGCCGAGGGCTCTGGCAAAGCAGAGAACGGTGGCCGACATCAAGCCGGGACCGACCATCGGCAGCGTCACCCGCCGGAAGACCGTCCAGCGCCGGGCTCCGAGTGTCGCGGCCACCACCTCGAACCGGATACCGCTGGTGCGCAACGACCCTTCCAGCGAGAGCACCAGGAATGGCAGCGCCACAAAGGTTTCGGCGATCACGACCGCAGTCGTGGTGAACGGGATCTGCCCGACGAACGTCAACAGGTACCGGCCGGCCAGCCCGTTTCGACCCAGCAGGTACAACAGCGCGATGCCGCCCACCATCGGTGGCAGCACCAACGGCAGCGTTACCAGGGACCGCACCAGGCGCACCCAGCCGCGGTCGAACCTGGCCAGCAGCAACGCCATCGGCACCCCCATGACCAGGCAGGCCGCGGTCGCCGCGAGCCCGCACCGGAGCGACAGCCACAGCGCCTGCCGGGATTGCCGGGACGCAATGGCCGCCGGCAGGGCCGGCCAGTCAGCCCGGGCGACCAGCGCCAACAGCGGCAGCAGCAGGAAGAACACTCCGACGATGGCCGGAATGAACAGCGACCGGGGTATCGAGCCACCGCGAGACAGCAATGCCGCTCCAGATCTGCGACTGGCGGTCACCGGGTCGGCGGCCCCGGCCCCGGTCATGGCGCGCCGAACCCCTTGGCGGCCAGCACTTCGCGCCCGGCCGGCGAGGTCAGGAACGCGGCGAACGCCCGGGCCGGCGCGGCATCGGCGGAACCGGCCAGCACCCCGACCGGATAGTGGTTGACGGCCTTCACCGATTCCGGGAAATCGACCCCGGCGACCTTTCCGGCGGCGGCGAGTACGTCGGTCCGGTAGACCAGGCCCACGTCCGCGTCGCCGCTTTCGACCTTCGTCAGCACCGCGGTGACGTTCTGTTCCTCACTGGCCGGCAAAACCTTTACTCCCGCTGCCGCCAGCGCGGTACGGGCGGCCGCTCCGCACGGAACGGCGGGTGCGCACAGCACCACCGACAACCCGGCGCCAGGCAGGTCTTTCAATCCCCTGATCGCCTTCGGGTTGCCGGGCGCGACGGCGATCTGCAGCGTGTTGGTGGCGAAGTCCACCGACGGTCCGGCCAGCAGATGCGCATCGCTCACCTTCGCCATGTTCTTCTCGTCGGCCGAGGCGAAGATGTCAGCCGGTGCTCCGGCGATGAGCTGGGTGGCCAATACCGACGAACCGTCGTAACTGATATCGGCGATCTTCACCCCCGGATTGACGGCTTCGAACCTGGTGGTCAGGACTTCGAAGGCCCCCTTCAGCGACGACGCGGCGACTATTTTCAAGGTCCCGCTCACTGCCGTCGTACCGGTCCGGGTCCCGCTGCCGGCGGACGGCTGACCGCTCGACGAGATCGCGGCCGGGGTGGCGGCGGTCGAGCAGGCGGAGCCGATCCCCAGGATCAGCGCGAGGCCGAGGAACCGGCTGCGTGAATTCATGAGCGTCCCCTTGGGGTTTCGACGATCACGGAAGTGGCCTTGACAACGGCGACGGCCAGCGACCCGACTTCCAGGCCGAGCTCGCGGACGGCCTCTGCACTCATCAGCGAAACGATGCGATGCGGGCCGGCCTGAATCTCCACCTGCGCCATCACCGTGTCGGTCAGGACCGAGGTGACAAGCCCGACGAACTGGTTGCGGGCCGAGCGACCGACCCCGGACGGGTCGGCGGCGCTCTGGGCGTGGGTCCTGGCGAAGCCGGCAAGTTCGGCGCCGTCCAGGACGGACCTGCCGGCCCCGTCCTGCCGCGCCGACAACGTGCCCGCCTCGACCCAACGCCGCACGGTGTCGTCGCTCACTCCGAGGAGCCCGGCGACCTCGCTGATCCGAAATTGCGTCACGACGTCGACCATACCTCCGCTTTTGCGGAGCTGCGTCACCCGGATATCGCTCCATCGGTGACCTCCGACCGGCTGCACAGGCAATGGAGCCACCGGGTATTTTGACCTCCATGACGATGAGATTCGGAACGTTCATTCCACAGGGCTGGCGCCTCGATCTGGTGGGCATCGACCCGGCCGAGCAGTGGGCGACGATGTCGCGACTGGCATCGAAGGCCGACGACGGTCCGTGGGAGTCGATCTGGGTCTACGACCACTTCCACACCGTCCCGAGGCCGACGCAGCAGGCCACCCACGAGGCATGGACCCTGATGGCGGCATTCGCGGCCACCACCAGTCGGGTGCGACTCGGCCAGATGTGCACCTGCATGGCCTACCGGAACCCGGCCTACCTGGCCAAAGTCGCCGCGACCGTCGACATCATCTCCGGCGGCCGCACCGAGATGGGCATCGGCGCCGGCTGGTACGAGCACGAGTGGCGCGCATACGGCTACGGCTTTCCCTCCGCCGGCGACCGACTGCGCGCCCTCGACGAGGGCGTCCAGATCATGCGGCAGGCGTGGACGACGGGCACCGCGACGCTGGCCGGTAAGCACTACACGGTCGACGGCGCGATCGTCCGGCCGTTGCCGCTGCAAGAGGGCGGAATTCCGCTGTGGATCGCCGGCGGCGGGGAGAAGGTCACCCTGCGGATCGCGGCGAAGTTCGCCCAGTACACCAACTTCGACGGCACTCCGGACGGATTCGCCGCGAAGTCGGCAATTCTGGAAGGACACTGCCTCGACGTCGGCACCGACTACGGCAACATCGTCCGGTCGACCAACTACAACGTACTGATCGGCTCGAACGACAAGGAGATCGCCGACCGCCGGGCGTGGATCCTCGACCACTACACCCAGCAACTCGGCGCGGCCGAAGCCGAGGCCGCCGTCGCCCAGAACGGGTCGGGAGCCTGCGTGGGTACGCCAGAGCAGATCGTCGAAAAGCTCACCGAGATGCAGAAACTCGGTATGACGTACGCCATTCTCAATTTCCCGGAGTTGGCCTACGACACCTCCGGTCAGGAATTGTTCGAGAAGGAAGTGATCCCGGCCCTGGCCTGAGCCCGCGCGGATCATCTTCGCGCGAACGGACGAAAGTCGCCGGTTTGGGCCTGCGGCCGGACGGGGCGCTCGGCTGACCCGCGCCTGACAGGCCCTCACGTTGGCCGAGGAAACGGCAATCGGCGCTCCAGCCGTACGTTCCGGTTGGAGCGCCGATTTGGCTGCAGGACAGGTGTTCACCGGGCCGACACCCGGCCAGGAGCAGGCCCGGGCCGTCAGCCGACGGCCGCCAGGACTGCCCGCTCGGTGAGCACCCTGGAAAGGTGCTCGCGGTAGTCGGCCGCCGCCGAGGTGTCGTCGACCGGCGACGTCCCATCCGCCGCCGAGGCCGCGGCGGCCTTGATCGCCTCCGCGCTGGCCGGGCCGCCGATCAGGGCGGCTTCGACCGAGGTGGCGCGGATGGGCACCGGGCCCATGTTGGTCAGCCCGACCCTGGCTGCCCGGACGACGCCGTCGGCCACCTGCACCGCCGCCGCCACCGAGACGATCGACCACGATTGCGCCACCCTGGTGAACTTCTCGTAGTGCGCTCCCCAGCCGGCATAGGACGGGAATGCGATCGCCACCAGCAACTCGTTCTCCTGCACCGAGGTCGCGAAGTAGTCCTCGAAGAAGTCCGCTGCCGCAACGGTTCTCCGTCCGTCCGGCCCGGCGATCTCGAAAACGGCCTCCAGCGCGACGGCGACCGCGCCGAGATCCCCGGCCGGGTCGGCGTGCACCAGCGCGCCGCCCAGGGTGCCGCGGTTGCGGACCTGCGGATCGGCCACCGTGGCGGCCGTCTTGGCGAGCAGCCCGAGGTGCGCATTGACGATCGGATCGTTGACGACGTCGTGGTGCGTCGTCATGGCGCCGATCACCACGGTGTCGCCGTCCTGCCGGACTCCGGTCAGCTCGGCGATCTTGTGCAGGTCGATCACCATGCCCGGCGCGGCGAGCCGGAGCCGAAGGACGGGCAACAGGGACTGACCGCCGGCGAGAATTTTCCCGTCGTCGCCGGCCTCCGCGAGCATGGCCAGTGCTTCGTCGACCGAGGTCGGTGCGGCGTAGTCGAACGGGGTGGGGATCACGCGGAACCTCCGTTGCTGGAATGGTTCTGGTCCGGATTGCTACCAGCGTCGTCGGCAGGAGCAGTCGGCACCCCGGTCGACAGCACACCCTCGACCTGGGCACCGGCCACCGGCACCCGTTCCTCCCCGGACGAACCGGACGAGCCACTCGAAGAACTGCCGGATTTCGCATCCTGGATCGCCCGCCAGACACGTTGCGGCGTGCACGGCATTTCGACGTCGGTGACGCCGAGGTGGCGGATGGCGTCGATCACCGCGTTGACCACCGCCGGCGTCGAGGCGATGGTGCCGGCCTCCCCAACACCCTTGGCACCCAATGGATTCGTCGTGGACGGGGTAATGGTCCGGCCCAGGGTGAAGGAGGGCAGGTCGGCGGCGGTCGGCAACAGGTAGTCGACGAAGGTGCCCGACGTCAGTTGGCCGTCCTCGGAATATTGCGCCTCCTCGTAGAGAGCCTGGGCAATGCCCTGAGCCAGCCCTCCGTGAATCTGGCCGTCCGCGATCAGTGGGTTGACCACCACGCCGATATCGTCCACGCAGACATACGAACGAATGGTCACCTTCCCGGTTTCGGTATCCACCTCTGTGGCGCACAGGTGGGTGCCGTGCGGATAGGAGAAGTTGTCCGGGTCGAAGGTTGCCTCCGAGTCCAGTGATGGTTCGATGCCATCCGGCAGATTGTGCGCGGCAAATGTCGCCCACGCTATCTCGGCAATACCGAGGGACGTATCGGTCCCTTTGACCGAGAACTTTCCGCCGGCGAATTCCAGGTCGTCCTCGGACGCTTCGAGCAGATGCGCGGCAATGACCTTGGCCTTGGCGACAACCTTCTGGGCGGCCTTGACCACGGCCACCCCGCCGACCACGAGGGACCGGGACCCGTAGGTGTCCATGCCCTTCGGTGCTGACTGGGTGTCGCCGTGGATCACCGTGATGCTGTCGAACGGAACACCCAATTCGTCGGCGACGATTTGCGACCACGCGGTTTCGTGACCCTGACCGTGGGCGGACGCGCCGGTGATCACTTCGACGCCGCCGGTGGGGAGCATCCGGATCGACGCCGATTCCCAGCCGCCGGCGGCGTACGACAGCGAGCCGAGCACCCGGGAGGGCGCCAACCCGCACATCTCGGTGAACGTCGAAATACCGATACCCAATTGCACCGGATCGTTGGCGGCCCGCCGGCGGCTCTGCTCGGCCCGCAATTCGTCATACTTGAACAATCCGACGGCCTGGTCGGTCGCCGCCTCGTAATTGCCCGAGTCGTAGGTCAGCCCGGCCACGGTGGTGAATGGGAACTCGTCGTGGGTGATCCAGTTCTTCTTGCGAAGTTCCATCGGTTCCATGCCGAGTTCGGCAGCCAATTCGTCCATCATCCGTTCGACCCCGAACGTCGCCTCCGGACGGCCGGCGCCGCGGTAGGCATCGGTGATCGTCTTGTTGGTGAAGACGTTGGTGCAGGTGAAACGGTAGGCCGGGATCTTGTAGATCGCATTGAACATGAACGCGCCCAGAATGGGCACGCCCGGTCCGACGGTCCCGAGGTAGGCGCCCATGTCGGCGAGCAGGTCGACGTCGAATCCGGTGATGGTGCCGTCCCGACGGGCCGACATCCGTAGCCGCTGGATCTGGTCCCGCCCGTGGTGCGCCGAGATCAACGACTCAGAACGGGTTTCGGTGTACTTGGCCGGCTTGTTCAGCTTGCGGGCCACCATCATGGTGACGACCTCTTCCGGGGTGAGCTGCAGCTTGCCGCCGAAGCCGCCGCCGACGTCCGGCGCGATGACCCGCAGTTTGTGCTCCGGAATACCCTGGGACAGCGCTATGAGGACCCGCATCACGTGGGGGATCTGCGTCGCCGACCAGATGGTGATCTGGTCGGAGGTGGGATCGACGACCGTCGACCGCGGCTCCATGAAAGCCGGAATGAGGCGCTGCTGGCGGAAGGTCCGCTCGACGACCACCTGGTCCGGGTCATCCGCCGCGGCGGCCAGTGCGTCGACCGCGCTGCCGCCGGTGCCGGCCGTGCCGGAGTCGAAGACCCACACTGCGTTCTCGTTGGTCCCCAACTCGGGGTGGATCAGGGTGGCGCCGTCGGCGAGGGCAGCCTGCATGTCCAGCACGACCGGAAGCGGCTCGTAGTCGAGGGTGATCGCCTCCACGGCGTCGACTGCTTCGGCCTTTGTCCGGGCGGCCACCACGGCGATGATCTCGCCGGCGTGCTTGACCGCATCGACCGCAACCGGCAGTCGCACCGGCGATTTCATGTCCGCGGTGATCGGCCACGCACAGGGCAGGCCGGCCTGTTCCGGGAAGTCCGCACCGGTCCAGGCCCCGACGACGCCGGGCAGGTCGAGAGCTCCGGCCACCGAGACGGAGGTGATCTTGGCGTGTGCGTGCGGTGAGCGCAGCATCGCCAGGTGCACCATCCCGGGCAGCACCATGTTGTCGGTCCACCGGGTGGCACCGGTGATCAGATGCGCGTCCTCCTTGCGACGGCGTTCCCTGCCGATCTCCACGGTGGGCGTTTCGACGGCTGGATCGAGAGTGGCCGTCATGCCAGCACTCCACTGCTGTCGGCGGGGGCGGCACCGGCGGTGGCCAGGGCGTGCCGACCGGCCTCGGCAGGTGCCGCTGCGGCCATCTCGCCGGCCGCCGCCTGGACCGCCGCAACGATGTTCTGGTACCCGGTACAGCGACAGATGTTGCCCTCCAATCCTTCTCGAATCTGATGTTCGGTAGGATGGGGATTTTCCTGGAGGAGTGAAATTGACTGCATGATCATTCCCGGCGTGCAGAAACCGCACTGCAGGGCGTGACATTGATGAAATGCCTGCTGCATCGGGTGCAGTTGGCCTTTGGTAGCAAGGCCTTCGATCGTCGTCACCTCGGACCCGTTGGCCTGAACCGCCAGCACCGAGCAGGATTTGACGCTCTTCCCGTCCAGGTGAACGGTGCACGCCCCGCAGTTGCTGGTGTCACATCCGATCACCGTTCCGACCTTGCCGAGTTTCTCCCGCAGGTACTGCACGAGCAGCATCCTGGGCTCCACCTCGTCGGAGTAGCGAACCCCGTCCACCTTGATCGACAGCGCTGTCATGGGCATTTCCTCGTCCCTAGAAGTGTGACCTGAGAAGTGTGACCTGAGAAGTGCGACCTGAGAAGTGCGGCTGGATGTGACTGGCGGCGGGTGCTCGAGAAATTGCTGGAAGTGTCCGGGCACAAGGGTCGAGCCGAGCAACAGGAGTCGCAGTGGCCGGCGGATGGCCCACCCGACGGCCGGACGCGCAGCCACGGTGAGCTTGATCACGACAATCTACCCAGAAGCCTGAACATGCAAGCGGGCCGCGGTGTCGGTCGACCTTGTGCGCCGACGCGGTGCACGGGGGTCAGCCGCCGACCCGGCCGGCGATCGGCTCGCGGTGGATGGCGCCATGCAGGGTCGACAACGGGCGGCCGCCGCCGTCCCATCGTCGGGCGATGATTTCGGCGGCAATCGACACGGCGGTCTCCTCCGGGGTTCGGGCGCCCAGGTCGAGCCCGATCGGCGACGACAGCCGGGCCAGCCGGTCCTCGCCGACACCGGACCGACGTAGTTCGGCGAGCCGTTCGTCGTGGGTCCTGCGCGAGCCCATGGCACCGACATAGGCCACGTCCTGGGACAAGGCGGCCGCGAGGACCGGGACGTCGAACTTGGGATCGTGGGTCAGCACGCAGATCACGGTCCGCGGATCCAGCGCGCCGGCGTCGATCTCCCGGGCAAGGTAACGGTGCGGCCACTCGACGATCACCTCGTCGGCGTCCGGGAAACGCTTGACGGTCGCGAAAACCGGCCGGGCGTCGCACACCGTGACCCGGTAGCCCAGGAAACTGCCTACCGAGGCCACCGCGGCGGCGAAGTCGATCGCGCCGAAGACCAGCATCCGCGGCGCCGGGGCGAAACTGGCGACGAAGGCCCGCAGCCCGTCGCCGAGGCGCTCCCCATCAGGCCCGTAGGTGAGGATGGCAGTCCGGCCGGCGGCGAGCAGACCACGGGCGTCATCGGTGGCGGCGTCGTCGATCCGGGCCGAACCGAGGCTGCCGGTGCGATCGTCGGGCCACACCACCAGGTGGCGGCCGACCTGGTCCGCCCGGCCCTCGATAATCGTCACCAGGGCGACCGGCCGGTCGGCGGCGATCGCCTCGGAAAGTTCGCCGAACTCCGGGAATGCCTGCTGCGAAACCACTTCGGTGAAGATATCGATGATGCCCCCGCAGGTAAGGCCAACGGCGAAGGCGTCGTCGTCGGTGACGCCGTACCGCTGCAGAATGGACGGTCCGCCGTCCCGGACGCTCGTCGCAAGCTCGTAGACCGCGCCCTCGACGCAGCCGCCGGACACCGAGCCCACCGCCGTACCGTCCGGTCCCACGAGCATCGAGGCCCCGGCCGGCCGGGGAGCCGATCGGTAGGTCCCGACCACCGTCCCGACGCCGATCCGCTCCCCCGCCGCCCACCAGCGGCGCAGATCATCGAGCACTTCACGCATCGCGGATCACCTCCAGCAACTCTTGCAGGGCGGCCATCGAATGGCCGGCGACGAAGTGGTCGAGATGGGGCAGGACGGCCACGATTCCGGTCTGTACCGGAAGGTAGCCCTGCTTCCCCTTGTGCGGATTCACCCAGACCAGTTGCCGGGACAACCGAGCCAGCCGCTGCGCCTGCTCGGCGAGCAGATCCGTCGACCCCCGCTCCCAACCATCTGAGAACAGCACCACCACCGCGCCTCGGGCGGTGCCCCGCTGCCCCCACCGGTCGACGAACGCGCGCACCGCCTCGCCCAGCCTGGTGCCACCGGAGTAATCGGGGATCACCTCGGCCGCGGCCGCGAGGGCAACGTCCGGATCGGCCAGCGCCAGGGCCCTGGTGATCCTGGTCAGCCGGGTCCCGATGGTGAACACCTCGGTCGACACCGGTTGGCGCCGGACGAGCACGTGGGCGACCCGGAGCAGCGCATCGGCATACGGCGCCATCGACCCGGACACGTCTACCAGCAGGACGATCCGGCGTGGCCTGGTCCGCCGCCGCCGCCGGGCCAGCAGTCCGGGCTCGCCACCCGCCGCGAGCATCGCCCGGACCGTCCGGTGGACGTCGACCGCTCCCCTGCCCGCCGGACGCCGGCGCCGGGAGGACCGGCGAGGCAGGCCGGGGGCGAGCAGCGCCAGCATCGCCGAGAGCTCCCGCCTTTCCGCCGGGGTCAACTGCCCGATGTCCCGGTGCCGCAGCACCTCGGTGGCCGCGGCCCTCGCCGCAGCGGTGCTCGGCTCGCCGATCTCCTCACCGTCTCCGGGATCGGTACCGACCGGCATCAGCATCCGCTGGATCGCGGGTTGGGCCCGGGATCTCCGATTTCCGGCCGTGAACCCGCCGAAATAGGCCGCGAACACCACGTCGAACACGGCGATGTCGTCGAAATTGGCGGTGAGGGTGGAGCGGCCGGCCCAGTAGACGTCCCGGGGATCGGTGACCGAGAGCGCGGCCGCAGCGCGCAGGAAGGTGGCGGCCCGGTGGGGGCCGATGGCGAGGCCGGCGGCGCTCAGCGCCCTGGTGAACGCGGTGAGCAGCACAGTGGCATCGGCCCCGTCGGATGTCCCGTCAGTGTCACCGCCAGTCGGAGTCGACGGTGCGTCGACCCGGGAATCGAGCCGGTCGGCGGTGCTCCTCGGTGTCCGGACCATCGGAGCTCAGGAGGCCAGCAGCGCGGACAGCCCGACTGCCGTGACCCGGTCGGTGTCCTCCCGGTACTTGAGCACCGCGCCCAGGGTCAACGCCGCGGTCTCCGGGTCCAATCGGCGGCAGCCGAGCGCCTGCAGGGCCCGTGCCCAGTCGATCGCCTCCGCCACCCCGGGCGGTTTGAGCAGGTCGGCGCTCCGCAGGCGGGCCACCGCGGCCGCGACCTCCGCAGCGAGGGAAGCGGTGACGTCGGGGAGTCGGCTGCGCAGGATCGCCACCTCGCGCTCCAGCGACGGGTGCTCGACCCAGTGGTACAGGCACCGGCGCTTGAGGGCGTCGTGCACCTCCCTGGTCCGGTTGGAGGTGAGCACCACGAGCGGCGGGACCTCGGCGGTGATCCGGCCCAGCTCCGGGATCGTCACCGAGAACTCGGAGAGGGCCTCCAGCAGGAAGGCCTCGAATTCGTCGTCGGCGCGGTCGATCTCGTCGATCAGCAGCACGCATCCGGGACTGCGCAGCGCGGCCAGGATCGGCCGGGCGAGCAGGAATCGCTCGCTGTAGAGCTCGTTCTCGACCGCCTCGACGTCCTTGTCAGAACCGGCAACCTCCGCCGCCCGCAGGTGCAGCACCTGACGCGGGAAGTCCCAGTCGTAGAGCGCCTGGGCCGCGTCGATGCCCTCGTAGCACTGCAGTCGGATCAGCTCGCAGCCGCGGGCCTGGGCCATTGCGATGGCGAGCGCGGTCTTGCCGACCCCGGCCTCGCCCTCGAGCAGCAGCGGCCGGCCCAGTGCATCGGCCAGGAACGCGGCGGTGCTGATTCCGGCGTCGGGCAGGTACCCGGTGGCCTCCAGCGCGGCGGCGAGGCTCGGCGGATCAGGGAAGGCCGTCATGGGCCCACTATGCGCCATCAGATCCGAGCCCTTTGCCCCGTGACGCCGGTTACTCTGGCGGGGTGACCGCCACCCCCCTCGGGCTTCCGCTGATCGGTAAGCGCGGCTCCACGCCGTCTGCGCCGGCCTCGCCGGGAGCACCCGGCAGGGGCGCGACTCCGTTCCTGGTCGACACGCACGGGCGCCGGGCGATCGACCTGCGGGTGTCGCTGACCGACAAGTGCAATCTGCGGTGCACGTACTGCATGCCGGCCGAGGGGCTCGACTGGCTGCCCAGCCCTGAACTGCTGACCGACGGCGAACTGCTCCGACTGATCGGCATCGCCGTCGGATCGCTCGGCGTCACCGAGATCCGCTTCACCGGCGGCGAGCCGTTGCTGCGCAAGGGCATCGTGGAACTGGTCAGGGCCGTCAGCGCCCTGCCGACGCGCCCGGAGATCTCGTTGACCACCAACGGCATCGGGTTCGCCCGGCGCGCCGCCGACTTCGCCGCCGCCGGCCTGGACCGGATCAACATCTCGCTGGACACCCTGCGCCGCGACACCTTCACCGCGATCACCCGGCGGGACCGGCTGCGGGACGTCGTCGACGCGCTGGCCGCAGCGGCCGCCGTCGGACTGGGGCCGGTGAAGATCAACGCGGTGCTG
This sequence comes from Mycobacteriales bacterium, assembly GCA_038204125.1. Lineage (GTDB taxonomy): Bacteria > Actinomycetota > Actinomycetes > Mycobacteriales > Nakamurellaceae > Nakamurella. The sequence continues at coordinate 32,846 of JBBRDH010000009.1, forward strand.
CTCCGAGGCGTCAACGACGCCGAAGCGCCCGACCTGCTCGCGTTTGCCGTCGAGCACCGTTACGCGCTGCGGTTCATCGAGCAGATGCCACTGGACGCCGGCCACCAGTGGGCCCGCGGCTCGATGATCACCGCCGACGAGATCCAGCAGTTGCTTTCCGAGCGGTTCACCCTGACGCCGAACTCCGCCGCCCGGGCCGGCGCACCCGCGGAACTCTTCGACGTCGACGGCGGACCGGCCACGGTGGGCATCATCGCCTCGGTGACCCGGCCGTTCTGCGGGGACTGCGACCGCACCCGGCTGACCGCCGACGGGCAGATCCGGAGCTGCCTGTTCTCCAGGACCGAGACGGATCTGCGGGCACTGCTCCGGGACGGAGCCTGCGACGAGGACATCGCGGACGCCTGGCGGATCGCGATGTGGCACAAGCTGCCCGGCCACGGGATCAACGACCCGTCGTTCCTGCAGCCGGATCGGCCGATGAGCGCCATCGGTGGCTGAGTCGAGCTCACCGGCGGCTCCGATCTCGGAGGCGGTCCGGGTGACGGTGCGCTATTTCGCGGCGGCCAGGGCGGCGGCGGGGCTGCAGCAGGAGGATCTGGTTGTCGTCGCACCGGCGACCGTTGGCGGCGTACTCGCCGAGGCTGTCCATCGCCACGGCACCGGCCTGGCCCGGGTGGTCGAGCGGTGCAGCTTCCTGCTCGGCGAGGTTGCGGTACACGGCCGGACGACGCCCGTCGTTCCGGGTGACGTGCTCGATGTGTTGCCGCCGTTCGCCGGCGGCTGACCCACCCGTCCCCGCCGAGATTCTCGCCGCGGCGGCTGGGACCCCCTCGGCTACTTCCTGGCGTCGGGAGTATCAGCGCGACGACCACAGCCTCTTTTAGCCCGACCGGCGAACATCTGCGCGACGACCGCCGATCGGGGGTCGTCGCGTGTCCGCCTGCGCGCGGAGCCGAAATAGCGTTACCGTGCGATCAGCGGCGGCGCTCGGCCGGCGCCCATTCCAAGTCGATGTCACCTGCGGATGCACCGGGCAGCCGCGATACACCTGGAGGTTCCAGTGTCCCAACCCCCCACCGCCGAGCCACCTCCGGAACCCCAGTCAGGCGGGTATCCGCCGCAGGCCGGACCGCCGCAGGCCGGACCGCCGCAGGGCGAACATCCGCAGGGCGAGCATCCGCGCTCCGGCAGCTCTCCGGCCACCGGCTATCCACCGCAGGATCCCGGCTACCCACCTCCCGGCCAGGGCTACCCGCCTCCCGGCCAGGGCTACCCACCTCCCGGGCAGGGCTACCAGCCGCCCGCCGGACCCGGGTACCCTCCCCCCGGCCAGCAATACCCCCCGCCGGGCCAGGCCTACCCACCCCCCGGCCAGCAATACCCCCCGCCGGGCCAGGGCTACCCACCCCCCGGACCGGGCTACCCGCAACCCGGCCAGCAGTATCCGCAACCGGGCCAGGGCTATCAGCCTCCCGGCCAGGCCTACCAGCAGCCTGGTCCGGGGTACCCGCCGCCAGGCCAGGGTTACCCACCGGCGCCCCAGGGTTACCCACCGGCGCCCCAGGGGGGACCCGGGTACCCCGCTCCGGCCGGTTCAGGGGCGGGTTCGGTTGACTTCTCGAAGATCTCCACGATCGGCTGGGGTGTCATCGGGGCAACGTTGCTCACCTTCGTCGCCAGTTTCTTCAACTTTTGGAAACTCAGCTACGGCGCCTCGTTCGGCAGCTTCTCCGGCGGCCTCAACGGCTGGTCGTCCTGGTGGTGGGTTCCCGTCCTGCTCGCGATCGCCGTCGGAGTCCTGTACGCGCTCAACGTTTTCGGGATTCTCAAGCCGGGGCAGCTGAAGCCGGAACTTCTCTTCTACGGCGCGGCCGCCTCGTTCGTCCTGATGATCTTCGTACTGATCCACACCTTCGTCCGCGGGTCGGGCCTGGGCGACCTCGGCCTGAACTCCTCGACCGGTCCCGGTTTCGGTGTTTGGTTCGCGCTGATCACGACCCTGGCCCTGACGTACTTCACCGCGCTCGCCGCCCAGTCGGCCGGCGCCAAACTGCCGTTCAAGGTCCCGGGTCCCGCCTGACGGTCCTACAGCGAAGACTTCGCAGGCACGATGTCCAGCCGAAGAAGGGCCCGGTTTCCTCCAGGATCCCGGGCCCTTCTCGTTGCCCGGGCCGCCGCGCCTTCCTGCTCAACAGGCTCGGCGCTGCCCGCGCCGTCGATATCAGCTGCGAAGGCTCAGGCCGAGCCCACCCACTCGTCGTCGCCGCCCGTGAAGACCTGCCGCTTCCAGACCGGCAGTCGACGTTTCACCTCGTCGACCAGCTCGGCGCAGGCGTCGAACGCCTCGCGGCGGTGGGCCGCCGAAACTGCCGCGGCCAGCGCGATGTCACCGACCCCCAACTGCCCGAAGCGGTGGGTGACGGCGACGGCGATCACCCCCGGTAGGCCTGCGATGTCGGCTGCGACGTCGAGGACCACCGCGCCGGCGGTGGGGTGGACCTGGTATTCCAGTGCGGTGACGGAGCGGCCGGCGTCGTGGTCGCGGACGACTCCGGCGAAGCCGACGGTCGCGCCGGCGGCGGGGTGGGCGACGGCCAGGTAGTGCGCGGCAAGGTCGAGCGGCAGTTCGGTCACCGACGCCTTGACCACCCGGCCCACCTGCAGAGGTTGCGCATCACCGTCCTGTTCCATCAGACGCCGCCTCCGGGCCGGTGGTCTCCACCCGAGATCTGTTCCAGGGCGTGGGCCATCACCCGGTAGAGGACTCCGAGGCCGTCCCGGACACCGCCGGTCGAGCCCGGCAGGTTGACGATCAGCGTCCGGGCGGCGACCCCGACGATGCCCCTGGACAGCATCGCCGTGGGAACGGCGTCACCACCTGCCCGCCGAATCGAATCGGCGAGGCCGGGTACCTCGTAGTCGACCACCGCGGCGGTGGCCTGTGGGGTGCGATCCGAGGGCGACAGGCCGGTGCCGCCGGAGGTGATCACCAGATCGACACCGACCGCGTTGCGAAGCTCCGTCTCCACCTGCGGGCCGTCGGCGACGAGGATCGGCCCCTGCACCGCGAAGCCCTTGTCGGCCAGCCATTGCGCAATCACCGGGCCGGTGCGGTCCTGATATACCCCGGTGGCGGCTCTGGTCGAGACGATGATGACAACCGCTGATCTCTTCATGTGTTTCCTTCTCTGCCGGCCTGTGGCACGGCGTTGGCCTGGTCAGGCCTGATCCAGGTACCGCTCTTTCCGCCGTCCTTGCGCTCGACCCTGACTGCGTCGAGTACTGCGGCCGGATCGACGGACTTGACCATGTCGTGCAGGGTCAGGCCAGCGATCGCGACGGCGGTCAGCGCCTCCATCTCGACCCCGGTCCGATCGTTCGTCCGGACGGTGGCCGAGATGAGCACCGAATCGGCAGTGAGTGCCAGGTCGAGAACGACGCCCGAGATCGCGATCGGGTGGCACAGGGGAATCAGGTCCGAGGTTCGCTTGGCGGCCATGATCCCGGCGATCCGGGCCGTCGCCAGGGCGTCGCCCTTGGGTAGGCCGTCGCGGCGGAGCAGCCCGATCACCTCCGCGGTCGTCCCTAACCGACCGGTGGCCAGCGCGGTGCGCGCCGTGCGCTCCTTTCCGCCGACGTCGACCATCCGTGCCGCACCGCGCTCGTCGGTGTGCGACAACACCGCACCGCGCTCGTCGGTGTGCAACAGCTCCGGTGGATCCGCGGGCTCACCGCCGGCGGCGGTTGCTGACCGTTCCGTCGTCACACCCCGGCCTCGACGGCCGATTCCTTGGCGCCGCCCAGAACCCGCTGGCCGTCCCGGGCAGCGGCGACGACGGCCTTGGCGACCGCTTTGGCCACCTTCTCGTCGAACACGCTGGGCACTATGTACGACGCGTTGAGCTGGTCCGGCGCCACCACATCGGCGATGGCAGCGGCCGCGGCGAGCAGCATGTCGTCGGTGATCAGCCTGGCCTGAGCGTCGAGCAACCCGCGGAAAACTCCCGGGAATGCCAGCACGTTGTTGATCTGGTTGGGGAAGTCGGAGCGCCCGGTGGCCACCACAGAGGCGTACTGCTGCGCCTCCAGCGGATCGATCTCCGGGTCCGGGTTGGCCAGGGCGAAGACGATGGAGCGGTCGTTCATCCGCCGCACATCAGCTCCGGTGAGGATGTTCGGTGCCGAGACACCGATGAAGACGTCTGCGCCGAGGATGGCCTCGGCGATCCCGCCGGTCATCCCGGTGACGTTGGTCCGGTCGGCCACGCGAGAGAGATTGGGGTCCATCCCGGCCCGGCCCCGGTGGACGATGCCGTCGATGTCGACCGCCACGATGTCGCCCGGCTGCTGGTGCAGCAGCAGCCGGATGATCGCATTGCCGGCAGCACCCACCCCCGAGACGACAACCTTGCAGTCCCTGATGTCCTTGCCGACCACCCGCAGCGCATTGCGCAGCGCGGCCACCACGACGATGGCGGTTCCGTGCTGGTCGTCGTGGAACACCGGGATGTCCAGCAACTCACGCAGCCTGGCTTCGATCTCGAAGCACCTCGGCGCCGCGATGTCCTCCAGATTGATTCCGCCGTAGACAGGCGCGATCAACTGGACGGTGCGGATGATCTCCTCGGTGTCGGTGGTGTCCAGGCACACCGGCCACGCGTCGACGCCGCCGAACTTCTTGAACAACGCGGCCTTGCCCTCCATCACCGGCAAAGCGGCGGCAGGCCCGATATTGCCCAGGCCCAGTACGGCGGTGCCGTCGGTGACGACGGCCACGGTGTTGCGCTTGATCGTCAGCCGGCGTGCGTCGTCGGGATTCTCCGCGATCGCCTGGCAGACCCTGGCGACCCCGGGGGTGTAGGCCCGGGACAGATCGTCGCGGTTGCGCAGCGGAACCTTGGATGTCACCTCGATCTTGCCGCCCAGGTGCACCAGGAACGTCCGGTCGGACACCTTGCGGACTGTGACGCCCTCGAGGCTGTCGACCGCTTTGGTGATCTCGTCCGCGTGGTCGGAGGAGAGCGCGTTCGCCGACAGGTCCACGACCATCAGACCGGTCGCCGACTCGACCACGTCGAACGCGGTGATCACCCCACCGGCCCGGCCGACGGCGCTGGTCAGATCGCCGGCGGCCGAAGCCGACGGCGGCGCCGCGATTCGCATGGTGATCGAATAACCGGGTCCCGGGATGGCCATTTTCGTCCTTCCTCGCCAGTCGCCCGCCTGCCGGCGATCCGCGCAGGAATTTGCGGTCCATGCTGCGAGCAGTATTTGCGAACCGCATTTCGAGCGTATCCCGGCCGATGGCCCTGCACCGACCGACCGATCGGCCCGAGCGTCACATCGCAGGAACCGGGGCTTGCCCGGACGGGCCCCGGACGCCGCCGCACCGGCGGCTCCGATAGATCCGACGAGCGGCGCGGCGAACGACCGAAGGTCAGCTCAGCCGGCGGGGTGGCCACCGAGGTCGGCGCGGCGGTCGACGTCCCGGCCGCCGCCGATGTCGCCGCACTCGACGAGTTCCACCGAGTGCTGGGCCAGGTAGGTCCGCGCGCCGGCGTCACCGCCGGAATCTTCGATGACGGCGGCCAGATGGTCACGTCCGAGCAGCACCGGGTGGCCGGGCGACCCGGCATAGCTCGCCCTGGCCAGTACCGAACGGGGGTGTGGTGACCGCCGGGCCGCCGCGGCCAGCCGGTCGATCACATCCGCGGTGACCTCGGGCAGGTCGACCAGCATCAGCAGCACGGCATCCACCGCCGGACGCCGGCCGGCGTGCTCCAGCCCGAGCCGGACGCTGGATCCCAGCCCGGATCGGTGGTCGGCATTGACCACCACATCGGTGCCCGCCGGCAGCACAGCGGCGACCCGGTCCGCTTGGGCGCCGATCACCACCGTCACCCGGTCGAGGCCGCCCATGGCCCGCAGGGCCGCCAACACCCACGGTCCGGAACCCGTATCCGCCAGCGCTTTCGGGCCGCCGAATCGGGTCCCGGAGCCTGCTGCGAGCAGAACTCCGGCGACCAGCGGAGTCGGGTCAGCGATTGATGACCGTCGTCGGGTGGATGTAGGGCAGATCCTCGGCCGGGATCGGGAACTCGATCTCGCCGAACGGCGGTAACGCACCGGCCCGGTCGGAATTGAACTCACTCACCGCGTGGCCGCCCTCTTCGACCACCGGCCAGGTCGGGTCGACACCCTTGCCGCGCTTACCGGACATCGGCACTCCTTGTCGTTGAGGTGATCAGCCATTCTCCCGCATCGGACGCCACCCATCCCGCCGCCCCTGCGTCGAGCCTCCCGGGTCGGGCCCACAGGGTCGGGCCCACAGGGTCGGGTACGGGCGCCGTTGGCTTACGGTTGAAGAGATGGCCTCCACTGTGGACTGGCTGCGCGGTCGGGACGACGCAGCGTTGGTCGAACTTCTGCGCGCCCGGCCGGACCTTGCCGTTCCGGCGCCGACCGACCTCTCGGTGCTCGGCCGACGGCTGGACACTCCCCCGTCGGTGTGGCGGGTGCTGGAAGGACTGGACCGCTTCGCCGTCCAGGTGCTCGAGGCGGTGGTTCTGCTCGGGGGGCACGGCCACCACCACCCACGGGAGGTGCAGCGGCTGACGCCGACCGCGTTGGCCGCGTTCCTGGGGCCGGGTGCGTCAGGGGATGACGTGCGGCGGGTGCTGCACCGGCTGGAGGCGCTCGCCCTGGTCCGCGGAACCGACCCCACAGTCATCTCCTCGGCGGTTCCGGCGGCGCTGGGTGAGTATCCGGGCGGTTTCGGGCCGCCCGGAAAGCTGACCGCGTCGGCCGTTGCGGACGCTCTTGCCGCGGCGACGCCGGACGAATTGACAGTGCTCAACCGCCTCGCGGCCGGTCGACCCAGGGGTTCGGTGGCCGTCGGCGGTCCCAACGCCGCCGTGGTTGCCGCTCTGGTCGAGGCCGGCCTGTTGCTCCGCACCGATCCCGGGACCGTAGTACTCCCCAGAGAGGTCGGCCTGGCCCTGCGCGGTCCGTCGCCACTGGGCGAAATCCATCCGCAGATACCGTCGGTCCCGCTCGCCGGCCGGGGGGTCAAGGTTGTCGACGGCACCGCCGCCGGCCAGGCGTTGGAGACCGTTGCTCTGGTGCACCGTTTGCTGGACAACCTGGGCCGGACGCCGGCCCCCGCCCTCAAGTCCGGCGGGATGGGCATCCGGGAGCTGCGCCGGATCGCGAAGGTCGTCGACCTCGACCTCCATCTCACCGCGCTGTACGTCGAACTGCTGGCTGCGACCGGCCTGCTCGCCACCACCGAGCCACGCATGCCGACGGCGGTGAACGCCTTCACGCCCACCGATGCCGCCGACGTGTTCGCCGCCCTGCCACTCGATCAAGCCTGGACTCAGCTGGTGACGGTGTGGCTGGACCTGCGGCGCGACCCGGCCCGAACCGGTCAACGCGACGTCACCGACAAGGTGTTGACGGCGCTGTCAGCGGAGTTGTCCTGGGTGCGCGGCCCGGCCGACCGTCGGTTCGTCCTGAAAATGCTCGGCGGACTGCCGCCCGGGACCGGTGTCGAGGGGCAGGGACTCGCGGACCGGTTGGCGTGGTCGGCGCCCCTCCGTACCCCGGACCGCCGGGACGAGATGGCGGCGAACGTCCTGCTCGAGGCGACGGCCCTGGGCGTCGTGGCCTTCTCGGCCCTGTCCTCTGCGGGCCGCGCGCTGCTCGCCGACGACCTCCCCGGCGCCGCCGCAGCCCTGGCCGCCGCCCTGCCGGAACCGGTGGCCACCGTGATGATCCAGGCCGATCTGACGGTGGTGGCCCCGGGCCGGCTGCAGCCCGAACTCGCCTCCCGACTCGCCGCCGCCGCTGACGTCGAATCAGCCGGCAGCGCCACCGTCTACCGGGTCACCCCGGACAGCCTGCGCCGGGCCTTCGACGGTGGCGCCTCCACCGCTGACCTCCACGAACTGTTCTCCCGCCACTCGGTCACCGGCGTCCCGCAGGGCCTGACCTACCTGATCGACGACGTCGCCCGCCGGCACGGGGTGCTGCGGGCCGGGGTGGCCGGGTCGTATCTCCGCAGCGAGGACCCGGCGCTGATCGAGGAGGCCGTCGCCCAGGCCGGCGCGGCCGGGATCCTCGTCCGGCGGCTCGCACCGACGGTGGCGATCTCCACCAGCCGGGTCGAGGATCTGCTGCACGCCCTGCGCGGCGGCGGTCTGGTACCGGCCGCGGAGGACGCCGGCGGCGCCGTGGTCGACCTCCGACCGGCGCCACTGCGCACCCGGGGCTCGCTGACGGTCCATCAACGCCGCCGCGAGCCCGCCCTTCCCTCCGACGACCAGCTGACAGCGTTGATCCATCGGATGCGCAGCGCGGACCGCGCCCCCGGCGAGCGTCAGCCCCAGACGCCGGCGCAGGCCATCGCACTGCTCCGGTACGCCGCGGACCACCGCGGATCGGTATGGATCGGCTACGTGGACTCGGAAGGCGGCACCAGCCGCCGGATGATCGAGCCGATCGCGGTGTCCGGCGGCGCGGTCGCCGCCTTCGACCGGCTGCGGGATCAGGTGCGTACCTTCGCCCTGCACCGCATCACAGACGTTGCTCCGATCGCCCCCGAACGCTGACGGCCGGGACGCCCCGCGGTGCGCCGCGTCCAGCTGGCCCCGGTCACCTCGACGCGGGTCGGGGCCGGGCGATAGGTGGGTATCGCCTGGTCGAAGGCGACTCGCCTGATCGAAAGCGGGCAAAACGCAACCCAGGGGGCCACCCCGCGTCTAACCTGAAAACATTCGCCGCCACGGCCACGTCTGGGCCGTGTGCAGGTGCCGGTGATCCGGCGGATGTCAACATCAGCAAGAGCGGCCTTCGGGCAGATGGGGTTTCGGTATGTGGGGACCGAGAGCGACAGCAACACTGGGGATCGGCGTGGCCGCCCTGCTTCTTGCTGCCTGCACGAGCGTGGCCCAACAGTCGGCGCAGCCGCCGGCCGCCAGCCCTGCCGCGTCGAATCCCGCAGTGGCGCAACCGATCTCCTCGTCGCCGGGGTCCTTATCGTCAGTCACCTCTTCGGCTGCGGCACCGATCACGGTGCCGCCCATGTCCAGTGCGCCGGCCACGACCCGAACCTCGGACTCCGGCACGTCTCAGTCGACGCACTCCAGCACCTCGGCTGCGCCGTCCACCCCCACTGCCAAGCCGAAGCCCCCGACGCCGGTCACGGTGACCGCGGAACCCAAATTCGGCTCCACCGATCTCTCCCCGCTCACACCCCTGACCATCCGGACCGCACACGGCACCATTTTCGCGCTGAAGATGGTCAATTCCGACGGTGAAGCGGTGAAGGGATCCATCAACAGCGAGAAGACCGGTTGGACCTCCGCCGAGCCGCTGGGTTACGGCCGGACCTATCAGGTCACCGGCAGCGCGGTCGGAAAGGACGGGAAGGCGGTCGGAATCAAGGGCGCGTATTCGACCGTGGAGCCCGATTATGCAGTCGGGGTCAAAATGAATCCGACCGAAGGCGATGTGGTCGGCATCGCAGCGCCCATTCTGTTCAGTCTTGCCACCGACATCACCGACCCGGTCGGAAGGGCCAACATCGAGAAAGCAATTACGATCACCACAGTGCCGAAGACGCCGGGTGGCTTTGCCTGGATCCAGCACGACAACGGCTGGGGCCTCGACTGGCGCCCGATGAACTACTGGAAGCCGGGCACCAAGGTCACCGTGACGGCCAAGCTGTACGGCGTGGAATTCGGCCAGAATTACTGGGGCCGCGAAGATGTCAGCACCAGCTTCACCATCGGCCGGTCCGAGATCGTCAAGGGCGACGTCAACTCCCATCGCCTGAAGGTCTACCGCGACGGCCGGCTGCTGTTCGACTTCCCCACCTCCTACGGATTGGAGGACGATCCAGGGCGCGTCACGCATAGCGGCACCTACATCGTGATGAGCAAGGAATACCTCCACCTGATGTCGAACCCGAAATACAAGTACTTCAATTTCAAGGCATACTACGCGGTGCGAATCTCCAACAACGGCACTTTCATCCATGCCAATGACGGCACCGCCGACGTGCAGGGCTATGACAACGTGACCCATGGTTGCGCGAATCTCACTTCCGAGAATGCCAAGGCGTTCTACGACCAGACCATGTACGGCGATCCGGTCGAGATCACCGGTTCGACGATCCCGGTCAATGACGGTGACGGCGACATCCGCGACTGGTCGATCCCGTGGTCGACCTGGAAGACCCTGTCGGCCTCCGGCTGACAGCAGGCCGCCCACTCGCGTCACGGAGCCGATTGTCCGGCCGGAATCAATGGTCGACCAGGGTGATCTCGAATGAATAGAGGCTCGCCCGATAGAGGTGGCTGCCCCACTCCACGGTGCGGCCGCTGTCGTCATGGGTAGCCCTGTCCATCGTGAGCAGAGGACTGCCTTTCCGCTCGGTCAAAAGACGGCATTCTTCGCTGTTCCCCGCCCGGGCGCCGATCCGCTGCTTCGCCACCCGCATGTGCACTCCCCTGGCGCGCATCAGCTGATAGAGCCCCCGTTGCACCAGATCTTCCTCGCCGACGTCCGAAAGATACTCGGGCAGGTAATTTTCCATGATGGCCAGCGGCCCACCGTTGGCGTAGCGCAGCCGCCGCAGGTGCAGGACGGGTGCCCCGACCGGCACGTCGAGCTGGCTCGCGACCTCATCGGTGGCATCGGTCATCTCGTTGGTCAGCAGGTCGGTCAGGGGTTGTTGCGAAGCACGTTGCAGGTCGTCGAACAGCGAAGTCAACTCCACCGGCCGGGAGATCCGGCCCCGGACGACCTGAGTGCCCACGCCACGCTTGCGGACCAGCAGACCCTTGTCGACCAACTCCTGGATGGCTCTGCGCAGGGTCGGCCGGGACAGGCCCAGCCGAATTGCCAGGCTGACCTCGTTCTCCAGCCGGTCGCCGGAGCCGAGTTTGCCGTCGGTGATCGACTTCTCGATCTGCCGGGCCACCTGGAAGTACAACGGGACTCCGCTGGACCGGTCGAGATCCACGGACAGCTCGGCCATCGTCGCTCCTCTGCACAGGCTTCGGTACCCATGGGTGTGCGAACCGGGGCATGCGGCCTCGATATCCGTGCACCCGTTGAAGTAATGTACGGACAAATTGAACGGTCCTGGGGTCGGGTGAGGCAGATGTCGGGCAATCTCTTCGTACGGGCCGGGTCGTCGCGGGGCGCACCGTTCGAGCTGGTGATCACCCCCGAGACGGCCGGGTGGAGCTATTCCAGCCTGCGGACGCTCACCCTGCCCCCCGGCGGCACGGTCGCCTTCGGCACCGGTGACACCGAGATGATCCTGTTGCCGCTGACCGGGTCGGCCACTGTCGAGATCGGCGGCCAGGAAATCGAATTGGCCGGCCGAACAGCGGTCTTCGACGCCGTGACCGACTTCGCGTATCTGCCCCGGGGCTGCACGGCGGCGGTGTCCAGCGCCGGCGGCGGCTCGTTCGCCCTGCCCGGGGCCCGAGCGACCCGGACCCTGCCGTTCCGGTACGGCGCCGCCGATCAGGTAAGTGTCGAGGTCCGCGGGGCCGGCCCATGCAGTCGGCAGGTCAACAATTTCGCGACTCCCGACGCTTTCGAGACCGACAAACTGATCGCCTGCGAAGTGCTCACCCCGGCGGCCAACTGGTCCTCCTACCCGCCGCACAAACACGACGAGTCCACCGGGGCCGAGTCCGAACTGGAGGAGATCTACTACTACCGGTTCCGCGCGGCAGCCGGCCCCGCAGACAAAGAGAACAGCGGCGAACGGACCAGGCTCACGGCAACCGGCAGCGACGGGGTGGGGTATCAGCGGGTGTACGGAACCGCGGCCCGGCCCATCGAAATCCTCGAACAGGTCACCGACGGGGACGCGGTGCTGATCCCGCACGGTTGGCACGGGCCGTCCATCGCCTCGCCCAGTCACGACATGTACTACCTCAACGTCATGGCGGGCCCGGAGCCGACCCGACGCTGGCAGATCAGCGACGACCCGGCCCACGGCTGGATCCGGGACACCTGGGCCGACCAGCGCGTCGACCCTCGACTTCCGTTCTACCGCTGAACCGGAGGAGCGGCTCCCGCCCCCGCGCTGATCAAAGTCGGCTGCGCGGCTCAACCAGGCCGGCGTTCGGGATCCGCGCTGATCAAGGTGCGCTGCGCGGCTCAACCATGCCGGCGTTCGGCATCCGCGCCGATCAAAGTCCGCTGCGCGGCTCAACCAGGCCGGTTTGGGGTGGGTGGGGTGGGTGAGTCCTACTTCGTCCGCGCGGCGGCCCGAACCGGGGTGGCGCCTTCGCCAGCAAGCCCGGCGGCACGGCGCTGGCCGATAGCCGATGGCCGCTGGAGTGAGGAAAACCCCTGTTTGTAAGGACAAAGTCTTGACACGCCGGAAGCCCTTCGGGACACTTGCCCGAGTCTTGATGGACTTCGTCGAGCGGAAGGAATACACATGGCCGGCTCGCCCGGAGCCAACGCCGGCACCATCCGGTTGACCGTCGGCCAGGCGGTCGTGAAGTTCCTCGGTTGCCAATACACCGAGCGGGACGGCCTCGAGCGCAAATTCTTCGCCGGTTGCTTCGGTATCTTCGGGCACGGCAACATCGGCGGCCTCGGTCAGGCGCTCCTGCAGTCCGAGCTGACGGATCCCGGTGAGCTGCCGTATCACCAGGGCCGCAACGAGCAGGCCATGGTGCACATCGCGGCCGGTTACGCCCGACAGCAGGACCGGCTCCAGACCTTCGCGGTCACCGCCTCCGTCGGCCCCGGCTCCACCAACATGCTGACCGGGGCCGCGCTGGCCACCGTCAACCGGCTGCCCGTTCTGCTGTTGCCCAGCGACATCTTCGCGACCCGGGTTTCCACACCGGTGTTGCAGGAACTCGAGCAGCCCTACGGTTACGACGTTTCGGTGAACGACGCCTTCCGCCCGCTGTCCAAATTCTTCGACCGGGTCTGGCGGCCAGAGCAACTCCCCGCGGCCCTGCTCGGCGCCATGCGGGTGCTCACCGACCCGGCGGAAACGGGTACAGCAACCGTCTGCCTGCCGGAGGACGTCCAGGCCGAGGCCTTCAACTGGCCCACCGAGTTCTTCGCCGACCGGGTCTGGCACATCTCCCGCCCGGTTCCCGAGCCCCCGGTCCTTGCGCGTGCCGCCGAGTTGATCCGCTCATCGGACTCGCCGATCATAGTTTGCGGCGGCGGGGTGACCTATGCCGGCGCCAACGATCAATTGCGGGCATTCGTCGACTCGACGGGCATCCCGATCTGCGAAACCCAGGCGGGCAAGGGATCTCTGCCCTTCGACCATCCGCTCAACCTCGGCGCGATCGGCGCGACCGGTTCGCCGGCGGCCAACCATTTCGCCCGCCGGGCGGATCTGGTCATCGGTATCGGTACCCGCTATTCCGATTTCACCACCGCCTCGCGGACGATATTCCAGAATACCGCAGTCCGGTTCGTCAACATCAATGTGGCCAGGGTCGACGCGGTGAAGCATGCCGGGCTTCCGGTCATCGCCGACGCCAAGCTGGCCCTGGCTGCGCTCAACGGCCTGCTGGCCGGTCGGCACACGTCGGCGGGGTATCAGCTCGAGGCGACCGAGAAGGCAAAGGCCTGGGACGACGAGGTTGTCGCGTCCCACACCAACGGGTGGGGGGCGGAGCACGGCGTCCTTGCCCAGTCGGAGGTGCTCGGCGCGCTGGACGAGGTGATGGAAGCCCGGGATGTGGTGGTCTGTGCGGCCGGCTCGCTGCCCGGCGATCTGCACGGCATGTGGCGAACCAGGGATCGCAAGGGCTACCACGTCGAATACGGCTACTCCTGCATGGGTTATGAGATTCCTGGCGGTATCGGTGTCGCTCTTGCTGCGCCGGATCGGGACGTGTTCGTCACCGTCGGGGACGGTTCTTATCTGATGATGCCGACCGAACTCGTCACCGCCGTGCAGGAAGGCGTCAAGATCATCGTGGTGCTGCTCCAGAACCACGGGTACGCGTCGATCGGTTCGCTGGCCGAATCCGTCGGCGCGCAACGCTTCGGCACCCAGTACCGCTACCGCAATCCGGACAGCGGCCGGCTGGACGGCACTGTCCTGCCGGTCGACCTGGCGGCGAACGCGGAAAGCCTGGGGGTCACCGTGTTCCGGGCCCGGACCCGGATGGAGCTGGTCGACGCCCTGCGGGTGGCCAAGGCCCTGGAAACGTCCTCCCTGGTCCACATCGACACCGACCCGATGAAGCAGTCGCCGTCAGGTGACGGTTGGTGGGACGTACCGGTGGCCGAAGTGTCGACACTGGCGGAAACCCAACAGGCAAAGCGGCGATACGACGAACAGAAGGCGGCCCAGCTGTCGTATCTGTCGCCGGCTCCGTCACTCACCTTGAAGGCCACCGGGCAGTGACAACGATCCCTTTGACAGCCCCGCGAACCGGAGATGGCCAGCAACTTCCCCCAGAAATCCTCACCATGGGCCGGGCCGGCGTCGACATCTATCCGCTGCAGATCGGCGTCGGCCTGGAGGACGTGGAGACGTTCGGCAAGTTCCTCGGCGGCACCACGGCCAACGTGGCGGTGGCCGCAGCCCGGCTGGGCCGGCGGTCGGCCATCATCACCGGCGTCGGGACCGACCCTTTCGGCCGCTTCGTCCGGCGGGCGCTGCGGGAACTCGGGGTGGACGACACCAATGTCGTGGTCAACGACGAATACCCGACGCCGGTCACCTTCTGCGAGATCTTCCCGCCGGACAACTTCCCGTTGTGGTTCTACCGCAAGCCCTCCGCGCCAGATCTGCAGGTCCGGACCGCCGACGTCGATCTCGACATCGTCCGCGGCGCCGGTCTTTTCTGGGTGTCGACCACCGGGATGAGCGAAGAGCCCAGCCGGCAGACGCATCTCGAACTGCTGCGGGCCCGGAATCGCCGCGGCATCGTCGTCCTCGATTTGGACTACCGGCCGATGTTCTGGCCGACAGCGGCCGCCGCGACCGAGCAGGTACACCGGATCCTGCCGCTGGTGACGGTTGCCGTCGGCAATCGGGAGGAATGCGAGATCGCGGTCGGCGAAACCGATCCGGAGCGGGCGGCCGATGCGCTGCTGGATGCCGGTGTCGAATTGGCCATCGTCAAGAAAGGGCCTGACGGGGTACTCGCCAAGACCCGCACCGAGCGGGTGGAGTCCCCGCCGATCCTCATTCAACCGGTCAACGGCCTCGGCGCCGGAGACAGCTTCGGCGGGTCGCTCGCCCACGGTCTGCTGGCCGGCTGGCCGTTGGCGAAGGTCCTGCACCGCGCGAACGCCGCCGGTGCGATCGTCGCTTCCCGGCTGGAGTGCTCCACCGCCATGCCGACCGAAGCCGAGATCGACACCCTGCTCTCCGGCGGCGACCCCAACTCCGGCAGGTCGCTCTGATGACCGGGTTCGTCAATGCCGTCGCCGACATCTCGGAGGTTCGGGCCACCGACCCCGGCCGCATCGCCACCCTGCTCGGGCAGCGAAAGCGGCGCCCCCTGCACATCAATGACGGCCGGCTGATGATCGTGGCCTGTGACCATCCCGCCCGCGGTGCGCTGTCGGTCGGCGGCCGGGTGGATGCGATGGCCGACCGTTTCGATCTGCTGGACCGGCTGCTGGTAGCCCTGGCCAGGCCCGGGGTGGACGGGTTGCTCGCCACGGCCGACATCGCCGAGGACCTGTTGCTGCTCGGCGCTCTCGAAGAGAAGGTCGTGTTCGCCTCGATGAACCGGGGCGGACTGGCCGGCTCGAGCTTCGAGATGGACGACCGGATGACGGGTTACGACGTGCAGGGCACGATCGGGGCGGGTTTCGACGGCGCCAAGATGCTGACCCGCATCGACCTCGCCGACCCGGCCACGGTGGCCACCCTGGAACGGTGTGGGCAGGCGGTCACGGCACTGAGCCGGGCCGGGCTGATCGCGATGGTGGAGCCGTTCATGTCCACCAGGCAGGCCGGCAAGGTGGTCAACGACCTGTCCCCGGACGGGGTGATCAAATCCGTGCACATCGCCCAGGGCCTCGGCGCCTCTTCCGCCTATACCTGGCTGAAATTGCCAGTGGTACCGGAGATGGAGCGGGTGATGAAGTCCACCACTCTGCCCACCCTGCTGCTCGGTGGAGATCCCGCCGAATCGCCGGACGAAACACTGGCCAATTGGCAGGCCGCGCTGAATTTGCCGTCGGTCCGTGGTCTGGTCGCAGGCCGGACGATGCTCTACCCACCGGACGACGATGTGGCCAAGGCGGTCGACAATGCCGTCGCACTGATGCGCTGACCGTGCCGCCCACGCCCAGATCTCGAAAGGTATTGCCATGTCGCACAGTTCACTCCAGCCGGGCGTCACCATCGGGTCCGCCCCCGACTCCTGGGGGGTGTGGTTCGCGGATGACCCGGTCCAGGTTCCGGCGGCGGAATTTCTGGACCAGGTCGCGGCGGCCGGTTATGAATGGATCGAGTTGGGCCCATATGGATATCTGCCGACCGATCCGGCCGAATTGGCGGACGAATTGGCGAAACGCGATCTGAAGGTCACCGCCGGTACCGTCTTCGAACATCTGCACCAGGAAGATTCTTTCCACGACGTCTGGCGGCAGGTCTCGGATGTCGCCGGGTTGGCGAAAGCGGTCGACGCCGATTACCTAGTGGTGATTCCGTCGATGTGGCGGGACGACGTGACCGGCGAGGTGCGCGAGAGCAGTGAACTCGACGCCGCGGGTTGGGAACGGAAGATCACCGGCAACAACCGCCTCGGCCGGCTGATCCTCGAGGAATACGGCCTGCAGGTCGTCTATCACCCGCACACCGACAGCCACGTGGACACCAATGCCCACGTCGAACGCTTCCTGGAGAACACCGACCCGCAGTACGTGAACCTCTGTCTGGACACCGGGCACCTGACCTACTGTGGCGGCGACAATCTCGCGCTGATCGAACGGCACCCCCACCGGGTGACCTACACCCACCTCAAGCAGGTGGATCCGGCTGTCAAGGCCGTCGTCGACGAGCGGAACCTGCCGTGGAGCGAAGCGGTGCAGCTCGGGGTGATGTGTGAACCGCCGGGCGGTATCCCACATATGACCGACATCTTCGCGGCACTGGAAGGGCTGGGCCGCCCAATATTCGGAATCGTCGAGCAGGACATGTACGGCTGCGCCGCCGATGTGCCGGCCCCCATCGCGCGGCGCACCCTGCAATACCTGAGCGGCTGCCGGCATGTCGCTCGATGAAAGAAATCTGTCCCGAATGATCACAACCACCGCAGCCGAAGTTCGGAAGGTGTCCGACAATGTCCGATGATCTGCGGATCGCAGTCCTGGGAGTGGGCCTGATGGGCTCCTACCACGCACGGACGTTGACCGAGCGGATCAAGGGCGCCAGAGTGACTGTGGTCAACGACTTCTCGGCGGAGCGGGCTCGTGATGTCGCGGCTGGGCTCGGTACGGCAAGGGTGATCGAGGATCCGCTGGAGGCTGTGGCGGCCCACGACGTCGAGGCGGTGGTGATCGCCAGTCCGGGACCCGCTCATCAGGAACAGGTGCTGGCCTGCCTGGCCCGCGGTATCCCCGTGCTCTGCGAGAAGCCGCTCACCACCGACATTGCCAGCGCCTACGACGTCGTGGTGCGGGAGGCGGCAACCGGGCGTCAGCTGATCCAGGTCGGGTTCATGCGCCGCTTCGACAGCGAGTATTCGGCGTTGCGCCAGCTGATCGAATCGGGCGGGCTGGGCCGTCCGTTGATGGTGCACTGCCAGCACCGCAACCCTGATGCGGGTGACCATTTCGACTCCGAGATGATGATCCGCGACTCGGTGGTGCACGAGGTCGATGTGATCCGATTCCTGTTGGCGCAGGAGATCAGCGCGGTCAGCGTATTCAAGCCCACCGCGACATCCCGTGCCCCGCAGGGGGTGTCGGACCCGATGCTGGTGGTGTTCGAGACCGGATCCGGAGCCATCGCGACCGACGAGATCTTCGTCCGCACCGGCGTCGGATACGAGGTGCGAACGGAGGTCGTCGGCGAGAACGGCAGCGCCACCATCGGTCTGGACCACCACTTGATCCGCTCGACCACCGACGGGCGATGGGGCGGGGCGGTCACCCCGGGCTTCATCGAGCGGTTCGCCGGCGCTTACCACGAGGAGTTGCAGCGATGGGTCGAAGCGGCCCGCCGGGGCACGGTGGACGGTCCGGGAGCCTGGGACGGGTACGCCGCGGTGGCCGTCTGCGAGGCCGCCGTCGAAGCGGTCCGGACCGGTCAGCGAGTGGAGGTCCGGATGGGTCCCCGGCCCTGAGTTCTGGACCCTGCTCAGCCGGTGAGGGGGCCGACGTCGACGATGCCGATGACCGGTTCCCCGGCATCGTCGGAAGCGGCCAGGGCCACGTCGGCGCTGATTCCCCAGTCCCGATCACCGCCCGGATCGTCGAAACTCTGTCGTACGGACCAACTCTGATCGCCGCCACCGATCGTGACCAGGGCTGCCGACCGGGCGATGGCGCCGATCCCGAGGTCGTCGTATTCCGCCCAGTAGGGCTCCATCGCCTCGCGCCACCGATCGGCGGACCAACCACCCGCCTCGTCCAGTTCGCCGAGGATGTCGTACCGACCGCGGGAAAGTAGCTCGACCCGGCGGAACAGGGCATTGCGCACCATGATCGTGAAGGCCCTGACGTTGCCGGTCACGCCGCGGGCTGCAGTCGGCGGCCGGATTCCGGTGCCGCCGCCCAATTCGTCAGGCTCCGGGTGGGCGAGGGCCTCCCATTCGTCGAGCAGGCTGGAATCGACGCCGCGGACCAGTTCGCCCAACCAGGAGATCAGATCGACCAGTTCCTCGGTGCGGGCATCCTGCGGCACCGTGCGGCGCATCGCACGGTAGGCGTCGGCGAGGTAACGCAGCACCACCCCCTCCGAGCGTTGCAGCTGGTAGAACGCCACGAACTCGGAAAAGGTCATCGCCCGTTCGTACAGATCCCGGACCACCGATTTGGGCTCCGGCTGGTATTCGGTGACCCAGGGATGCCCGGACCGGTACGACTCGAACGCCACCTCGACCAGGTCGGCGAGCGGCTTCGGATAGTCGATCTCCTCGAGCAGCGCCATCCGCTCCTCGTATTCGATGCCGTCGGCCTTCATTGCCGTGACCGCCTCGCCTCTGGCCTTGAAGCGCTGCGCGGACAGCACCGGGCCCGGGCCCTCCAGCGTGGCCTCGATGAGCGAGACCACATCGAGGGCGTAGCCGGCCGATTCCCGGTCCAGCAGGTCGATCGCGGCCAGCGCGAGTGGCGAGAGTGGTTGGTCCAGCGCAAAATCCAGCTGCAGGTCGGCGGTCATGTGGTAAACGCGGCCGTCGACATCGGGGTGGTCGAGGCGGATCACGATCCCGGACGAGAGCAGACCCTTGCCGATCGCCAGCGCTCGCAGCATGTGTTGCAGCTGGCGGTTTCTCGGATCGTGGCTGGTCTCGATGAGGCGGCGCATCCCGGCAAAGGCGTTGCCCGGCCTTGACAACACTCCGAGCAGCATCGCGTGGTTGATCCGGAAGTGGGAGCCCAGCGGTTCGGGTTGCGCCGAGACCAGCCGGTCGTGGGTGGCTTCGTTCCAGCTGACGAACCCGTCAGGTGGCTTGCGTCGCACGACTTTCCGCTTCTTCGCGGCGTCGGCGCCGGCCTTGCTCAATGCCCGTTCGTTGTCGATGACGTGCTCCGGGGCGAGCACCACCACGTCGCCGGCCACGTCAAAACCGGCCCGACCGGCCCGACCGGCGATCTGGTGGAATTCCCTGGCCGAGAGCAGCCGGGTGCGGTGCCCGTCGTACTTCGCCAAACCGGTGAACAGCACCGTGCGGATCGGCACATTGATGCCGACGCCGAGGGTGTCCGTACCGCAGATGACCTTGAGAAGCCCCGATTGGGTCAGCTTTTCGACAAGCCGGCGATATTTGGGCAGCATTCCGGCGTGGTGAACCCCGATGCCGTGCCGCACGAGCCTGGCCAAGGTTCGGCCGAACCCGGGAGAAAATCTGAAATCACCGATCAGCTCGGCGATCTGGTCCCGTTCGGCCCGGGTCGCCACGGTGATGCTGGTCAGCGCCTGGGCCCGCTCCAGGGCGGCCGCCTGGGTGAAATGGACGATGTAGACCGGCGCCCGCCCGGTGGCCAACAGGTCCTCGAGCGTTTCCTGCAGCGGCACCACGACGTAGGAGAAGTGCAGCGGCACCGGGCGATCGACGCCGTCCAACAGTGTCGTCGGACGGCCGGTCCGATCGGTCAGATCCTTGGCGAAGAACCGGACGTCGCCCAGAGTGGCCGACATCAGGATGAACTGGGCGTGCGGCAGTTCGAGCAGTGGCACCTGCCAGGCCCAGCCTCGCTGCCGGTCGCCGTAGTAGTGGAACTCGTCCATCACCACGATGCCCGGGTCGGCGTCGGCCCCGCCACGCAACGCCACCGACGCCAGGATTTCGGCGGTACAGCAAATGATCGGCGCCGCGGCATTCACCGATGAATCGCCGGTGATCATGCCGACGTTCTCCGGGCCGAACACGTCGGTGAGCTCGAAGAACCGTTCCGACACCAGCGCTTTGATCGGGGCGGTGTAGTAGGCCCGCCGGCCGGTGGCCAGGCCGACGAACAGGGCCGCGACGGCGACCAGGGTCTTCCCGGAGCCGGTCGGGGTGGCCACGATGAGGTTCGCGTCGGACACGATCTCCAGCAGCGCCTCCTCCTGATGGGGGTACAGCACGATGCCACGGTCGAGCGCCCACCGCCCGAAGGTGTCGAACAGCGAGCCGGCGTCGGGCACCGACGGTGGGGTCAGCAGCTCCGGGCGGGTGGCAGCTGACGGCATGGGTCGAGCCTTTCACGGACCGCCGGCTGCGGCGTGCACATCACCGCTGGTGCACGCGGTCGGTCGGGTGGATCGACCCGACCGGCCGCGGCTCCTGTCCGTACCCGGGTTCCATGGCTACCTTGGCACCCGCTCCGACATCCGCAGGTCTTCGTGGCCGAGCGGCCCGCGCATCCGGATCGGATCCTCGAGGAGATATTTGACGTAGCCGTACTGGGTGAAGAAGCCGGGCATTGTCTCCCCCAGCGCGGCGTACTCGAAGATGTCCCGGGCCGCGGCGAGACGGCCCGCGAGCTCGGCGGTGCCGGTCGGGTTCAGGGTGGCGATTTCGTCGTCGATCAACCGCCGGACCAGCTTCGCGGTCACCACCTGACCGTCGGCGAGTTGGACCGAGTTGCGGATCCACTGCCACACCTGGGCTCTGGAGATCTCGACGGTGGCGGCATCTTCCATCAGGTGGTCGATGGTCACGGCGCCGGATCCGCCGACCCAGGCCGACAGGTACTGCAGCGCGACCGAGACGTTCGTGACCAGCCCGGCCATCGTCACGGTGCCCGCGCCGGTGGCGAAGAGGTCCGCGGCGTGCACCCTGACCTCCGGGCGCTGGCGGTCGAGCTGGTGCGGACGGCCACGCAGGGCCTGATCGAACGCTGTTCTGGCCACCTCGACGAGCCCCGGATGGGCGACCCAGGAGCCGTCGAAACCATCCGCCGCCTCCCGCTGCTTGTCGGACTGCACCTTGAGCAGTGCGGTTCTGGTGGCCGATTCGTCGCTCCGTTCCGGCACGAACGCAGCCATGCCGCCGATGGCGTGCGCGCCGCGCCGGTGACAGGTCGCGACCAGTAGTTCGGTGTAGGCCCGCATGAACGGCGTCGTCATGGTAATCGCCGACCGGTCGGGCAACACGAAGGCCGGACCGCGCTGGGCGAACGTCCGGATGTAGGAGAAGATGTAATCCCATCTGCCCGCGTTCAGGCCGGCCGAATGGTCGCGCAATTCGTAAAGTATTTCCTCCATTTCGAAGGCGGCGGTCAGCGTCTCGATCAGCACGGTCGCCCTGATGGTGCCCACCGGAATCTCGAGCAACTCCTGCGCCAGCTCGAAGACATCATTCCACAGCGCGGCTTCGGACGCCGTCTCAAGTTTGGGGAGGTAGAAGTACGGACCCGCCCCCAATTCGATCAATCGGTGCGCGTTGTGGAAGAAGTACAACCCGAAATCCACCAGGGAGGCCGGGAGCGGCCGGCCATCGATCGTCAGATGCTTCTCGCAGAGGTGCCAGCCGCGGGGACGGACCATGATGGTCGGGCGGTCCGGTCCGACCTTGTAATCTTTTCCGGCCTCGTCGACGAAATTAATCCGGCCGCGCAGCGCGTCAAACAGATTCACCTGACCCGAAACTATATTGGTCCAGGTCGGCGAGGTGGCATCCTCGAAATCCGCCATCCAGACGTTGGCGCCGGAGTTCAGCGCGTTGACCGTCATTTTCCGGGTCGGCGGCCCGGTGATCTCCACCCGCCGGTCGATCAGCCCGGCCGCCGGCGGGGCCACCCGCCAGGTCGTGTCCGAGCGGACCGCCCGGGTGGCACCGAGGAAGCCCGGCGTCTCGCCGGCCGAGATCCGCTTCGCGCGAGACCGCCTCTCGGCCAGCACGTCCGCCCGCCGGCCGGCGAACGCACCGTCCAGAGCGCCGATGAAGGCCAACGCCTCCGGGGTCAGGATCTCGGCTCCACGGGGAATCTCCGTACCGCGAACGGCCGGGATACGAATGATGGTGGACGTCATGACGGCGAGCCTTTCTGCTCAAGATGACTTTGTCGGGCGAACTTCGGTGTTCACCGGGGCTATATCGGTGGGAACGGCGGCGCAGGAAATCAGGCTCAGTGGAATTGCTGGGCTTCGGTCGAGCCGGACAGCGCCAGCGTGCCACTGTTCGGGTTGATGGCGGTGGACACCTTGTCGAAATACCCGGTACCGACCTCGGCCTGGTGCTTGATCGCCGTGTAGCCCACGGACTCGTCGGCGAATTCCGCCTCCTGCAGTTCGACATAGGCCGTCATCCCGGATTGGGCGTAGCCATTGGCGAGATGGAACATCGAATGATTGAGCGCGTGGAAGCCGGCCAGTGTGATGAATTGGTAGGCGTAGCCCAATTCGCCCAACTCGTCCTGGAATGCGGCAATCTCCCGATCGGTGAGCGCCGCCTTCCAGTTGAACGAGGGCGAGCAGTTGTAGGCGAGTTTCTTACCAGGGAACTCGCGGTGCAGTTCGGTGGCGAACTCGCGGGCCAGGCCCAGGTCGGGTGTGCCGGTCTCGACCCAGATGAGGTCGCAGTACGGGGCGTACGCCTTCGCCCGGGCCAGCACCGGTTCGATGCCATTGCGGACCCGGAAGAAGCCCTCGTCGGTGCGCTCCCCGGTGACGAACTGGGCATCTATCGGGTCGATGTCACTGGTCAGCAGATCGGCGGCGAGCGCATCGGTGCGCGCGATGATCAGGGTGGAAACGCCGGCGAGGTCGGCCGCCAACCGTGCCGCGCCCAGGGTGCGGACGTGCTGGGCGGTCGGAATGAGCACCTTCCCGCCCAGATGTCCGCACTTCTTCTCCGATGCCAACTGGTCCTCGAAGTGGACCCCGGCGGCTCCCGCGACGATCATCGACTTCATCAGCTCGAACGCGTTGAGCGGGCCGCCAAATCCGGCCTCGGCATCGGCGACGATCGGCACCAGGTAGTCGATGACGTTGCGGCCCTCGGAATGGTCGATCTGGTCGGCCCGGAGCAGTGCATTGTTGATCCGGCGGACGACGGCCGGTACCGAGTTCGCCGGGTAGAGGCTCTGATCGGGGTAGGTCTGGCCGGCCAGGTTGGCATCGGCCGCGACCTGCCAACCGGACAGGTAGATCGACCGCAGCCCGCCGCGGACCATCTGCACCGCCTGGTTGCCGGTCAGGGCACCCAAGGCCCTGGTGAAGGTCCTGGTCTGCAACATGTCCCACAGTTTCTCGGCGCCGAGCCGGGCGAGCGTCGACTCCTCTGTCAGGCTGCCGCGCAGGTTCACCACATCCCGGGCTGCGTAGGTCCGCCTGATCCCGGCCCAGCGCGGCGCGGTCGCCCACTCGTCGGCCAGCAACGACGCACTGAAGGCGCGGTCATCAGCGCTCCAGGCCGACGTGAACGGTCGGTCGGCGGCCTGGGCGGGGACGAGGTCGGCAGCAATCGTGTCTGCGGTGGTGGTATCGGTGGCAATCAGGTCGGTGGCAATCGCGTCTGCGGTGATGGTCATCTACGGTCCTTTCAGGGGGGATGTCTCGACTATGTCGTCAAGGATCGGCATTCCGGGGCGGTCAGACCTGTCAATAAACGCACAAATTGCGGTATCGTGCACAGATGGCAAAGACCGCGACCGTAGCCCTGACCGGTGCGACCGATCTCCTCACCATCGGCCGGCGACTTCGACACCTGCGCAGCGGCCGCGGCCTGACCCTGGACGCGGTCGGCAGCGCGGTCGGCCTGTCCGCATCTGCCCTGTCGTTGATCGAGAACGGCAAGCGGGAACCACGGGTCTCGGTGCTCACCGCGTTGGCGTCGGCGCTGGGCACCGACCTCGCCGACCTGCTGGCCCCGGCGCCACCCACCAGGCGGGCCGCACTGGAGATCGAACTGGAACGGGCTCAGCGGGCCGACTCGTTCAGCGCCCTGGGGGTGCCGGCCGTCCGGACCGGTCCCCGACTGCCCATCGAGGCGCTGGAAGCGCTGGTCGGACTGCACCGCGCGATCAACGACATCCATGCCCAGCGCGCGGCAACCCCGGAGGAGGCCAGGCGGGCAAATGCCGGGCTCCGCGAACGGATGCGGCAGCAGGGTAACTACTTTGGCGAGATCGAGACGATCGCCGACCGGCTGCTGACCAAGTCCGGCTATACCTCCGGACCGGTCACCAGGGCCGGGGTCGACAAGATCGCGGCGCATTTGGGTTTCCAGTTGGTGCACACCGGCGATCTCCCCTCCTCCACCCGAAGCGTGACCGACCTCGCCCACCGCCGGGTCTATCTGCCGCACCCGCACCTGGGCGAGCACGACGCGAGAACGCTCGCCCTGCAGGCGCTCGGGCATTTCGTTCTCGAACACGAGGTGCCCGCCGACTATTCGGAATTCCTGACCCAGCGGGTGCAGACCAATTACTTCGCCGCGGCCCTGCTGATCCCGCAGCGTCAGGCGGTGGCTCAGCTGGCGACGGCGAAGGCCGCCAAAGACATCGCCATCGAGGACCTGCGGGACGCGTTCGCGGTGTCCTACGAAACGGCGGCCCACCGGTTCACCAATCTCGCCACCCACCACTTCGATCTGCCCGTCCACTTCATGCGAATCTCGTCTTCCGGGGTGATCTTCAAGGCCTACGAGAACGACGGTGTGCATTTCCCCGCCGACCCCGTCGGGGCCATCGAGGGACAGCGGGTATGCCGGTACTGGACCGCCAGGGTGGTGTTCGACCAGCCCGACATCTCGGTCGCCTACCAGCAGTACACCGACACGGCCAGCGGAACCTATTGGTGCACAGCCATTGTCGACCGCACCAGCGTCGGCGACTTCTCGGTCAGCGTCGGCGTGCCGTACGCGCACGCGAAATGGATGCGTGGCCGGGACACCAAGGATCGGTCGCAGTCACGCTGCCCCGACCCCGACTGCTGCTCGCGCCCGCCGGCGGAGCTCGCAGCGCGCTGGACGGACCAGGCATGGCCGAGCGCCCGGGTGCATTCCCACCTGCTCGCCGCGATGCCGCCCGGCGTGTTCCCCGGCGTCGACGAGACCGAGGTGCTGACCTTCCTGGAACGGCACAGCGGCTGACCTCGGCGGGAGCGGTCCAAAGCCAGGGCGAGATCCGCGAAGGGCGCGACGGCAGAGACCGGCCGGCGGAATCTACAGGCACACTGGACAGGTTGCACTGGCCACATCAGGCACCCGCACCAGGCACCCCACTTCATGAACAGGCAAGGACCCCCGTGACCGACGGACCACTGATCGTCCAGTCAGACAAGACCTTGCTGCTGGAGATCGGCCACCCCGATGCACCCGCAGCCAGGGCCAACATTGCGCCGTTCGCCGAACTCGAACGCTCCCCCGAGCACATCCACACCTACCGGATCACCCCGCTGGCCCTGTGGAACGCCCGCGCGGCGGGTCACGACGCGGAGCAGGTGGTCGACGCGCTGGTCCGCTGGTCGAGGTTCCCGGTGCCGCAGGCCCTCCTGGTGGACGTCGTCGACACGATGGCCCGCTACGGCCGGCTGGTCCTGCAGACGCACCCGACCCACGGCCTCATCATGGTGTCCCGGGACCGGGCGGTGCTGGAGGAGATCCTCCGCAACAAGAAGGTGGCGCCGATGATCGGCGCCCGGATCGACCAGGACACCGTGCTTGTGCACCCCTCCGAGCGCGGCCGGCTCAAGCAGATACTGCTCAAGGTCGGCTGGCCGGCCGAGGACGAGGCCGGATATGTCGACGGGGAGGCCCACCCGATCGCGCTGGACAATTCCGGCTGGACCCTTCGCGGCTACCAGTCAGATGCGGTGGAGGGCTTCTGGGCCGGCGGCTCCGGGGTGATCGTGCTCCCCTGCGGCGCCGGCAAGACCCTCGTCGGGGCGGCGGCGATGGCGAAAGCCGGTGCCACCACTCTGATTCTGGTGACCAACACCGTCTCCGGCCGGCAGTGGCGGCGGGAATTGTTGGCCCGCACCTCTTTGACCGAGGAGGAGATCGGCGAATACTCCGGCGAGCGCAAGGAGATCCGGCCGGTCACCATCGCCACCTATCAGGTGATGACCCGCAAGAGTGGCGGCGTCTACCGCCATCTCGACCTGTTCGACTCCCGGGATTGGGGTCTGGTGATCTACGACGAGGTGCACCTGCTGCCTGCCCCGGTGTTCCGGATGACCGCCGACCTGCAGTCCCGGCGCCGGCTCGGGCTGACCGCGACGCTGGTGCGCGAGGATGGCCGGGAGGGCGACGTGTTCTCGCTGATCGGGCCCAAGAGGTTCGACGCACCCTGGAAGGACATTGAGGCGCAGGGCTGGATAGCCCCCGCCGAGTGCATCGAGGTGCGGGTGACGTTGACCGACGCCGAGCGCCTGTCGTACGCCGTGGCCGAGCCGGAGGAGAAGTACAAGATCGCGGCGACCGCCCGGACCAAGATCCCCGTGGTGCGGTCGATCCTGGATCGGCACCCCGGCGAACCGACGCTGGTCATCGGCGCCTACCTCGACCAGCTCGAGGAACTGGGTGAGGCGCTGGGGGCCCCGATCATCCAGGGCTCCACCAAGAACGTCGAGCGGGAGCGGCTCTACGACGCCTTCCGGTCCGGCGAGATCCCCACCCTGGTGGTGTCGAAGGTGGCTAACTTCTCCATCGACCTGCCGGAGGCGACCGTGGCCGTCCAGGTCTCCGGAACCTTCGGGTCGCGGCAGGAGGAGGCTCAGCGGTTGGGAAGACTGTTGCGGCCCAAGAACGATGGGCGGCAGGCGCATTTCTACTCGGTGGTCGCGCGGGACACGCTGGACACCGATTATGCCGCCCACCGGCAACGGTTCCTCGCCGAGCAGGGGTATGCCTACCGGATCGTCGACGCCGACGACCTGCTCGGACCCGCTGTGCCGGGGGGCGCCGAGTGAAAACCTTCCGGTGATGCCATCGAACAGTGGCGACCGGGACGGCTGTCCGAAGCTGATGGAATACGGGCCATGCGGAGGTGTGGGCGCGGACGGCAGCTGCGAGCTCGGCGACCGCCGGTGCGTGTTCCTGGGCCGGGAACTACCCCGCTGGGCGGGCGGCGGCAATTCCAGTCCGGCGCCATCCCGGCATCCCGGCGCGGCCGCGACCATCGGTCTGATCGCCCGAAAGCCGATGGTGGTCGCCGACTTTCCTGCTGCTGCAATGAGTCTGGAATCTCTTACGGCCTGCGCCGCGGAGCTGGCCGGACGGGTGGATGCCGTTCTGGTGGGCGATTCCGGCTCCGCCCGGGTGCAATTCCCGCCGTCCTTCCGCGCCGAAAGGATCCAGCGCGAAGGAGTCGCGGTGTGGGCCGGCCTCAACTGCCGGGACCGCAACCGGGTCGCCCTGGAAGGTGAACTGGCCGCGCTGGCCGCCCTCGAGGTCGCCGGCGTGCACTGCGTGACCGGTGACCACCCCGCCGTAGGACACCGCCCCGACACCGCCGCCGTCTTCGACCTGGATTCCACCCGGCTGGCGGCACTGGCCCGGCTCCAGGGCCATCTGGTTTCGGTCGCCGAATCACCGGCCGGCCCGCCGGTGTCGGAGCGCCCGGCCCGGCTCGCCGAGAAGGTCCGGGCCGGCGCCGACATGTGTTTTGTCAACCACTGCGGACCCCCATCGGCCGTCGCCGAATTCATTGCCCGCTACCCCGCCGACGAAAGCGCTCCAGGGTTCATTGCCTGCCTGCCGGTGGTCATCGATGTCGGAAGTGCCACGCTGCTCGCATCTTTCACCTCCCTGGTATTACCTGCGGGATTCCTCGACGAGATTCTGCGGGCGTCGGATCCGGCGGCCGCGGGGATCGCCGCCGCGGTTGCGATGGGGCGGGCGATGTTGGCGGTGCCGGGGGTTCGAGGCGTCAACCTCTCCGGCGGCCCGCAGCCCGGCGGCGAATTGCTCTTTGCCCGCGCACTTGCCGAGATCGGCCGGCTTCTCTCACCAGAGGAGGCCGCCGGCGATTCTCAGCCGGGCAGTTCTTCGACGAGCCACGCTGTATCCGGCTGATCCGGAACGGCGCAGGGAGCCCGTGTGTATTCGACCCGGTGACTCGTCCCGACGGCGGAGCCGGTCCAGATGCTGACCCGGTGGGGTACCACCAGAAAGCCCGTCCATTCGGCCGGCGGCTGCAGGCTGCCTTCGGGATGCGCCGCGT
>JBBRDH010000010.1:0-58608 GCA_038204125.1 Mycobacteriales bacterium
TCGTGCCGGACCGGACCTCAGTTCTTGGCGGACCGCCAGTTCCGCGGCCGCCGCCGCCGCCTGAAGCGGTCCAGAGCGCCGCCCCAGCCTTCCCGGATCAACAGATTGACCTCGTCGGGCTGCGCCTGGTCGAGGAACTCACCCACCTCGTCCTCGGTCACCGTTGAGGTCCGGAGACGGTCTTCGACACGGGACATCAAAAGGGCGAACACCATCAGCAACAACGGGAAGAAAAGCACCAGGAACACGACCATGATCGGTCCATCTTCCACCATCGACACGGCCGATGCTCGGCTGCCGCCGGCAACGGCCCCGGCCGACTGACTTCACCCGCCGGGGGCCGAGGGTCAGCGCGCCGCCGGCTCGGCCGAAGCGCTCCGCGCTGCCATGGTGCTGTGACAACCTGATCAAGTGGTTGACCCAATTTTGCCGGTCGGGCCGGCAGGCTCGCCCTCGCCTCCCCGCCGTCGCTCGCCGCGAGCACCGGCGGCTCCGCAGACGCCGCTGGCCCGCACCCGGCGGGCCCGTCGGATCGCCGCGCTGCTGGCCGAAGGATTCCCCGACGCGCACTGCGAGCTCGACTTCACCACCCCGCTGGAGCTCGCCGTGGCGACCATCCTGTCGGCCCAGTCGACCGACGTGCGGGTCAACCTGGTCACCCCTGCGCTGTTCGACAGGTACCGCACGGCCGCCGACTATGCCGGGGCAGAGCGGACCGAACTGGAGGAGCTGGTCCGTTCGACCGGATTCTTCCGCAACAAGACGTCGTCGCTGATCGGTCTTGGTCAACAGGTGGTCGAGCGGTTCGACGGCGAACTGCCGGGCAACCTTCTCGATCTTCTCACCCTTCCGGGAATCGGTCGTAAAACCGCCAATGTGGTGCTGGGCAACGCTTTCGGTGTCCCCGGTATCACCGTCGACACACATCTCGGACGGCTCGCCCGCCGCTTCGGACTGACCACCGAAACCGATCCGGTGCGGGTCGAATTGGAACTGAACGCCCAGCTGCCGCCAGAGACGTGGACGATATTCTCCCACCGGGCGATCTTTCACGGCCGTCGCGTGTGTCATTCCCGCAAGCCGGCGTGCGGCGCCTGCTTCCTGGCGGAGGTCTGCCCGTCGTTCGGCGCTGGGCCGATCGACCCGGCGGTCGCTGCCGCCCTGGTGGTCGGCCCCGAACGGTCCCACCTGCTCGCCCTTGTGGATGTCTCGGTGTCGGCGGGCCGGGCGGCGCCAACGAGATCGTCGGGGTGAGCACCACGTCCGGTCAACGCGACCTGTCCGAACCGCCACCTGAGCTCGACGAATGGGGAGTCGACCGGCAGGGGCTGCGTCGGTTGGGCCGGCGGTTGGTCGACGACGCCGCCGTGCCGTCCTGGCTGTTACCGGTCATCGAGCGGATCGACGGGGCCGGCCTGGCCGACCTGCTGCCGCGACCGGCGTTGAGCGCGCCGCGGGTGGCCGTTCGCAGCGCTGTCCTGATCCTGCTCGCCGAGGGCCCGGACGGACCTGATCTGCTCCTCACCGCCAGGGCCGCCACCCTGCGCGCGCACGCCGGGCAGCCGGCGTTCCCCGGCGGGAAACAGGACGCCGGCGAGGACGCGGTGACGGCCGCGCTGCGGGAGGGACATGAGGAGACTGGGCTCGACCCGGCATCGGTGACCCCGGCGGCGCTGCTGCCGGACCTGTTCCTCGGGCCGTCTGGTTTCCTGGTGTCCCCGGTGCTGGCCCACTGGCGGGAGCCCGGCCCGATCGGGGTGGTCGATCCCGCCGAAACCGCTGCCGTCGCCCGGGTTCCGCTGGCCGAATTGGCCGAGCCGTCCCGGCGCGGCCGGGTCCGGCACCCCAGCGGGTACGTCGGCCCGGCTTTCGAGGTCGCCGGCATGGTGGTCTGGGGCTTCACCGCAGGGCTGGTCGAGGTCTTGCTCGATCTCGGCGGGTGGTCGAGGCCGTGGGATTCCGAGCGGTACATCGACCTGCCCGGGTCCGGTGAGGCACTACAGGATCCGGAGGCCGGCCACCTGGGGGACGGGCACGAGAGCAACGGGGCGGCCGAGCCGACCGAGCCACCTCGGACGGACGTCCGATGACCTTCGTCGACGCGCTGGTCGTCGTCCTGCTGCTGGCCGCAGCCTGGTCCGGCTTCCGCCGCGGTTTCATCCGCTCGACGATTGCGCTGATCGGCGCGGTCGGCGGCGCTGTGGCCGGTATCCGATTCGCCCCGGTGGCGATGAGCCGGGTCGGCGACAGCGCCGCGAAGGTTGCCATCGGCATGGCGTTCGTGGTGGTCGGCGTCGGCATCGGTGAACTGGCCGGCTCGACGGTGGGTCGGGCGCTGGCCGAGCGGCTGACCTGGCGACCGGCCAAGGTCGTCGATCACGGGCTCGGACTGGTCGGTCATACGGCGGCCGTGCTGGTCATCACCTGGATGGTGGCGGTGCCACTCGGTTCGGTCCCGTATCCGTGGCTGTCCTCCTCGGTCCGGGCCTCAGGCGTGCTGCGCACGGTCGACAAGGTGATGCCATCGGGCGTGCGGGACATCTCGGACCGGATGCGTCAGCTCTTCGACGACTCCGGGTTCCCGGTCATCCTCGATCCGCTGACGCCGACCCCGGCCGTCGTCGTGGGCGCCCCGGACAACGCCCTGACCAAGTCGCCTGCGCTCCGGCAGGCGGCGAGGTCGGTGCTCAAGGTCCGTGGCGTGTCGAACTCGTGCAGCCGCCGCATCGAGGGCTCCGGGTTCGTCATCGGAGTCGGCCGGCTCGCCACGAACGCACATGTCGTCGCCGGAACTTCGAAGCTCACCGTGGAGGACGGGACGAAGCAGCTGCCGGCCCGGGTCGTCGTGTACGACCCGCAGCGCGACCTGGCGGTGCTGGATGTGCCGGGTCTGAACAGACCGGCGCTGCGGATCTCCACCCGTGCCGGCAAGACCGGCGACTCGGCGGCAGCCGTCGGGTATCCGCTGGACGGTGCGTTGACAGTGACCCCCGGCCGGGTAGGCAGCGAGATCAGCTTGATCGGTCCCGATATCTACCGGACCAGCACCGTCACCAGGGACGTCTACGCTGTCCGAGCCGTGATCCAGGCCGGCAATTCCGGCGGACCGCTGTTGGCGACCGACGGCTCCGTGGTCGGGGTGATCTTCGGCAAGAGCATCGACCGGCCGGACACTGCATTTGCGCTCACCGCCGCCGAGGCGGCGCCGGTACTGGCCGGGAGTCGGACCAGATCGTCGCCGGTGGACACCGGGGTCTGCGTGGCCGACTGAGCAGGCCTCTCGACGGAGGTTGCGAGGGCCGCGGTCAGCGGCGGGTGACGGGGATCTGGCCCATGGACTTCCCGCCCGCCGAAAGGCCGGCCGAGCCGGCGGGCGTGCCGGGGCTGACGGAAGTTGCCGTGCCCGAGGAGTGGGTGGCCGCCGACTTGAGCGTCGCTGCCGTCTCGTTGAGGGTCGAGATGGTCCGCTCCGGCTTGCCGATCTGCTTGACCTTGCGAATCCCGAGGAATGCCAGCGCGCCGACCATCAGGAGCATCAGCAGGAACACGATGGCGAAGGCGAGCGATCGGGGGAGCCAGATGTCGAGGATCTCGCCGAGCATCAGGAAGAAGAAGAACAGGCTGAAGAAGCCGATAGCTCCGGCCGCGATGAAGAACACCGCGCCCCGGACGCCGGTCTTGACCGACTGGGTCAGCTCGAGCTTGGCCAACTCCAGCTCGGAGCGGACCAGCGTCGAGAGGTGTTCGGTCGCGTCCTTCACCAATCCGCCCAGCGAGCCGGCCGGCTCACCGGAGTTCTCGGCGACCATCGGGATCGACGGCCGGCCGGGGGTGACCAGGGGATAGGAAGACGACGAACGGGGGGTGCCAAACATGGTCACGGCCCTCTCCTGAGCTGATGATCGCTGGCTGATGTTCCCGTCCGGACCGGCTGCGACGGGATTTGAGATCCGGCACTGCAGTTGAAGGACACCGATCAGCGATCATCGTGCCATGCCGCCGGACGGGCGTTGATCTCACCCGATCCGGCGGCACGCCCTGCCCGGCACGCCCTGTCCGGCACGCCCTGGTCAGGCGGAGGCTCAGCCTGAGTCGTCGGTCTTGGTGGACAGGCCCGACGTGATCAGGCTCATCACCGCGGAATCCTGCAGCGTGGTGACATCACCGAGCTCCCGATTCTCGGCGACGTCCCGCAGCAGTCGCCGCATGATCTTGCCCGAGCGGGTCTTCGGCAACTCCGGGACGATCAGGATCTGCCGCGGCCGGGCGATCGGGCCGATCACGGTAGCGACATGTTTGCGCAGCTCGTTGACCAGATCAGCGGCGGCGCTGCCGCCCTGTGCGGCGATTCGCGAGGCGGCATCGCCACGGAGGATCACGAACGCGACGATGCCCTGGCCGGTCATCGGATCGCTGGCGCCGACGACCGCTGATTCGGCCACACTCGGGTGCGCGACGAGCGCAGATTCCACCTCGGTGGTGGAAATCCGGTGTCCGGAGATGTTCATCACGTCATCCACCCGACCGAGCAGCCACAGAGCGCCGTCGGAGTCGTACTTGGCACCGTCGCCGGCGAAGTAGTAGCCCTGCGCCGCGAAACGCGACCAGTAGGTGTCGCGATACCGCTCGTCGTCCCCCCAGATGGTGCGCAACATCGCCGGCCAAGGCTTTGCGATGACCAGATAACCGCCCTCGCCCTTGCCGACCGTCTCGCCCAGGTCGTTGACGATGCGGGCGTCGATGCCCGGCAGAGCTCCCATGGCTGAGCCGGGCTTCGTCGCTGTCACGCCCGGTAGCGGGGAGATCATCATCGCGCCGGTCTCCGTCTGCCACCAGGTGTCCACGATGGGACAGCGATTCTTGCCGATCGTTTCCCGGTACCACATCCAGGCCTCGGGATTGATCGGCTCGCCGACGCTGCCCAACAGCCTGATCGAGCCGAGCTCGTATTTCGCCGGGATTTCTGCACCCCATTTCATGAAGGTCCGGATCAGGGTGGGGGCCGTGTAATAGATCGTGACCCCGTATTTGTCGATGATCTCCCAGTGCCGGCCCTCGTGCGGCGCGTTGGGTACGCCTTCGTACATGACCTCGGTCGCCCGGTTGGCCAGCGGTCCGTAGACGATGTAGGAATGGCCGGTCACCCAGCCGATATCAGCGGTGCACCAGAAGACGTCGGTATCAGGCTTGTGGTCGAAAACCGCGTTGAATGTGTAGGCGGCCTGCGTGAGATAACCGGCGGAGGTATGAAGAATGCCTTTGGGCTTACCCGTCGTCCCCGAGGTGTAGAGGATGAACAATGGCTGTTCAGCCGGGAATGCCTCCGGCTCGTGCTCGGTCGACTGGGTGTCCACCAATTCGTGCCACCAATTGTCCTTCTCGGTCCATACGACGTCGGAACCGGTCCGCCGCACCACCAGCACATTCTCGACCGGGCTGCCTTCGGTGGCGACAGCCTCGTCCACAGCAGCCTTCAAACCAACCGCGGTGCCGCGGCGGTACTGTCCGTCGGAAGTGATGACCAATTTGGCATTTCCGTCGGAGATTCGGGTCCGCAGGGCCTCGGCCGAGAAACCACCGAAGATCACCGTGTGGGCGAGTCCGAGTCTCGCGCAGGCCAACATCGAGAACACCGCCTCGGGAATCATCGGCAGGTAGATGGCGACCCTGTCCCCGGCTTCCAGCCCCAGCGATTTCAACGCATTCGCTGCTTTGCACACCTCGTCCTTCAGGTCGGCGTAGGTGATGCGCCGACTGTCTCCGGGTTCGCCTTCCCAATGGATGGCGACCTGGTCGCCGTGGCCTGACGCGACGTGCCGGTCGACACAATTGACCGACACATTGAGCTTTCCGTCGGCGAACCAGGTGGCGTGCGGCGCATTACTGAAGTCGAGCACCTGATTGAACGGCACCTCCCAGGAAAGTTTCCGGGCCTGCTCCGCCCACCAGGCCTCCGGATCGGCAGCGGCCTGTTCGTAGGCGGCCGAAGAGAAGTTCGCCTGAGCGGCGAATTCGGCGCTCGGCGGAAAAGTTCGATCTTCGGCCAGCAGACTGTCCAGGTTCACCTCGTGCTCGGCGGCCTTTTCGGCGCCACCACCGGCTGCCGCCGTCGATCCGTCCGGCGAACCGTCCCGTTCGTTCACGGCCTGACTGTCGTGGGTGGTTGACATCGCATGCGCCCCCTGTTTTCCGAGTGACCGGAACATGGCATCGCCGAAAAGCCTCCGGACGTATTGCCTGCCCCTTCGGTCAACCTAGCGCTCGCCGGGGTGAACGGCTCGATTTCTATTGGAGCAATGCGATTGCCCGGCCTCGATTCCCTGGCCTGGATTGCCTGACCTGGATTGCCTGACCCGGACTGCCTGACCCGGATTGCCCGACCTCGATAGCCTGAGAGTGATGGACATCCTGCGATGGTCGAGCGCGTTGATCTCGCGCGAGGTGGAAACGGCCGTCTCGGCGGCGCGAACGGCGATCGAGCAGGTGCACCGGCACCCCGCGAATCGCCGTGGCTGGCCGAGGACCGCTGCTGCCGCATCCGTGCGGGCGGCCAGGGCTTCTGCCGTGCTCGACGGCGGAAGCGGGCGACTCGACCCCCGAGCCCAGGCCGTGACCGACCCGGTGCTGGCCGGTGCGCTGCGGGTGGCGGCCGAGATCGGCGCCCTGGTCAAGGTCTGGGAACGGGCGCCGCTGCAGGCCTTGGCCCGGCTGCACACCCTGGCCGCCGCTGATATTGCCGCCCCGGAGGCGCTGGGCCGCCCCAGGCTCGACCGTGCGGAGGTGAGCGGGCGACTGGGTCAGCTCGGGGCCGTGGTGGTATCGGCGAAATGGCCCGCACCGGTGACCGTCGCGGTAGTGCACGGCGAGTTGCTCGCGCTCGCCCCGTTCGGCAGTTGCGACGGAGTGATCGCACGCGGGGCAGCCAGGCTCACCATGATCACCACCGGTCTCGACCCGCACGGCCTGTCCGTTCCCGAGGTCGGCCATCTCCGGGCCGCGGTAGCGTACCGTCGCGCCGTCGTCGATCTGGTGTCCGACCGTCCCACGGCCCCCGAGCAGTGGATTCTCAATGTTTGTGCCGGGTTGGTCGCCGGCGCCCGTGAGGCCAGTTCGATCGCAGATGCTGCATCCTGAACGGCTCATCGGGCTTGTCCGGGCCGCCCCGGATGCCGATGCGGTTCAGCTCGTTCGGACCAGCGTGGCACCAATGGCTAGGGCATCGAAGTCACTGAGCGTAGTGAGCGAACCCGGTCGGGGGGTTCAAAGACCACCGACCGGACGCTCGCCTTCCGCCTCCACACAAGGGAGCAGCCGAAGCCCGGCCATTGCTTCACGGAACGAAAGACGGCGTCCCATCTGAGATGGGACGCCGTCGACTCGGGCTGTCCGACTATCAGGCTTCACCACAGTCGTCGGTTGGCGAGCTGCGCGATTTTCGCGGAAAAGCTCTGCGACGTGCCGTTCGCGGCTCGAGCGGTGAGTGAGTACCGGGGTCCGAGTACAAAGCTCCGAAGCGGGTGAACTGCGGTTTCTCCTCCACCACAGGCCCTGGCCGCTCCGGGGTTCGTCTCTCAATCCTGCATCTTCGGGCCGGTGACGGCAACCGCTCTGGCGGGTGAATCTGGCCGGACCGATTCAGTCACTACTCCGAACGGGTAGAGATTGCCGAAAACGTCACGAAATTGGTCGGACTGCGGTGCTATCAGGTGACGCCGCCTGCCGCAAAAGCTACAGTTGAGTGCGTTGGCTTCCACCCCCCCGGAAGCCGACCACCGGTTCAGCTCAACCCCCCGGAGCTGGACCCCGCGACCCCCGCCTACCCCCCTTGGCGGGGGTCGCCCTTTAGTTTCGCCCGTGCGTGGACTCCGGGCAATCTCCCACTCGCAGCACGAAGTGGGTGCTGTTTGAGCGCGTCGTCGCCCTGTCTGGACCGCGCCGGCCCGCGGCGCCAATCGCCTGCTGAGCCAGTCGCCCGCTGCTCCGTGAGCTTTCCTGCCGGTCCCCTGATCAGACCGAAGTTGTCCCCCTACCTGAAGTTATCCACATCTTGTTGCCGACCTGCGTCGTGTCGGCCGGTTCCGGGATCAACTGGTCGGGCACCAGCGCCGCAGGTCCACCGCCCGCTTCCGCTCTCGCGGCCCGGACGGCACCGAGGATCGGGATTCGGCGGCCGGAATCGACATTTGGGGGGGAGCGCAGGATGGACGACCGACCGCTGGTGATCACCGGGAACGAGGAAATGCTCGACGAACTGCTGCGGGTGGCCGCCGCAGCCGGGATCGAAGTAACCCACACCGACGATGCCGGCGCACGGTCCGCTTGGCGCACTGCGTCCCTCGTCCTGATCGACACCGCATCAGTGGCAACGGCTCTGGCCGCGCAATTGCCCCGGCGCAGCGGCGTGGTGGCAGTTGATTTCGCCGAGCTGACCGGCGAGTCGTGGAATGGGTGTGTGCGGCTCGGCGTCGATCGTGCGGTGGTCCTCGGCAACGAGGACGATGTCCTGATCGACCTGTTGGCCGGGACAGCTTCGGCCGGACCGGGCGGCGGCGCGACGGTAGCGGTGATCAGTGCCTGCGGAGGGGCGGGCGCCTCGGTGCTGTGCGGGGCGCTGGCGACGGTGGCCGAGCGATCGGGGCGCGGCGTGCTGCTGGCCGACTGTGACCCATGGGCCCCGGGTCTGGATGTCCTGCTCGGCATCGAGGATGGCGGCGGCGTGCACTGGAACGACCTGGCTGCGCCGTCGGGTCGGTTACCCGCCGATGCCCTGCACCGCGCGCTGCCGACGGCTCCGGTCGGCCGTGGCCGGATAGCAGTCCTCTGTCACAGCCGGTCTGGGGGCCGGGAGATCTCCCCGGATGTCGTCGATGTCGTCATCGAATCGGGCCGCCGGGCAGGCGATCTGACGGTGGTCGACCTGCCGCGACACCCCACCGCCGCGGGGGATGCGGTCCTGGAAAAGGCTGATCTGGTGGTGCTGGTGACCACCTCGGACGTGCGGGGCTGCTTCGGCGCAGTGCGGATCGCCAACCGGTTGACGGCCGCCGGGGTCATGCTCGAACTCGTCATTCGCGGGCCGTCGCCGGGCGGTATCGGCGCGGACGACGTGGCGGGCGTGCTCGGGCTCCCGATCCTGGCCCGGATGCGCCCGCAACCACACCTGGCCAGGGATCTGGAAAATGGTCGCGCGCCCGGTTCGGATGTTCGCGGACCGCTGGCCAGGGCCGCCGCGACGGTCCTCGACCGGGTCGAATCGGTCGGTCGATGACCCCAACGATGACCCCGACCATGACCTCGACCATGAGCCGTCGATGACCGACGCACCGGTGCTCTTGACGCCCTCACTGATCGAGAGCGTGCAGCGCAGGCTGGCCGACGATCGCAGCGAGCCCACCGGCGCTGCCCTGGCCAGAGCCGTGCGTTCTGAGACGTCGGTACTGGTGTCGGACGCGGAGATGCTTCGGCTGATCCGGTTGCTGCAGCGTGAACTGGTCGGCGCCGGCCCCCTCGCCGATTTGCTGGCCAATCCGACGACCACCGACGTGGTGGTGAATGCCCCGGACGACGTGCGCGTCGACCGGGGGAACGGTTGGGAGCGGGTGCCGATCACTTTTGCCGACGACGGCGCGGTACAGCGGCTGGCCAGACGGCTGGCCACGTCGGTCGGCCGCCGCCTGGACGAAGCGCAGCCGTTCGTCGACGCGCGACTGGCCGACGGCACCAGGCTGCACGCGGTCATCTCGCCGGTGGCCGCGTCGGGTAGTTGCCTTTCGCTCCGGGTATTGCGGCCCACCCGCCACGACCTGCCTGCGCTCGAACGGGCCGGAAGTCTGCCCGGCCTGTCCCTGCCGGTGGTTCGGGCGGTGCTGGCTGCCAGATTGGCGTTCGTCGTCTCGGGCGGGACCGGCGCCGGCAAGACGACCATGCTGGGCGCTCTGCTCAGCGCGGTCGATCCGGCCGAGCGGCTGGTCATCGTCGAGGACGCCGAGGAACTCCGGCCGGTTCACCCGCACGTCGTGAGGCTGGTCGCCAGGCCGGCGAACGTCGAGGGCGCCGGCGCCATCGCTTTGCGGGAACTCGTCCGGCAGGCACTGCGCATGCGTCCCGATCGGATCGTCGTGGGCGAGGTCCGGGGCGCTGAGGTCGTCGAACTCCTCGCCGCTCTGAACACCGGGCATGACGGCGGATGCGGCACCGTCCACGCCAACTCCGCGGCCGAGGTCCCGGCCCGGCTCGAGGCGCTCGCTGCTCTCGGCGGGGTTGGGCGCGCGGCACTGCACGCCCAACTCGCCGGCGCGGTGCAACTGATCCTGCAGGTGCGGCGGTCCGGTAACCGGCGGATGTTGACCGACGTGGCCGTGCTGGTTCGGGGCCCGAGCGGTTTCGTGGAAGCAGTGCCGGCTCTGGTGGGAGGCGAACCGGTTGCCGGGCAGGCGATGTTGGGCGAACTCCTGCGCTCCCGCGGCGTCGAGCCACCGTGGTGAATCTCGTCCTGGTGGCTTTCGCGCTGCTGGCCTGGCCCCGAGCCGTCGACCGGCTCGGTGGAACAGGCCCGGTCGGATCTGCTTCGACGATGGGGGCGTCCACGCCGCGGCGGGGAGTTGCCGATCGCCTTGCCGGACCGAGGGCAACCGTGGG
Source organism: Mycobacteriales bacterium (assembly GCA_038204125.1). Lineage (GTDB taxonomy): Bacteria > Actinomycetota > Actinomycetes > Mycobacteriales > Nakamurellaceae > Nakamurella. The sequence continues at coordinate 10,639 of JBBRDH010000010.1, forward strand.
CGGTCGGGCGCCGGTACTGGTCGCCGCGGTTGCGGGCCTGGCCGGGCTGTGGGCGGGGCCGGTGGTGGCCGCCGCCGCAGCCATCGCGTTCGGGACGCTCGCTCGGCTGGTGGTCGCCGAGTCGGGTCGACAGCGGCGTCACCGGGAAGTCTGTGCGCTGCTCGCCGCGATCAGGACCCTGGCGAGGGAGGTCAGGGCCGGGGCGCCGCCGTTGGCAGCGATCAACTCCGCTGCCGCCGCTCATCCCGGTGACGGGGCGCGAGCCCTCGCGCGGCTGCGAAGTGCGCTGGCCGTGGAAGGCGGGACCTCGGAAAAGCCTCTCCACCATCAGGAACTGCTTTTGATCACATCGGCGCGGAGGGGGTCACCGGGCACCGAGGTCGCCGACCGATTGGCCGGCGGATGGGCTCTTTCGGCGACCTACGGTGTGCCCTGGGCCGGACTGATCGACGCATTGGTCGGCGACCTTGCGGACCGGGTGAGGGCTCAGTCCCAACGTGCCGCGCAGGTCGCCGGCCCCAAGGTTTCCGGCTACGTATTAGCGGCGATGCCGGTGTTGGGTCTTGTGCTGGGGATCGGAATGGGCGCCGACCCCGTCCGGATTCTGCTGGGGACCGGTGTCGGACGATTGCTGCTGCTGGTCGGCTCCGTGCTGACCAGCCTCGGGCTGCTCTGGTCTGCCCGGATCGTCGGCCGGTGACCGACCTGCGAAGTCGGCCGGCGGCGCGGCGATGAGTATCTGTCCGATCGGCGGGGTGCGAATGTGACGGCCGGTGCGCTGCTCGCTGCTATGGTGGCTGCGGCCGGGTTGCTGACCTACCCGGCGCCGGCCCTGCTGCTCCGCCGGGAACCGCAGACGCCGCCCAGGCCGCGGTGGTCGCCGATGCTCCGTCGGTGCGCTTTCGCTGCGGCCGCCACGGTGGCCGTGGGCGTGCTGGCCGCCTGGCCGTGGTGGATCGTCGTCCCGCTCGGGCTGCCCGCCGTGACGGCTGCTGCCCGGCTGCCAGAGCGACGGTCGCCGTGGCAGCGCACGGAGGACCGCCGTCGGCTGGCCGTGCATTCCGACCTGCTCGCGGCGTGCCTGGCGGCGGGAATGCCGACCGGTTCCGCCCTCGCGGCGATCGGCACCGCGCGAGGTGATCCGACCCGGTCGGGGGTTGCGGCCCGGAGGTCGGTCGAGTCCGGCTACTGCGACCCTGGGCCTTTGCCAACGGGCCGACTTCGGCTGACTTCATCGAAACGGCTCCGCCAGTCGGACGACGATCCGGTGCGGCTACTCGACGGGGTGGCAGCGCTGCTCCTGCTCGGCGCCGACACCGGGGTCGCCTGGCGGGCCGCCCAGGAACACCCCGACCTGGCGGGGCTGGCAGCCGCAGCCCAGCGATCGGCAGACGGCGGCACCCGGTTGGCCGAAGCTGTTCGCGATCACGCGGCCATCCTCAGGGCGACGATCACCGACGACGCCGAGCGGGCGGCCGGCCGGGCCGGCGTCGCGATGACAGCTCCGCTCGGCCTGTGCTTTCTGCCGGCCTTCCTCTGCCTCGGTCTCGCCCCGGTGGTGATCGGCCTACTGGGCACCCTGGGAATTTTCTAGCTGGTACTAGTACCAAGGTTCGATACCTGGCCGGGGTGAGCGATATGTACCATTCCGCGAAGGGCAGCGCGCCCCCACCGAACGGCCGAACAAAGGCATCCCGCCCGCTACGACGGTAGCCAGACATCTGCGGTGCTCGAACCCAGTCGGGGGCCGAGCACCGCAGGTACACGCTCGACTGGACCATCCCCTTCGGAACCAGGCAACGAAGTCGCCACGGTGCGCAATCGAGCGAACGATGATTCGGCGACAGGCTTGGAACGGCCGGTGCGCCGGACTCTGGAACTGGCGGCCTGCTCACCCTCCGGGTGCGGCGGCGTCGGTCTCGGCGGGTTCGCTGTCCGCCCGGGTCTGATCGACGAATACCTGGAAACGACGGGCGCCCGCTCACCTTCACGTGATGCCCCGCCCCACTCGGGGTGAACGCCCGTTGGTCGATGAGTTTGCGCAATGCGACTACGGTGCGCCAATTCCGGGCCGTACCCGGGAACCCAGTCGGCGGAGAATCGTCGCGTGCTGAAAACGGCTCTCGTGCGTGGACTTCATGCAGCGCACCAGCATTTCGCGGCCCGATACCGACACTTCGTCAGGTTTCCAGTCCGCGGCGATCAGTGCGACTTCGGCGGCCGGATCGGGAACCGAGGCCAGGAAGGCCACCTGAACCAGGTCGTCAACTGCATGAGGATTGGTCAGCGGGCGGCACTGGGCGGCAGACCGCACCACACCGGACGTCGAATTCGAATTCGGTCCGGCTGATTCCAGTGACCGATTCAGTCGCGGCCTTCTCACCGGCTGGCGCCGAGGGTCAGGGCAACATTCCCAGCTCTGCAGATTAGTTTTTGTGTCGGTATACCCGGCCGCACCCGGCGCCTCGCGGAGCGCCGGCATGGGCAACTTGTTGTGTGCACCGAAATTGACCCAACGCAGCAACAAGATCCACCTGGCGGTCGATTGCAGTACGGCCGCGACTTCACCCAGGTTGTCCACCTACCCGGATCTGTCCACATTCTTGCCCGCGGGGCTGGATGCCGCTCCGATCCGCGGGACGCTGTCGGCAACCCGCCAACCTGGCCGGCTGTAGGAAGAGAGGACTTGCTGTGGCGCAACGAATTCATCGCCGGCCGGCTGGCGGGAAAGAACGCTGGAACCGAGGCAGCGGAAAGTTGGCACTGGTCGACGGCGGCGCGATCGCCCGCGGGACGCCCGAATTGACGGATCGCAGAGCCGATCCCCCGGCCGATGCCGATGCCAATGCATTTGCTGACGCAGATCTTCCAGAGCATGCCGGAATATCGAGTGACGCCGGGATGTCGACGGTGGAGTATGCCGTCGGTACGGTGGTCGCCGCGGCCTTTGCCGCGGTGCTCTACAAGATCGTCACCGGGGATTCTGTCATCGCCGGCCTGACGACCCTGATCAATACGGCTTTGCACAGTCCGTGACCCAGAACCCGGTGCGGGCCGGGGCCGGACCCGGAGTCGACCTCGATCGGGAGTGGGTCCGGGCCGCTCGGGTCAGGGTCGCGCGGGTCAGGGTCGCGCGAGTCAGGGTCAGCGACCGAGGCAGCGTCACTGTCGAGGCTGCGATGGTCCTGGCGGCCCTGGTGCTGGTGGCAGCCATCTGTCTCGGTGGTCTGGGGGCAGTGGTCGAGCAGATGCGCTGCGCCGACGCTGCCCGGGAGGCAGCGAGGCTGGCCGGTCGCGGCGATCCCGCGGGAGCCGCGGCGGCCGTCGCGGCGCTTGCGCCGGCCGGAGCCTTGCTCACCCTGTCAACAGTAGGGACCCTGACCACAGCGACGGTCGGAGTCGGCGCGTTCAGTGGCCTGCTCCCCGGCGTGGTGGTGAGGGCCAGTGCTACCGCGGCGAACGAGGCGGCCCCCGGTGGCGGCTGATGAGAGGGAGCGCGACCGCAGGGCGCTCGATCACGGGCCGCTCGATCACGGGCCGCTCGATCGCAGAGCGCTCGATCAAGGGGCGCCCGCCCAGCGTGGGCCCGACCCTTGTTCACTCGCCAGGCCCGAGTCTGACGGGCGTGAGCTCCACCGACTCGACTCTGACCGGCGTTCACCCGCCCGGCCCGAGTCTGAGCGGCGTGAGCTCGACCCGGAATCCGGCGTCGCTACCGTGTTCGCCTGTCTGTGCATCTGCTTGTTGATCGGAGTCACCGCGTTGGGTGTGCACCTGGGCGGTGCCGTACTGGGCCGGCAACGCGCCGAGATCGCTGCCGATCTGGGAGCCCTCGCCGGCGCGATGCGGGTTCATCAGGGCGCCGATGCCGCCTGCGCCAGGGCTCGCGAGGTGGTGACGAGCAACGGCGGAATCATGAAGTCATGCCGTACCGATGGGTTGGATGTACTGCTCGAGGTGCGGACGCACCTGGCAGCCTGGGGTGAAGATGCGTCGGCCAGGGCCAGAGCCGGACCGGTGAGGGTCGGCTGACGACCTGCGGGCCACCCGGTGACAGGGTGACCGAGGCGAGCGGGAGGTCGGGTCACCCGGCGTACGTCATCGCCAAATATGAGCGGAAGTAGTCGATCGTCCGAGTCAGGCCGTCGTTCAGTTGGATCCGCGGTTGCCAGCCCAGGAGCTCGTTGGCGAGCTTGATGGTGGGCTGCCGCTGGGTCGGGTCATCGGAGGGCAGCGGGCGGTATTCGATCGGCACGTCGTGGCCGACCAGTGCGATCACCTGTCGGGCAAGCTGTTCCATTGAAAATTCGGCCGGGTTGCCCAAATTGATCGGCCCAGTCACCTCGTGGCCGGTGGCCATCAGCCGGATCAGTCCGTCGACGAGATCGTCGACGTAGCAGAAGGATCGGGTCTGGGTTCCGTCCCCGTAGAGGGTCAAGGGCTTGCCGCTCAGCGCCGAGACGATGAAGTTGGACACCACGCGGCCGTCGTCGGGTCGCATCAGGGGTCCGTAAGTGTTGAAGATCCGCGCCACCTTGATCGGCATGTCGTGCTGCCGCCGATAATCGAAGAACAACGTCTCGGCACACCGCTTCCCCTCGTCGTAGCACGAACGGATACCGATGGGATTGACGTGACCCCAGTAGCTCTCGTCCTGCGGGTGCACCTCCGGGTCGCCGTAGACCTCGGAGGTGGAGGCCAACAGGATGCGGGCCTTGGTCCGCTTCGCCAGGCCCAGCATGTTGATCGACCCCACGACCGACGTCTTGGTGGTCTGCACCGGGTCCCGTTGGTAGAAGACCGGCGAGGCCGGGCAGGCGAGGTGGTAGATCTCGTCGACCTCCACGTACAGCGGGAAGGTGACGTCGTGCCTGACTATCTCCAGCAGCGGATTGGACAGCGCGTCGGCCAGGTTCCGGCGGGATCCCGAGTAGAAGTTGTCGACGACCAGCACCTCGTTGCCCGCCGCCAGCAGTCGCCTCACCAGATGCGACCCGATGAAGCCCGATCCGCCGGTCACCAGGATCCTTCGGTCGGACAAGTCAGCCCCCGTGCGTACTCGGCGCACACCGATTCGGTGCGCGGGTCAGGTTGCCGGCTGTGTGCGCCGGTGACCAGGACGCTAGCGTGCCGGGGTCGCCGTGCCGCCGCCGCCGGGGTGGCCAGCCGGGCCCCGTCGAGATGGCTGGGCGCAACATGATCTGGGCCAGCGGGCGTTCCGGGGGCGCAGGTGAACGGGCCGGGCGCCGATACCATGACGCCGTGAAACTTTCGATACTCATGCCGGTCTACAACGAGGTCGTGACTCTGCAGTCGGCCGTGAAGCGGGTGCTCGCCGTCGACTACCCGGTCGAGATCGAACTTGTGATCGTGGATGACGGCAGTACCGACGGAACCCGCGATCTCTATCCCCAGTGGGCGACTGAGCCCCGGGTGCTCATCCACCAGAAGGCGACCAACGGGGGCAAGGGTTCGGCGATCCGCAAGGGGGCCGAGCTGGCCACCGGCGACTACGTGATCATGTGCGACGCCGACCTCGAGTACGCCCCGGAGGAGATTCCGTCGCTGCTGATCCCGGTGCTCGCCGGGGACGCGAAGGTCGTCTACGGAACGAGAACGTTCGGCAGCCACAACGCATATTCCTACCTGTACGTCCTCGGTAACCGGGGCGTGACAACGGTCGCCAACGTGCTTTTCAACTGTTACATCAGCGATCTGGAGACCTGCTTCAAGTTGATGCCGCTCGAGCTCTATCGGAAGCTCGATGTGAAGTCGGCCGGATTCGGCATGGAGGCCGAGGTCACCGGCAAGATGTTGCGCTCCGGGGTGCGGCCCTATGAGGTGCCGATCACCTACAGGGCGCGCAGCCGGGCGGAAGGGAAGAAGCTCACCTGGCGCGACGGGGTGGAGGCCGTCTGGATACTGCTCAGGGAACGGCTTCGCAAGCCGATCAGGTGGTCGCCCTGAATTTGATGCCCGTGGAGTCGAACAACCCGCTGAATCCGGTTGAAAAGTGAGCAGCCGATGAGATCCGGCGACCGGGGCGCCCTCCCGTCTGCGAGACCGGGTACCGCATACGGACTGGAGCCCCGGCTCCGGCAATGGACGGCGATGGCGGCCGCCGGTCGGGTGGACATCGGCCTGGCCGCCCTGCTCGCAGCCTGCACTTTCCTGGTTCACGACGTGGCCTACATGCTGTCGGCTCCTCTCTGGCTCGACGAAACCTGGGTGGCGATCTCGACGAGGTTGCCCCTGTCCGACATCGGCCGGGCGACGTCCGCGACGCCGATCGGCTGGTCGCTGTTGTTGCGGCTGGTCTCCTTTGGCGGCGACCAACGGTTGCGGATGTTGCCTCTGCTGTTCGCGGCGCTGACCGTTATCGCGGCCTACGGGTACGCCCGCAGCCTGCCCTGGCGAGGCGTCGGGCAGGCCAGGCTGGCGGCGGTGCTCGCCGGCTCGGCGGCGCTGCTCATCCCGTCGTCGCTGGCCAGGAACGATCTGAAGCAGTACACCTGCGATGCCTTCGTCACTGTCGTGATTCTGTGGTGCGGCTCGAGCTTCGAGAATTCCCGCTCCGGCTTCAGGGGCGGGGTGGTGCGGAAACGGCTCGCGGCGCTGGTGGTGGTGGTCTGTGCCGGGTTCCTCTTCAGCGCAGTCAGCGCGTTCGCCGGCGCTGCCGCTCTTGGTTGCATTCTTGCCGTCGCGCTGGCCGAGCGCAGGTGGTGCGACGCGCGCTGGGTCGCCGCGTTCGGTGGCGGTACAGGCGCCGTTCTGGTGGTGATCTTCCTGGTTTTCTACCGGCCTGGTCTCCCGCCCGGTCTGAACAGCTACTGGGACGCGTACTACCTGCCGGTCGGAAGCGGCTGGGGCGCCTCCTGGAGCTATCTGCTCACCCATGGCCGCGCGATGTCGGGCTTCCTCGGAACCGGCCCGTTGTGGGCCGGGGTGCTGACCGTTGGAGCCGGAGTCGTCACTCTGGTCCGGTTGGGGCGGACGACGACGGCGACCGTGGTTCCAGCCTTGCTGGCAATCATGATTCTGCTGGGGGCGTTGAAGCAGTATCCGTTGATCGACGAGCGCACTTCGTACTTCCTGACCACAGCTTTGGCGGTCACGGCCTCGATCGGGGTGGCTGGCATCTGCGGGCTGCTGGGCCGGATCCACCCCAGCGGGCCGGTGGTGGCCGCGGCACTGGTGCTCATGACGTTCACACTCCATGTCGGCCCCGGCTTCCGTTCGAGAAACCTGCCGCGCGAAGACCTGCGCACCCCGACGGCCTACATCTCCGAGCACTTCCGTCCTGGCGACATGGTGGTGGTGGCGATGCTCAGCAGTTGGGGATTCGCCTACTACTGGGCCAAGGGCACACCGGCTATCCGAGAAGTCAGCACCAACCTGCAAGGCTATGTGACGGTCTTTCCCGATCAACCGGACATCATCGTGACAACCGACAGGACCCCGGCCGCCGCCCGGGCTGCTATCGACCAGGCCGTCGCTGCAGCGGGGGCCGCCGGCGTCCCCGCGGTGCGGATCTGGGAAATCCATCAGCACGCCACCCTTGGCGAGCTGGACGCGTTCGGCTCAGCCGCGAAGGCCCATGGCCTGGATCGACGGGAACTCATCCCGGGTTCACTGGGCCTGCTGACCGGGTCGCCGCCCGGCTGACCCCTGCCCCAGGTCATGCCGAGGTCGTCGCCCAGGTCGTCACCGAGTCGTCACCGCGCCGGATCGGAGGTCCTTCCGCGACCGCCGGCGGGACTCGCCACTGGTATCTGCAGAGCGGTTGGAGCTGCCGGCCGGAGCCGGATCTGCTCGATTAGGGCAGCTGCCAGGAGCGCGGCCACAAGCCAGGACAAACCCCTCAGATAACCCAGCGACGCGGGGGCGTTACTCAGCGGCGAGAGGTAGAAAATTGCCGCCCAACCGGTGGACGCGATCATGTACAGCGAGCGGATCGGCCCTGACAGAGCCACCATCAACGGCAACACCCACAGCAGATACTGGGGGCCGAATCCAGCGGTGACCGCGAGTGCTCCGCAGAGCACACCGAGGACCCTGACCTCGGGGGGCGAACGGCGTAGCAGGGTCAGGGTGGCGCCGACACCGGCTGCGATCAGCACGGTGCCCAGTCGCCCGAGCGGCGATTCGTATCCCACGAACTCACGGTGCCCAAGTTCGATCATCAACGCCGACCAGGTCCACCAGTCCACCAAGGATCCGTAACTGAGGATGTGGCCGATATCGGTGCCTGGTTGGAAGTCGAGAACGACGATCCCGAAGAGCAGGCAACTGGCCGGAACGATGACCGACCCGGCCAGAATCTGCACTGTCTTTGCCCTGTCCCGCAAAGGAAGCACGGCGAGAAGCACCACTACGGGCCAGGTCTTGGCAGCCACCGCTGCGCCGAGTAGCACGCCGCCCAGGGCGGGCCGACCGCGTCGGATCAGCAGAACCCCGGACAGCGCGAGGGCCAGAGTCACCGGCTCGACCTGTCCGTGCAGGCTGACGATCAGCAGCGACAGCGGGTTGACCGCGTACTGCAGCGCCCTGGTCCGGCCGTCCCTCGTGGCGAAGCGGGCGACCAGCCAGATGAGGACCAGATCGGCCAGGATCGGAGCGATCTTGACCGCATACACCCAGGGAAGACCCGATCGAAGCTCGATGGCGTGCACCAACGGCATCAATTCGAGAAAGTTCCATTCGCGGCCCAGATGGTGCACCGGGTCCTGGCCGCGCAGAAACAACTCGCCGGTCTTACGAAAGGACGCGGCCACGTCGGCAGGTGTGTACCCCCGTGAGACCAGGGCAGCGAAGGCCACCCGGAGGGCGGCGCCGATCACAATCGAAGCCGCTACCGGAACCCGGTTCCTGCTCAGTCCGGCGACGATGGCCGCAATCGTGCACAAGCCGAGGAACGACCACGCAACAGCGATCGTCAAAGGAAGTGCCCTCGATCCGAGCGACCCGTCATCCGGCTCGGCGGCCGTTGAGCTCGATGTTCGGACCGGGCCGGCCGGCGACCACCGGGGCCTTGACCGCCGAGGCGATCAGTTCGAGCACGGCGACCGCGCCGGCTTTGTCGAGCGGATTGTTCCCGTTGCCGCACTTGGGTGACTGGACGCAGGAGGGACAACCTGCGGCGCAGCCGCAACTCCGGACCACGTGGTGGACGGCGGTGATCCAGTCGGGGAGGACATCGTGCCCGCGGTCGGCGAAGCCGGCGCCGCCCGGGTAGCCGTCGTAGACCAAAACAGTCGGCTCTCCGGTGTCGGGGTGCAGATTCGTCGACAGGCCGCCGATGTCCCAGCGGTCGCAGCCGGCGAACAAGGGCAGCAGGCCGATGGCCGCGTGCTCGGCGGCGTGCAGCGCGCCGGGTATCCGCGACTCCGCGATACCCGCCGCCGTCAACGTGTGGAGCCCGATCGTGTACCAGACGGCCCTGGTGTCCAGCACGTGTTCGGGCATGTCGAGCCCGATCATGTCGATCAGCTCGCCGCCGTGTCGCCGCCGCAGGTAGCCGACGACCTGCTCGGTGACCCGGACGCTGCCCAACCCGACCGCGACGTCGCCCTGGTACCGGGCACTTCGATCGGTGGAGGTGATCTGGACCGTCGACACCGACCGGGCGATGGTCGTCCAGTCCGGCCGGTCGGCCTCGACCAGGGCGACGCCGGCGTCCAGATCCAGGCCCTGCACCGAGTAGGTCTGCCCGCGGTGCAGATGCACGGCGCCGGGGTGAACTGCGGCGGGCGCCCTGGATTCGGCCACCGTCCCCAGCAGCCTGCCGGTCGCGGAGTCGACGATGGCCACCTGGTGCCCGCCGGATCCACGCAGGTTGACGGTGTCCGCGGGATGCCTGCCGTCGGCGGCGAACCAGCCGGCCGGTCGGGCCCTGAGCACCTTCCGGACAACAAGGTCGTCGATGGCGGCCCGGGCCGGCGGCCCTCCGAACAGTTCGAGGTCCTCGGCGGTGAGCCGGTGCTCCGCTGCCGCGCAGGCCAGATGCGGGCCGAGGATGTAGGGGTTACCGGGGTCTGTCACCGCGCCCTCGACAGGTTTTCCGAAGACCGCCTCCGGGTGGTGCACCAGGTACGAATCGAGTGGGTCGTCGCGGGCCACGAACACCACCAGCGCCCGGGACCCGGCCCTTCCGGCCCGGCCGGCCTGTTGCCACACCGAGGCCAATGTGCCCGGGTAGCCGGCGAGGAGGGCAGCATCGAGGCCGGCGATGTCGACCCCGAGTTCGAGGGCGTTGGTGGTGGCCACCCCGCGCAGCCGGCCCTGGTTCAGGGCGGTTTCCAGTTCGCGCCGCTCTTCCGGCAGGTAGCCGCCCCGATAGGCCGCGATGGTCCCGGCCAACTCCGGGTGGGCGTCGGCCAGCCGCCGGCGCGCGGTCAGCGCAGTCTGCTCGGCGCCCTGCCTGGACCGCACGAAGGTCAGCGTCCTGGCGCCCGCCCCGACCAGATCGGCCATCATCCGGGCCGCCTCGTTCGGTGCGGAACGCCTGACCGGGGCACCGTTCTCGCCCTCGGTGTCGCTCATCACCGGCGGCTCCCAGAGCACGAAGTCAGCGCCGGAGCGCGGCGCCGCGTCGTCGGTCACCGCGACGACCGGGGATCCGATCAGCCGGGATGCGGCAGCGGCCGGATCGGCCACGGTGGCGGAGGCCAGCAGGAACACCGGGTCGGCGCCGTACATCTGGGCGAGCCGGCGGAGCCGCCGCAGCACCAAAGCAACATGTGACCCGAATACCCCCCGATATCCGTGGCACTCGTCCACGATCACGAAGGCGAGCCGGCGCAGCAGCCGGGCCCAGCGGGGGTGGGCCGGCAGGATGCCGCAGTGCAGCATGTCCGGGTTGGTCAGCACCCACCTCGAATGCGCCCTGACCCAGTCCCGTTCCTCCATCGGGGTGTCGCCGTCGAACAGTGCGGGCCGGACCGACGGAAGTCCGAGCGACTCCAGGGACCCGAGTTGGTCGACGCCGAGCGCCTTGGTCGGAGCCAGGTACAGAGCACAGGCCTGCTCGTCGGCCAGCAGCGCGGAGAGCACAGGAAGTTGATAGCCCAGCGACTTGCCGGATGCCGTTCCGGTGGAGAGCACCACGTGCCGGCCACGGTGAGCCAGCTCGGCGGCGTCGGCCTGGTGCTGCCACGGGGCGTCAATGCCCTTGCGGCGCAGGGCGTCACGCAGGTCCGGTGGAGTCCACAATGGCCACGGGGCAGTGCGGCCCGCCTGCCGGGGCAGCCGTTCGATGTGCCTGACCGAACCGGGGTCGCCGCCGCGGCGGATGACGCCGAGCAGGTCGGCACTGCGCTGGTCGGCACTGCGCTGGTCGGCAGTGGGCTGGTCGTCGGGGCGGGGGACGCCGGCAGCCGGACTGGTAACGACCCGATCCGCGATCACCCGATGATTGTCCCCGCCCGGACCGACAGCGGCCTGCAGGACGCGGTCCGGCACGGCGTTCGTTGCGCGCGGTCGTGCACCGGGGCCGAAACAGTGAGCTCGGTCACGCCTGTCGCGCAGCGCCTGTTGGCGGTGACGGCGGGTGAACTGGGGGTCACTGACTGCCTTAGAGTAAGCACACCTCAAGCCGGGATCTCGCCCGGTGAAACGTGTGTCGACCAGCGCCCGGTTCACCTGTAGGTGCCCGGTGCCCAAATGCATGCGCACCGCGCAACGAGTCAGGAGTTCCATGAACGGGCTGGCCTTCTCGGGCAACGACCGCACGATCGTGATCGCGGTGGGTGTCGTCGCGATCATCGCCCTGGTGATCTCCTTCGTACTGCGGGCAGGTGTCCTCGCCGCGGGGGCGGGTACCCCAAAGATGCAGGAGATATCTGCGGCGGTACAGGAGGGCGCTGCGGCCTACCTGGGCCGTCAGTTCCGCACCTTGAGTGTGTTCGTCGTCGTGGTGTTCGCCCTGCTGTTCGTGCTGCCCGCCGACTCCACCGGGGAGCGGATAGGGAGAAGCGCATTCTTCCTGGTCGGCGCGGGATTCTCGGCGACGATCGGCTACACCGGGATGTGGCTCGCGACCAGGGCGAACGTCCGGGTGGCGGCGGCGGCCAATGGCGAGGGTCGCGAACGAGCCATGCAGATCGCTTTCCGGACCGGCGGTTCGGTCGGCCTGGCCACCACCGGGCTCGGCCTGCTCGGCGCTTCCGTGGTGGTGCTGTCCTACGTCGGCCAGGCGCCGAAGGTGCTCGAGGGCTTCGGCTTCGGCGCAGCGATGCTGGCCATGTTCATGAGGGTCGGCGGCGGCATCTTCACCAAGGCCGCCGACGTCGGAGCCGACCTGGTCGGCAAGGTCGAGCAGGGCATCCCGGAGGACGATCCGCGCAACGCCGCGACCATCGCCGACAATGTCGGTGACAACGTCGGCGACTGCGCGGGCATGGCCGCCGACCTGTTCGAGTCGTACGCCGTCACACTCGTGGCCTCGCTGATCCTGGGCAGCGCCGCCTTCGGCGCCAAGGGTCTGGTCTTCCCGCTGATCGTGCCCGCCATCGGCGTGCTGACCGCGATCATCGGTGTCTACATCACCAGGGTCAGGTCCAACGAGAGCGGCCTCGCGACGATCAACCGGTCCTTCTACATCTCGGCCGGTATCTCCGCGGTGCTCTGCGCCATTGCCGCGCTGGTCTACCTGCCCAAGACGTTCGACGGCCTCGGCGTACCGGCAGTGGCCGGACTGCCCGGCAACCCGGCCGTCATCGCCATCGTCGCGGTGGTCATCGGCATCGTGCTCGCCGCCGTCATCCTGTCCCTGACCGGCTACTTCACCGACACGAACAAGAAGCCCACCATCGAGGTGGCGAAGAGCTCGCTGACCGGTGCCGCGACCGTCATCCTGGCCGGGATCTCGGTCGGGTTCGAATCGGCGGTCTACACCGCCCTGGTGATCGCGGCGGCGGTGTACGGCGCGTTCCTGCTGTCCGGGTCCCTCGCCGTGTCGCTGTTCGCGATCGCCCTCGCCGGTTGTGGGCTGCTGACCACCGTCGGAGTGATCGTCGCGATGGACACCTTCGGGCCGATCTCCGACAACGCCCAGGGCATCGCCGAGATGTGCGGGGAGGTCTCCCCGGGCGGCGCGCAGATCCTCACCGACCTCGATGCGGTCGGCAACACGACCAAGGCGATCACCTAGGGCATCGCGATCGCCACCGCCGTGCTGGCGGCGACGGCCCTGTTCGGCTCCTACTCCGACGCGATCAAGACGGCGCTCAACGCGGCCGGCCAGGCCACCGAGACGTTCGTCGCCAATGTGGTCTCGCCCGCGACGCTGGTCGGCATGCTGATCGGCGCGGCCGTGGTCTTCATGTTCTCCGGCCTGGCCATCAATGCGGTGTCCCGAGCGGCCGGCGCCGTGGTCCGCGAGGTGCGCCGGCAGTTCCGGGAGATCCCCGGGATCATGGAGGGCACGAACAAGCCGGAATACGGCAAGGTCGTCGACATCGTCACCCGCGATTCGCTGCGCGAACTGGCGACCCCCGGCCTGATGGCCGTGCTCGCGCCGATTGCGGTGGGGTTCGGTCTGGGGACCGGTCCGTTGGCCGGGTATCTGGCCGGCACGATCGCCACCGGCACCCTGATGGCGGTGTTCCTCGCCAACTCGGGTGGGTCGTGGGACAACGCGAAGAAACTGGTCGAGGACGGTCACCACGGAGGTAAGGGGTCGGCCGCTCACGAGGCCACGATCATCGGTGACACGGTCGGCGACCCGTTCAAGGACACTGCCGGCCCGTCGATCAACCCGCTGATCAAGGTGATGAACCTGGTTTCGGTGCTGATTGCACCGGCAGTGGTTTCGATGACCATCGGCGGCAGCTCGAACACCGGTCTGCGGATCGCCATCTCGCTGGTCGCCGTCGCCATCATCGTTGCCGCGGTCGTCGTTTCGAAGCGCCGGGCGTCGGTCCTGCAGGACTGACCCGGTCTTGATCAGCGGACCGAATTGTCGGATTGGGCAGGGGTCAGGAGCACACTGAAGGCGGCAGCCGGTCGGTTCGCCACCCTGCTCCGTCGGTCAACGTGCGTTCCAACCCGGCAGGCCGGGATACCTCACACCAGCGGCGCTCTCGAGCCACGGAAGGCACACCCATGAAGAAGAGCATTTCGATAGGCGCGTTCGCCGCCGTCACTGTGCTGTTGGCGGGCTGCGGATCCAGCGGAGGTACCCCGGTCGCGGCCGTCTCGAGCACGTCGGTCGTCTCGAGCACGTCGGTCGCAGCCAGCAGTGAGGCCTCCACGGCGCCGTCGTCGTCCTCGGCCGAATCGACGACAAAGTCATCGGAGGATTCGACCTCGGCATCCAGTACAGAGGCGGCCACCAGTAGTGAGGATTCGGGATCGAAGAGCTCCGGTTCCAGTCAGGCGCCCACGTCCACCATCGGTGACAAGAGCGGTGCGCTTGACCAGGGCAGCACGAAGTGGTTCGACACGTTCTGTGCCGGGTTCGCGCCGGTGCTGGCCGATGCGAAATCCTTGCAGTCGAGCGGCAGCAAGATGTCCGACCCGGCCACCGCCCAGAAAATTCTGGTCGACCTGTACGGGGGCCTGGGAAAGACCTTCACCACCACCGGGGCCACGCTCAAGGACCTACCCGCCCCGACCTTCCAGGGGGGCGACGCCTTCGCCACCGAGGTCGTGACGAGCTTCACCAAACTCGGTCCGACTTTCACCGAGGTTGCAAAGAAGATCGCAGCGATCAACGCGAAGCAGGACCCGGCCGCTCTCAAGAAGGCAGTGACCGGAACAGCCGCTTCGCTCACCAGCGCCCTGGCCCCGCTGCAGGGAATGGCGAAGCTCAAAATGACCCGAGAGACGCAGGCGGCGGTCGAGGCCATCCCGTCCTGCAAGAAGTTGGTGGCCAACGGCTGACCCCCCGCCGATGGTGCCCGTTCCGGATTCGTACCGGCCCGAAAGCCTCGATGAGGGATTAGCGTGCAGGGGTGTCGCAGCTCTCACTGTTCTCCGCCGACCTGACGCCGCCGCGCGTCGAGGATCTCGGTGGACTGCTCGCGGCACATGCCCAGCTGTCCGGCAATGCCAAGGGCACCCGCCTGTCAATCCTGCTGGCGGAGGAATGGCGGGCCAGGGCGCTGGTCCGGGAGTTCCGGGTGCGGGACGTAGCCGCCGAGGTGATCGGAATCGATGAGGCGATTGCCGGTGGCCTGTTGACCGGAGAGCGCAGCGGCCGGGGTCGCGACGCTGCTCGGGACCCCGACAGCGACCCCGAGCGGGAGCGCGATCGGGATGACCGCCTTGGCGCGGTGCTGCTCCGGACCGCCCGCACCACGGAGCTCGATCCGTTGGCGAGGGACTGGACCCGTGGTGCGGTGAAGTCGGTACCGGCGAAGATCGAGATGGGCGCGGGCGTGCTGCGGTGCTGGACGATCGCCGCCGGCTGGTCGAGTGAGAACGGGTTCATGCTCGGTCTGGACCGGCACGCGCCCGACACCTGGGACCCGCTGGCGTCAGGCTGCGCCCGCGCCGGATTCGCGGCCGCGGTGATAGGGGTGCGGGGCGGTGGGCCGGGTCTGCGTATTGTCGGCCATCGCAGGTACACCCGGCTGGTCGAGTTGTTGGGCACACCACCCCCGGAGGCCCCTCCGGGCAGCTTTCCGCTCCCGGAACGTTGATCTGCGCGGTGTAGGCATCGGCCGTCCGGGTGACGGACGTAGTCCGCTGTGCGTCACTTGATATCCGCGAATTCGGCAGGGCTATGTACCCTGCAAGGCACGCGCCGCCGGTAGGGGTCGCAGGCCCACAGCTCACGAGCCGATCGGCGGGCCCAATATAGAAGGAGAACAAGAACGAGCATGGCCACACGCAAGGCGGCACACCACGGGGTACGCCTCGTCGTCGTCGAATCACCGGCGAAGGCGAAGACGATCTCGCAGTACCTCGGCGAGGGGTATGTCGTCGAATCCTCCGTCGGGCACATCCGCGACCTTCCGCGCAACGCCGCCGACATCCCCGCCAAGTACAAGGGCGAGCCGTGGGCCAGGCTGGGCGTCAACACCGAGAACAACTTCGAGCCGATCTATGTGGTGTCCCCGGAGAAACGGCAGCAGGTCGCCAAGCTCAAAGCGCTGCTGGCCGGCGCGGACGAGCTCTACCTGGCGACAGACGAGGACCGCGAGGGCGAGGCGATCGCCTGGCATCTGCTGGACACCCTGAAGCCGAAGGTCCCGGTCAAGCGGATGGTGTTCCACGAGATCACTCCGGCCGCCATCCGGGCCGCTGCTGACAATCCGCGGCAGATCGACGACAACCTGGTCGACGCCCAGGAGACCCGCCGGATCCTGGACCGGCTCTACGGCTACGAGGTCTCCCCGGTGCTGTGGAAGAAGGTCGGCTCGAACCTGTCGGCCGGCCGGGTGCAGTCGGTGGCCACCCGGATCATCGTGCAGCGGGAGCGGGCCAGAATGGCCTTCCGGGCGGGCACCTACTGGGGTATCGACGGGCAGTTCGCCCCTGAAACGGGGGGCAGTTCGTTCGTCGCGGCGTTGAACTCGGTCGACGGCCGCCGGCTGGCCTCCGGGCGGGATTTCGACGAGACGACCGGGCACCTACGGGCCGCCTCCGACGTGCTGCTGCTCGACGAGGACGGCGCCCGGACAGTGGCCGCCGCTCTGGACGGCGCCACCGCGACGGTCTCCTCGGTCGAGGAGAAGCCGTACACCCGCAAGCCCTATCCGCCCTTCATGACCTCCACCCTGCAGCAGGAGGCCGGCCGCAAACTCGGTTTCGGGGCCGAGCGGACGATGCGCACCGCGCAGCGGCTCTACGAGGCCGGCTACATCACCTATATGCGGACCGACTCCACCACTCTGGGCCAGACCGCGCTCGACGCCGCCCGCAGCCAGGCCCGTGATCTGTACGGCCCGGAATACGTGCCGGAAGCTCCGCGGCAGTACACCCGCAAGGTCAAGAACGCGCAGGAGGCACACGAGGCCATCCGACCTGCGGGTGAGGTCTTCCGCACCCCCGGTCAGGTCGCGAACGGCCTGGGCGCCGATGAATACCGGCTGTACGAACTGATCTGGCAGCGGACCATCGCCTCACAGATGGTCGACGCGCGCGGCCTGACCCTCTCGCTGCGGATCACGGCTCCCCTGAGCAGTGATGAGGTGGATTCCACCGCCGGGCGGGAGGCACTGTTCACTGCTTCCGGCCGGACCATCACCTTCCCCGGCTTTCTGCGGGCCTACGTCGAAACCGTCGACGCCGAAGCCGGCGGCGAAGCGGACGACGCCGAGCGCCGACTGCCCAACCTCACCAAAGGGCAGCAGCTGACGATCACCGAGCTGACGCCCGGCGGTCACACCACCACGCCGCCCGCGCGCTACACGGAGCCCTCGCTGATCAAGGCGCTCGAGGAGCTGGGCATCGGTCGCCCCTCGACCTACACCTCGATCATCCGGACGATCACCGAACGCGGATACGCCTGGCGCAAGGGTCAGGCGCTGGTCCCGTCCTGGATCGCGTTCGCGGTGGTGGGACTGCTGGAGCAACACTTCGCGCGGCTGGTCGACTACGACTTCACGGCCGCGATGGAGGACGAGTTGGACGCCATCGCCGAAGGGCGGCTGGGCCGCACCGACTGGCTGACCGCCTTCTACTTCGGCGGGGAGGTCGGGCCGGTGGGCTCCGTCGGCCGGTCGGGCGGGCTCAAGAAGCTGGTCGGTGACCGGCTCGAGGGCATCGACGCGAGGGAGGTCAACTCGTTACCGCTGCTCATCGACTCGGCCGGTCGGCAGGTCACCGTCCGGGTCGGCAGGTACGGGCCGTACCTGGAACGCGAGGTTCTGACCTCGCTCGATGGCGCTGCCGAGGATGTGGTCTCTGCGGCCACAGCAACAGAGCGGGCCAACCTGCCCGAGGACCTGGCGCCGGACGAGGTCACCGCGGAGGTCGCCGAGGCGCTGTTCGAGCAGGCCGAGATCGGCGATCAGGAGTTGGGCCGGGACCCGGTGTCGGGCAACATGATCGTCGCCAAGGACGGCCGGTACGGGCCGTATGTCACCGAGGTCCTCCCGGAGGACACCCCCACCAAGGGCAAGGGTGCCGTCAAACCGCGAACCGGGTCGCTCTTCAAGTCCATGTCGCTGGAGACGATCGACCTGGACAGCGCGTTGCGGCTGCTGACCCTGCCCAGGGTCGTCGGCCTCGACCCGGGGACGGGGGACGAGATCACCGCGCAGAACGGCCGTTACGGCCCGTACCTGCGCAAGGGCACCGACTCCAGGTCGATCGCGGATGAGGAATCGCTGTTCACGGTCACCCTCGACGAAGCACTCTCGCTGTATGCGCAGCCGAAGATGCGCGGTCGGTCGGCCGCCGCTGCCGCGTCGCTGCGGGAGGTCGGCACCGACCCGGTCAGCGGAAAGCCGATGGTGATCAAGGACGGCCGGTTCGGCCCCTACGTGACCGACGGGGAGACCAACGCCTCCCTCCGCAAGGGCGACGAGATCGAGACCATCTCGGTCGAACGCTCGGCCGAACTGCTGGCCGACCGGCGGTCCCGTGGACCGGCGCCCAAGAAGGCGACAACCCGCAAGGCAGTTGCGCCGAAGAAGCCGGCCGCCGGCAAGGCCGTGTCGGGTGGGAAGAAGGCTGCGGGCGCAAGGACATCGGGCGCCGCAACGGCGACGAAAACGCGCACAGCCAAGGCGCTGACCGCCAAGGCGGGGACCAGGACGGCGGCGCCCAAGACGGCTGCCGCCAGGGCCGCCGCGGCCCGGCGCCAACCCCCAGCGGCCCCGGATTCCTGACCCCTGGGCCTACCATTTGGCTATGGACGACGAGTGGGCGGAACCCGGGTCGGTGTTCCGCCCGTCCGACGCGCTGGTCGGCAGCGGCGGGACCGATGACCCCCCGGCGGCTCGCGCGGACATGTTCGCGGACGCGCTTTTCGCCAGTGAGTCGGATGGGGCGCTCTCACCGCCCCTGCCGACCCGGACCGATACCTCGCCCACCGTGTCATCGGCCTCGAATCCCCGCTACGCCGAGGCAATAGCGCGTCCGCCGGTCGGCCCGGCGCCCATCCCGGCCAGCCGGACCTCGAGCCGGGCCGCGGTGCCGGCCCGACGCGGTGCCCCCGCTGCCGCAAGCAGACCGACCCGAGCTTTGATCGCGCCGCCGACGGCTCCGCCGCCCGGGACCTGGATTCCGCGGCGGGCTGTTCCGGTCAGCGCTGTCCCCCGGGCGGGAACAGGGCCGCTCCTCAATCAGGTGGCCGCCGGTCGAATCGGGCTGACAGCGACCACGGCGAGAACCCCGGGCGCCACCCCGTCCGCCATACGGCCTGCTCTGCCGCCGGTCGGCCGCCGGCCGATCAGCCCAACGGCACCACCCGCCAAGCGGATGGTCAGCCCGAGGGCGCAGCCCGCCAAGCGAACCGTGGGCCGGGTGCGCGGGGCGGTCAGTGCACTCGTTGTGCTGTTGGTACTGCTGGGGTCCAGTGGGGTGGGCCGTCACTTCCTGCAGTTTCTCGAACAACTGTTGCAGCGCAGGTGAATCCGTGGCCGTGAGCCCGGTGGCCCGTATTTCGGTGGCGTGGCCGACGTGAGCGGAAAAAGGGGGCCGAGCTCGCTGCGGGTGCTGATTCGGATACCCGTCTTCCGGCGACTCTGGTCGGCAATCGCGGTCTCCAGTCTCGGCGATTGGCTCGGGCTGCTGGCCACCACCGCCCTGGCCGCCTATCTGACCAAGAATTCCTCCGGGGTGGCGCAGGGCGCCGCTGTGTCGGGCGTGCTGCTCACCAGGCTGCTGCCCGACCTGCTGCTCGGCCCGGTCGCCGGCGCACTCGTCGACCGCGTCGACCGGCGCAAGGTCGCGATCATCGGCGACTGCCTCGCGGGTCTGCTGTACCTCTCGATCCCGGTGGCCGGCACGCTGACCTGGCTTCTCGTCGCGCAGTTCCTGGTCGAGGCGGTCGGCTTGTTCACCAACCCGGCGAAGCAGGCGATGTGGGTGAACATCGTCCCCCGCGAGCGCCTCCCGGTGGCCAATCAGCTCAACTACGTGTCCATCTACGGCATGGTCCCGGTCGCGGCGGTCATTTTCGCACTTTTGTCCACCGTCTCGCAGTTCTTCGGCGCCACCGAAGTGCCCACGGTCGCCGGGTCGGGCGCCCTGATCACCGGCCCGGCGAGTTCCTCCTCCATCTACATCGCGCTGATCATCGACGCCCTGACATATTTCTATTCCGCCGGAACTGTGCTGCTGTCCCGGCGGATGATCCCGGCATTCGTCGGCGAGCGGAGTCTGAGCAGGTCGATCTTTTCGCTGATCGGCGAGGGCATCTCGTACGTCCGGCACAGCCGGATCATGCGGGCGATCTACATCGGCATACTCGGTGCTTTCGGCGCGGGCGGCCTGACGGCCGGCGTCGCACAGGCCTACGTGTCCAGCCTCGGCGCCGGTAATGCCGGCTACGGAATCCTGTTCGGGTCGGTGTTCACCGGGCTGGCGGTGGGGATGCTCGCGGGCCCCAAGGTGCTCCCGACGGTGCCCCGTCGGGTGGTGTTCACCGCCGCGATCGGGGCCGCCGGCGGCGTGCTGATCGTGATGAGCCTGCTGCAGGACTTCCTCGGCGCCACCCTGGCCGCCGCGGTGATGGGTCTTTTCGCCGGCATCGCCTGGATCACCGGTTTCACCATGATCGGGCAGGAGGTCTCCGACCAGCTGCGCGGCCGGGTCTTCGCGTTCGTGATGTCGTCGGTGCGACTCACCCTGCTCGGCACCATCGCCCTGGGCCCGATCGTCGCCGGAGCCGTCGGGTCGCATCGGCTGCGGGTCGGCGACTTCCGCTTCACGGTCTCTGGCGCTGCCGTCGTACTGGCTGGGGGCGGACTGGTCGCCATTCTCGTCTCGGTGTACGCCGGCCGGCAGGTCGTCGGCTCCGGACATCGGCTGCTGCGCCGGGTCTGGGGCCGCCGCCGAGCCGATCTGCTGATCACCGCTTCCGAGCATCCCGGCGTCCTGATCGCGGTCGAGGGCGCCGACCCGGACGCGGTCGGCCGGTGTGCAGCCGCAGTCCGCCGGATGGTGGAAGGCCGCGGCTACCAGGTGCTGCAGCCGACGGTTGCCCCGGCCGGTGCCGAAACCCCAGTCCCGGCCGACGGCCAGGCCGCCGCGCTGCGGGCCGGCGCCGACCTGGCCGACGCCGTGGCCGGGACGATCCGGCCCAGCCTCGATGCGAGCGCGGTGGTCGTCGTCGCCGGGTACCTCGACACCCTCGTCGTCCGGTACGGGGTGCTCGCCGGAATGGGTGAGGACCGGGTACTGCGGATCGGCCTCTGGGCCGTCGACGGTCTCCGGCCGGATCTCACGCTCCTGGTGGACGAGGGACCCCCGATGGCCGCCCCGATGGTCTCCCACGAGGCCTCGCCAGTGGCCGCACCAGCCGCCCCAGTCGTGCCAGCGGTGCCGCCGGTCGAGGCGCCGGCCGTCGCGCCGGCGGCCGGATCGCGGAGCACCCAGGACGGTCAGGTCGCAACTGACGGCGGGTCGGAGGACCCCGTCCCCGATGCTCCGCAGGCTTTCCGCGACCTGGCCTCAGCGGCCGCCGAACGGTATCTGGTCGTAGTCCCGTTGCCGGTCGGTCAGGAACCGCCGGAATTGCCGCCGGAGGTCGCCGAACGCGTCGCCTCGGCACTGCGTTCCCGGTCGCCGCTCCGGGCAGATGCCGGCCTCGCCACTGCGGTCCTGGACATCACGCTCCCGGACACGACGGTCACCGACACCACGGTCACCGACACGACTGTCACCGACACGACGGTCACCGACACGACGGTCCCGGGCGGCGCGGTCCCGGACGTCACGGTCCTGGCCGGCACGGTGTCGTCGGCCGGCAGCCATTCTGGAACGAGCGGAGCCGGCTCCCAGCCCGCGGGGCCGCATGGGGTCGGGCCGGGCGCCGCTGTCGGACCGCTGCGTTAGGTTGGCTGCGTACTTGCCCCTGAGTACCCGCCGCCGTTTTGTCGCCGCCCGTACCCGCGGCCGGAGTTATCGTCGCCGGCCGCCGCGAATGGTGCGGTGCCGGGCCCATCGGTCCAGACATACGTCCGGGTTCATCGGTCTGGTTTCATCTCTCCGGGGTTCGTCTGGTCTGGTCGGTCTGGTTTTCGTCGGTCTGGTTTTCATCAACAGAGAAGGGTAGGTCCGGGTGGGTTCGAACTCCGAATCGCGGAGCGGTGTTCGAGCCGCCGAAGGTGGCGGTGAGGTGGACGACAACTTGTGGACGAGCGCGGACACGGAGGACGTCCGCTGCTGCCTGTGTCAGCGGGAAGGTCGGGTGCTCTACCGACGGCCGCCGTTCGCAGTGGTGCAATGCCCAGTCTGCGCATTGGTCTTCGTCTCTCCGAGATTGACATCCCAGGCACTGCAAAGACTGTACGACGAGCCTGGCTATTTCGAGGGTGGCGTCTACGGGGCTCAGAGCCGGTGGTCGCCGGCGATGGTGCTGCAACGCGCCTGGACGGCCGGCCGGCTCGCCGCCATCTCCGCGAAGCTGCCCGGTGGTGAGCCGTACCGGCGAACGCCCCGGACGATGATGGAGATCGGCAGTGGCTACGGCCACTTCCTGGCTGCGGCGCGGGCCGCGGGCTTCGTGGTTTCCGGTGTCGAATTGTCCAGGACCGGTGCGGGCTTCGCCAGGGACACGTTGGGTCTGGACGTCTTCTGCGGGCAACTGCAGGAAGCGCCGGTGCCGCCGACGGGCGCAGACGTGGTGTGTTTCTGGGACACCCTCGAGCACGTGCCGGACCCGCTGGCGTTTCTGGGGCAGGTGCGGGCCCACCTATCTCCGGACGGCGTCTTCGCGCTTTCGGTGCCCTATTTTTCTTCCCTGCCCGCCAGGCTGCTCGGCGCCCACTGGTGGACCCTCAAGCCGGAGCAGCACATCTGGCACTACACCCCGTCGACGCTGCAGGTGTTGGCGGCGCGAGCGGGGCTGGTGGTGACCTCGGTGGTCACCTCCCCACTGGCCAGGTCGAATCTGACCCGGACCGATTCGCTGGTGGCGATCGGGCGGGTGCTGCCAATTGCCGGTGAGAGAGCGGCCGACCCGGCGGCCCGGTCGATGACCCTCGATGATGCGGCCCGGGGAACGCCCTGAACAGCGACAGTGGCGAGGCGAAGAGCGGAGATTCCGGTGTCTTCGCCGACGTCATCGGGCAGCGGGAGGCAGTCGCGGTACTGCGGACCGCGGTCGCGGCGGCGGCCGGCGACCCGGACGTCCCGGCGGCCGCGATGACCCACGCCTGGCTGTTCACCGGACCGCCGGGTTCCGGCCGGTCGGTCGCCGCTCGAGCCTTCGCGGCCGCGCTGGAATGCCCGACGGGGGGTTGCGGCCAGTGCTCGCACTGCCACACGGTGCTGACGGGGACTCATGCAGACGTGCGATCGGTGGTCCCGGAGGGCCTCACCATCTCGGTCAGGGAGATGCGGGCGGTCGTCCAACTGGCAGCCCGCCGGCCGGTATCCGGGCCCTGGCAGGTGGTGCTCATCGAGGACGCCGACCGGCTGACCGAAGGGGCGTCGAATGCCCTGCTCAAGGCCGTCGAGGAGCCGCCTCCCCGAACTGTCTTCCTGCTGTGCGCCCCGTCCACCCATCCGGATGACGTGTCGGTGACGATTCGCTCCCGCTGCCGGGTCCTGTCGTTGCGGACCCCGACGGCGGACGCGATCGCCGAGGTGCTCATTCGCCGGGATGGCATCGACCCGGCGATGGCCCGCTGGGCCGGGTCGGTCGCTGCCGGGCACGTCGGCCGCGCCCGGAGATTGGCCACCGACCCGGAGTCGCGAGAGCACCGCCGGCGCACCCTGTCGCTGCCCGGTGGCCTGCGCTCGATGAGCGATGTGTTCGCCGAGGCGGGTGAACTCCTGGCGACGGCGAAAGGTGAGGCGAGAGCGGTGGCCGACCGGCGCGACGTCCCGGAGATGGCCGAACTGCGGGTTGCGCTGGGCGCCGGCGGAACCGGGAAGGGCGCTCTCGGCGCTTCCCGCGGGACCGCCGGCGTGGTGAAGGAGCTCGAAAGGCGGCAGAAGTCGCGGGCCACCCGGACGGAGCGGGACGTGCTCGACCGCACCCTGGTCGATCTGTCTGGTTTCTTCCGGGACGTCATCGCGCGCGCCTTCGGCGCCGACGTCCCGCTGACCAATCCGGACACCGGCGGTGACATCGACAACGCCGCCGCCCGGTTCGGCGCGGTCGGCGCGTTGCAGCGCCTCGATGCGGTGCTCGCCTGCCGGGAAGCGATCGAATTGAACGTCAAACCGCAGATCGCGGTCGAGGCGATGATGATGCGGCTCTACCGGGGTTGACCCCGATCTGCACCGGCGCGGGACGGCACCCGGGCGGCGTAACGTTCCCTGCCATGGGAATGCTCTGCGCGGTGACCTTTACGGCGAACGGGCAGCTGCACTACGCCGACCCCGGCGACCTGCGCCCCGAGGTCGGCGACCATGTCCTGCTACCCACCGACCGTGGCCCGGTGGTGGCCCAGGTGATGTGGTCGGCAGAGTATTCGTCGGAGGACACCGACGGTTTCCCGGTCCTGCTCGGCTCGGCCACCGCCACCGACATGGCCGCGCAGGAATCCACCCGCAAGGTCAAGGCGCGGACCCTGGTGGCCAGCCGGAAGCTCATTCGCGAACACGGGCTGGCCATGAAAGTCCTCGCCGTCGACCCGCAGCCGGCCAACAACAAGACTGTCATCTACTATTCCTCGCCCGACACGGTCGACTTCAGGTCGCTGCTGCGTGACCTGTCGGCGACGCTTGGTTCGCGGGTGGAACTCCTGCAGCTGGCGGCCAGGGACGCGGTCCGGGTGACCGGGGCCATCGGCTCCTGCGGCCGCGACACCTGCTGCTCGACGTTCCTCAAGGATTACGAACCGATCACCCTGGCCATGGCCCGCGATCAGGATCTCCCGGCCAACCCGATGCGGATCTCCGGAGCCTGCGGCCGCCTCATGTGCTGCCTGAAGTACGAGCATCCGCTGTACCAGGACTTCAAGGCGACAACCCCGGCGATCGGCGAACCCGTCGACTCGCCCGCCGGCCCGGGTGTGGTGATCTCGCACTCGGTCCCCGGCGAGTCCGTCGTCATCCGGCTCGCCTCCGACGGCAGCAAGCAGGTCTGCCCCAAGGCATCGGTCTGCAGCGCCCGAAAGGCTTACGACTCCCGGTAGTTGTGATCCTGCCTGCCGGACAGGCGTCGGGACGGCTTGCCGACAGTGTGGACGGCCGGTCCCGAAGGGCCCGCTAAACTGGATCCCGCCGCCCCTTTAGCTCAGTCGGTAGAGCGTCTCACTCGTAATGAGAAGGTCTACGGTTCGATTCCGTAAAGGGGCTCCATCCCTGCACCCCCCCACCTGCGCAATCAGGTGGGGGGCGGTACTGATTTCCGGTGCAGGTGAACGAGGTGGGCCCACTCCCCGGGAACTCCGGTCAGGCAGCGGACCAGCTTCCCGGTTCGTGTGAGAGGCTGCGACCGGGTGGCGGCGGGCGAGAACTGCTGGTGCAGTGCGACGTGCCTCCGGCGAGGGTTGCCGGGTCGGCGTGTACGCGAGCCCAGCTGCTCCGGGCTACCCCGGGGCGTGAGCACGATGTATGGCATTGCGTCGCAGGCACCTCGTTGCGCTCCGCGCAAGGGAGTGCCCGCCCGGCGGGACCGGTCGCCCGCCGCCACCCTCCCGGATCGCGGGTTGTTCCACCGGCTTTGCGCGGAGCGCAAAATGGCATCGACCGGATAGGCATGGGTGCGTGCAGAACACGGTTCGACGGTTGGCGGCGGCCCTGGCCGATGCGTTCCTGGCCGGCCTCTGGACGGCCTCGGCCATGCGCGCCGGGGCGGTGACCGTCCTGGGCGCCCGGCACGCGTGGGTCAGAAGACTGGTCGACGAAACTCTGCGCAGCTATCACCGGCCGCCGGTCGACCGGCCGCGCGAACTCGCCCGTTTCATCGGAATTTCCGACGCCGTCGCGGAGGTGCTGCGCCGGGCCGAACGACGACGGCGGTCGATTCCGGTGCCGGTGCACCGTATTCCGACGACCACGGCCATGGTCGGCTGCACCTACCCGGTGCAGCGACTGGATCACGTCGGGCAGTTGGCCGACGCCCTGCAGCTCACCGAGTCCGAGCTGGCATGGTTCGCCGACAACCGCGGCATGAACCGAAGATCGTCGTCTCGGGCGTTGCACCACTACCGGTCCGGGTGGGTGGCGAGCGGTGGCGGCCGGGTTCGGCTGCTCGAGGCCCCGTTGCCGCGGCTCAAGAGCATCCAGCGATTCATCCTCCGGGCACTGATCGGTCCGGTCCCGGTCCACCCAGCGGCTCACGGATTCGTTCCCGGTCGCTCGGTCCGCACCGGAGCCCGACCGCACGTCGGCGCCGAAGTGGTGATCAGCCTCGATCTGGAGTCGTTCTTCGCGGCCGTCACCGCAGCCAGGGTCTTCGGCGTTTTCCGGGCCGCCGGATTTCCGGAACCGGTCGCGTACACCTTGACCGGCCTGTGCACCCACGCCAGCCCGGTGGCGGTGCTCAGCAAGATGCCGTCGGCCCTCGACGGTGCCGCCGACAACGCTGCCCGGTTCAGGCTCCGTCGCGCCCTTGCTGCTCCGCACCTGCCGCAGGGCGCGCCCACCTCGCCGCAGCTGGCGAATCTGTGTGCTTTCGGCCTGGACCGGAGGTTGGCCGGACTCGCGGGCGCGACGGGGGTCGTGTACACCCGCTACGCCGACGATCTCACCTTCTCCGGCGATATCGCCGGGGCCCCGCGGCGCAGATTGGTGGCCGCCGTCGAGAAGACAGTGCGGAGCGAAGGCTTCGTCGTCAACCAGGCCAAGACACGGATCCGTACCCGGGCGGACCGCCAATCTGTCACCGGCGTCGTGGTCAACGAAAGGACCACCGTGCCCCGGGGAGAATACGACCGGCTCAGGGCGATTCTGCACAATTGCGCGGCGCATGGTCCGGCCGGGCAGAACCGGGCGTCGGTACCCGATTTCCGCTCCCACCTGCGCGGCCGCATCGCCTGGGTGGGGTCACTCGACCCGGAGCGCGGCCGAAGACTGCAGGGCGTGTTCGACCGCATCGATTGGCACTGACCAGCCACGCATGCCGGGTGCCCCGGCGGCGATCTGGGAACGGATGCGATCGTGGCCCTTGGCGATGTATGCGGGTACTGCGCCGGCCCCCATGGGTTTGGCGATGAGGAAACCCTGGACGGTTTCGCAGCCCATGTCGCTCAGGGTCTGCAGTTGGAGAATTTCTTCGACGCCCTCGGCGGTGCAGACCAGGCGCAGGTCCCGGGCGAGTCGCAGGATCGAGCCGACGAAGGTGGCGCCGCTGCTGTCGCGGTCGGTCAGCGGGTCGATGAACGACTTGTCGATCTTGAGGACGTCGACCGGGAATCTACGCAGGGCGCTGAGTGACGAATAGCCGGTCCCGAAATCGTCGACCGCAATCCGCACCCCCATGGCCTGAATTTCGTTGAGCACCTCGATGGTGCGGCCCGGGTTGAGCATCAGGACGGTCTCGGTCATTTCCAGGATGAGTCGTTGCGGCGCCAGACCACTGGTGGCCAACGCGCTCGCGGTATCCAGAACGAACCTGGGTTCGAGCAGCTGCCGACCGGAGACGTTGATCGCAACCTCGGGTGCGTGACCGCCGATTGGTTTCCACCGTGCGGCCTGGTCGCAGACCTGGGTGGTGATCCACCTGCCGAGCGGGACGATGAAGCCTGTTTCTTCGGCGAGTTGGATGAAGCGGTCGGGTACGAGCCGGCCCAGGGTGGGATGTTGCCACCGCACGAGGGCCTCGAACCCGTCGAGGCGTCCGTCGGCGAGGCGGACATGTGGCTGGTATTCGACGACGAATTCGTTGCGGGCCAGTGATTCGGAGAAGGAATTCGTCAGTGCGAGGCGGTCGACCAGGCGGGACCGCATCGAACTCTCGAAAACCGCGAACCGGTCCTTTCCGGCGGATTTGGCCTCGTACATGGCGGCGTCGGCTTCGCTGAACAGTTGCCCGACCGTGGTGTCGGTACGGGCAATGGCCACCCCGACACTGACCGAAAGATTGAGGTGGATGTCCGGCAGCGCGATCGGCTGGCGGAGGACCGTCACGATCTGCTGCGCGAGGACGGTGGCCGACTCGGTGTCGGCGCCGCCGGTGACCAGGACGGCGTATTCGTCGCCGCCGAGGCGGGTCACGGTACCTCTTTCGCCGACCAGCGACACGAGGCGTTTGCCCACCGTCAGCAGCAGCTTGTCACCCACCCAGTGGCCGAGCGTGTCGTTGATCCCCTTGAATCCGTCGAGGTCGCAAAAGTACATGACGACCCGGCATTTCCTGTCTCCGGTCAACGCCGCTTCGACCAGGTCATGCAGTAGGAGGCGGTTACCCAACCCCGTCAGGCTGTCGTGCATGCCCTCATGACGCAAATGCACCTCGAGCAGTCGCTGCGCTTCCAACGCTTCGCTCAGCGACTGGCCGCGTTGCTCCAGCAGATTGCTCTGCCCGATCATCCGGTTGATCATCCAGGTCACTCTGAGAACGATCAGCAGGAACAGCAGAATGGACGATCCCGCAATGACCGGGATGTCGACCGGCAGTCCGGTGAGAGTGCTGACCAGCAGGATCACCGGTGCGATCACGCCGGCCGCGGCGACCATAGGCACCCGGCGCCACACCGTGGTTTTCTTGGCGAGGGCTACCCAGGGTCGGGACGCGGAAGGATGCAGGGCGGCGGCCCCCAGGAATATGTAGTTGAACAGGAATCCGGCGTCCACCGGATTCCCCGTCGCGTAGGAGCCCTTGAGAACCAGAACGTTGTACGCCGTGTCCGCGACGACCACAAACGCCACCGCGGTGAGCACCAGTTTGTAGGCGGTACTGCGTGCCTCGCTCGTCATCATCGTACGAACGAGAATGAACAGCACACCGAGGTCCATCACCGGATACATAAGGGTGACCACTGTCTCGAAGGTGCCCAGAGCGCTTTCCCGGGCATTGAGCGCATAGGGCGTAAGAATAAATTGGTATGACAGCGCAAATGCGCCGACCGTGGCGATGGCCGCCTCGGCCCACGACTCCCGATTTCCCGGTCCGCCCTTCAGTCGGCTGACGGCGAAGACGCCGGCGAACAGAAACGGATAACCCAAAAGGTAGAACAGGTCACTCCACCCAGGAAACGACGGGCTCTGTTGTGCGACAGCGTCGTACCAGGTAAGGATGCTGTCGCCCACCGAGTAGCAGGCGGTGGAGGCGGCAAGCAGATACCACGGCCGACGTCCTCCGGCGGATTGCCTCGACGCCCCGTAGATGATGGCAATAGCCGCGGCGGTGCCGGTTCCCGAATAGATGAGGTCCTTGGCCACCAGGGTCGGCACGAGAAAATAAGCGGCCGATGCTGCAGCGCCGAGTGCCAGCACCCACTTCCACATTGCCGGCCTCATCTCCGCCTCTGCTATGCCACGTCGACAGGCGCCGGGCCGGGAAGCGCCACCGTTGTCCCTGTTGATTGTCTGTGATTCGGCCGGGGACTCGTGGATCAGGGACATTTTGCCGACTGGACGAGGTGGCCCGGTGAATACGGCGGGTGAGTATCGGAGGGCAATTCCAATCCGCCGACGGCACGTTGGAGGGAAGGCCGTCCCGGCACCCTCGTCCGGGGTCGCCGAGGTGAGCGGGAGGTAGCGGTTGGCAGGGTCGCAATCATCCTTTGGAGGCGCACCGAATTGCGCGGACCTCCACGATCCAGAGCCGAGTCGGCCGAGCGGTCTCCACTACTCGTTCAGATTGGTCGCAATCACGGTGCAGATGGCCCTGAACTGTTCGACCTGCTCGGGCGTCAACGGATCGAACATCGCCGAGCGGACGGTTTCGGCGTGGCCGGGGGCGACCTCGACGAGCCTTGCGTACCCGGCGTCGGTGAGGGATGCGACCTGACCGCGGCGATCACCGGCCGCTGGGGTGCGCCGGACCCACCCGTGGCCCTCCAGGCGGGCCACCGCATGGGAGAGCCTGGACTGCGATGCCTGGGCGAGGTCGGCCAGCTGATTCATCCGCAACGATCGATCCGGCGCTTCGGAGAGCATGGCCAGGATGAGGTAGTAGGCGTGCGGCATGCCCGCGCGTTGCAGATCCCGCTCGATCCGGGTGTTGAGGGTCGCAGTCATCGCCAGGAAGGCGCGCCAGGTCTGCTGTTGCTCAGCGGTCAGCCACCGCTGGGCTGACAGCCCAGAATGGGGGACCGTCGGCTCGGACATCGCCGTATCGTAGCCCGGCCGACAAACTACTTGAACGCTCAACTAAAGTTGTCTATGGTGGAGGGATGACGAGCACTGAGCTGCCGGACCGCATGCCTGTCCTCTATCTGTCGCACGGCGCTCCACCGCTGGCGGACGACGCCACCTGGACCGGGGAACTGCGCAAGTGGTCCTCGACGCTGCCGCGGCCCACCTCGGTGCTCATGGTTTCCGCTCATTGGGAATCGGCCCCGCTGACCGTCGGAGCGACCGAACAGGTCCCGCTGACCTACGATTTCGGCGGCTTCGAGCCGCGCTACTACCAGGTCACCTACGACGCCCCGGGTGCTCCGGAGCTGGCCGCGAGCGTTGTCAAGTTGATGGCGCAGCCCGGCCGGCCGGTGTACCAGGACCCTGACCGTGGACTCGATCACGGTGCGTACGTGCCGCTGGTCGAGATGTATCCCGCGGCGGATATCCCGGTCCTCCAGGTGTCCATGCCCACCCTCGATCCCAGAGAACTGTTCGAGCTCGGCAGGCGGCTCGCCCCGCTACGGGACGAAGGGGTGCTGATCATCGGGTCCGGGTTCACCACCCACAACCTGCGGGACGCGATGTTCGGCGACACCAGCGGCGGGGCGCCGCAGTGGGGACGGGAATTCGACTACTGGGCCAAGGAAACCGTCGAGGGTGGCGACATCGACTCGGTTCTCGATTTTCAGCGGACGGCGCCCGCTGCCCTGCGGGCGCATCCCAGGACCGAGCATTTCGCTCCGTTGTTCGTCGCGCTGGGCGCCACCGCCGACGCCGGGGTGAAGGCGAGCAGCGCCATCGACGGTTTCTGGTACGGAATGGCCAAGCGCTCCTTCCAGTTCGACTGATCCCATCACCCGGGCAGGCTCGTCTTGGGCAGGCTCGTCTTGGGCAGACTGTTCTTGGGCAGACTGGTCCCGGGCAGACTGGTCCCGGGCAGACTGTTCTTGGGCAGACTGTTCTTGGGCAGACTGGTCCCGGGCAGACTGGCACCGTGTCCAGCCCCCTGACCGTCAACCCCGCCGAGATTGCAGCCCTGGAGCTCGCGGTCCGGCTGGCCGGCGCGGGTGCCGGTCGGGTACTGCCCAACCCGGTGGTCGGGTGTGTGCTCCTCGCCCCCGACGGGACCGTGGTCGGCCAGGGCCATCACCGGTTGGCGGGGGGTCCGCACGCCGAGATCGAAGCCCTGACCGAGGCGGGTCGCCGAGCGGCCGGCGCAACGGCCGTGGTGACTCTCGAGCCGTGCAACCACACCGGCCGGACGCCGCCGTGCACTGCCGCGTTGATCGAGGCCGGGGTGCGGCGGGTGGTGGTCGCCGTCCGTGATCCGTGGCCGCCGGCCGCGGGGGGCATCGAGGTACTCCGGCGCGCTGGGGTAGAGGTGGTGGAGCTGACCGGTTCCCCGGATCTGGCCCGGGGGGCCTGGGAGGTGAACCGGGTGTGGCTGACGTCCACCCGGCTGCAGCGTCCCTTCCTCACCTGGAAGGCCGGCATGACGATCGACGGCCGGGTGGCCGCCCCCGACGGCACCAGCAGGTGGATCACCTCCGCTGAGTCCAGGGCCGACGTACACGCGCTGCGGGGGCGGGTCGACACCGTGCTCGTCGGCGTCGGAACGGTCATGGCCGACGATCCGCAGTTGACAGTGCGCGATGCCGAGGGCAGTGCGGCCGGGCGGCAGCCGCTCCGGGTGGTTCTCGACTCTTCGGGGCGAACGCCGAAAGCCGCGCGGGTTCGAGATGGCCAGGCCCAGACCATCATCGCCACCGCCGCTGAGTTCGGAGCCACGGCGGTTGGGCGGGTCGACCTTTCCCGGGTGATGGCCGAGCTGTACCGGATCGGCCGCCGACACGTGTTGCTGGAAGGAGGGCCGACCCTGTCCGGCGCCGCTGTCGATGCCCGGCTGGTCGACGAGATCGTCGTGTACCTGGCGCCGCTCACCTTCGGCGCCGGCCCTTCCGCGCTGGCCGGGGGAGCAGTAGGCACCCTGGCCGACGCCCACCGCTGGCAACTCCGCGACCTCGCCCGGTTCGGGCCCGACATCCGGCTGCGGTATGGCGTGCTCCCGGAATGAACCCGCCGACGGAGTGCGCCCGCTTCGGGCAATGAACCCGCTGCTGAACGGTCCGCCGGTTTGGCGGCCGGACCGATGGAGCCGGAGCGACCGAGCTAGCTGATACTCCCCCGTGGAGCAATCCACGCGTGTGGCTGCCCCGTGGTGGCCGCAATGTGCTCGAAGTCTGCGTCGTAGTGGAGCATGACTGCGCCGTGATGTTCGGCCACCGCAGCCGTCAATAGGTCGAAGACACCGGCGGCCCGGTGGTGGCCTCGGGCAGCCATCCGGATCTGGACGTCCCGAGCCCGGTCGGCGATGACCTCGCCGATCGGCAGGACAATGTACAAGTTCTTCCGCCGCTCAGCGATCGCCCGAACATCATCGAGGTCACGACCGGAGTAGCCGGCTTCCAGGTCGACCGTGACGCAGGTGGCCGCGGCCCGGTCCGCAATCAGCCCAACAATGACGTTGCGAACCGACTCGGAGTGGATGCGCGCATGTACCGAGGTGTCGATCAGGTAAAGATGACCCTGGCCGATCGGAATGCTCACCGACGAGCCTGCCGCATGACGTCCGGATCGGTGATGTCGGGACCCAGACCAAGGGCATACGGGTCGTCAAGAAGCAATTCGATGCGGCGGCGGCGCCCGGCTACGAAGTCGAGCGCAGCGTTGACGGTGTCCTTCTTGGTTGTCGTGCCCAGCTCCTTCGCCGCCAGCGCGAGGGACTCATCGTTCAGATCGATCATTGTTTTCATACACCTAAAGGTACAGCTGCGTATACATGATCGACAATACAGGTAGCGGCCGGCCCAAGCTCCTCGAAACCGCTGAAGAGTGGGCCCCGTGGGACTCGAACCCACAACCCGCGGATTAGTGATGGCCCGAAAACGTGTGTTTCCCCGAACTAGGCCTCACCTGCCCAAACACTCCAAATAGATAGCCTCAACTGGGCCGATAGGCCGCGCGAGCGACCTGGCCAGTGCTTCAGTTCTCATCCAAGTTCACCTGTTCACAGAATCAAACCGTGCAGTAAGCGTGCACTGGTGAGGACCGCTAGCGAGAGTGTTTGTGCAGTTCAGGTGGTCTTCAGCCTGGCTTGATGATGCCCACGTCCGTTGAGGACGAGTCCACCGGCGTGCCGTTATGCACACCGCTCTACCCGAAGAGCGGCAGGACTTCGTCGGTCGGCCGTGACAGGTCCTATCGGAGGATGCTGGGCTGATGAGCGCGAAGAGAAGGTATGCCATCGGTCGTAGCGTGCCGCTGACGGCGGTTCAGTGGGCGATTTTCTACGGCGCCGCGCTGGTGGCCGTTGTTGGTATGACGGTGCTGATCGTTGTTGGCCGGCTGGCCCTTGCCGGTGGGATTGGGAGTCTGGCTATTTTGACGATGACGGGTGTGCAACTGGCCGGCATCGGAGCCCGGAACGACCGCATTGTTCGAGGAGATCGCTAGCTGTGAGACGTTGCCGGGCGATGCCAGCGCTCTGTCAACAGTTCCGTGGCCCCCACGGGCTTGCTCGCTAACAGGAACGGCCCCGCTCCGAAAAGCAGGGCTGCCTCCGCGACGGCAGAACGCCGAAAGCGGCGTGGTCCACAGACCAGCAACTGATCGCTTACGCCAACAGCCCCCCACCGGGATTAGTGGAGGGGGCTGTTCGTGGTCTATGGGGCCGCGTGCGACTCCCCGTCGCACCAGGATGCCTGTTGCCGCTACTACGTACAGCCGTAGGCGGCCTAGCAGGGCGCCGACAGGTGATTGGTCCTGTCGTTGATTCCCAATCGTTTCTAGACCAGCCTGACAGGAATCGGTGCAGGTCAGAGCCGCAATTCTAATGCGGGCCGTTGCCCAGCGGACCGGGGACCGGGACCGTGACCCACAGGGGGACAGGGATCGGATAGGGACGGGACGGAGAGGGATCGGACGGCCGTGCCCTTGCCCTGCCCTGGCCCTTGACAGATCGCCTTGCGTTACGCGCTGCCATCGTGTGCCGTCCCGGCGCGGCAGCACGGGCCAGCGTGGCCGTGGCCTCAGGCTGCCACCACGTAGCCGCTGCCAGCGGATACCGAGGGGGGGGTACCCCCCTGGCGCCCTACGGCGCCGACTCCCAGTCGTAGCACTTTAGTTTGGGCCCGGGTTGGGAGGTCGTCAACTCGGCGCTCAGGGGCTCAGGGCTGAGGGGCTCAGGGTGAGCCGCCCTTGTGCAGAGGACAAGCGCTGCCCCCGCATGGGAGGCAGCGCCTGGGAACGTCAGTCCTCGTAGCCTTCGTCCACGCCGTTGACGATCAGCGGCTCTCCGCGATGCACGCGGTTGCCGCTGGCGGTGAAGATAGCGGGGACCGGCGCAGGGATCGGAACGGGTACCGTCCCCACAATTTCCGTGCCGTCGTCATCGCCGGAGGTATCGGCTTCGGTGTCGGTGTCGGTGTCGGCTTCGGCCTGGGCCGTGCCGAAGTCGTGCACGTACGAGGCGACGATTCGGCCGGCCGACTCACAGACGGCCCCAACCGAGAACAACTCACGCTGAATGTGGACGTCATCGCTCACGATGCCGTCGTACTCCTGCCGGTACACCC
Source organism: Mycobacteriales bacterium (assembly GCA_038204125.1). GTDB lineage: Bacteria > Actinomycetota > Actinomycetes > Mycobacteriales > Nakamurellaceae > Nakamurella. The sequence continues at coordinate 45,576 of JBBRDH010000010.1, forward strand.
GGCTCTCAGAACACCCGACCACCTGGAATGGCAGATCTGCCGCCTCGGCCTCTGCACGCCACCGCGGCAGCGCGACGGCGTAGTCGGTCTTCGACGTGACGAGCAGCGCCAGCGCGGCCTTGATCGCCTCGACGCCTTCAGCCTCGACACGAACCTTCTCGGCCAGGACCGCGAGAACCTCGTCGGCGATGCGGTCGGCGACGGCCAACCTGTTGGCTTTTCGTGTGGCCTCGTCGGCTGCATGCTCACGTGCCTGCTGGCCTTCGTGGGCGACTTCAGCGAGGACGATCGCCGCATCAGAGTCGGTCAGCGCCCGAGCGGTGACCGAGCCGCCGTTGCGGACCTTGGTGAGCAGCGCCTCGCGCTTTGCTCTGGCATCGGCCAGAGCCTCGCCAGTCGTTAGTACGGGTGTTGTTGTAGTCATCGGTTGGGATCCATTCTGTTGTGTTGCACGACCGTCCCAGTTGTCTGGGACGGGAGAATTGGTAGTTCTGTAGTTCTTCAGCCGTCCCGGCCCCGGCGTTTCACGTCGGGCAGGGCCGGGGGCGTTTCAATGGCAGGGACGTAGAAGTTGTGTTTCGACAGAAACACCTAGATCCCCTATAGGGATAGGGCGCGAGCGGCAGCGAAGCGCCCGTGGCCGGTCGTCCGCATTGCTCGCCTTAGGTAGAACGCTGCGACGCCAGGAAGCAGCGGTTACCGGGGGTTGCGGCCCTGGCGGGCCTCACCCCGACCATCAGGAGGGTGGGGACCGCGCCGGAAGTGCAACATCAGCAACTCAACAGTCCCAGCCATAGATATTCATTAAAGGGAATCTAAGTTTCCGCAGGTCAAAACCGCATCCCGGGCATTCCTGGTATGTACGGCTATACCCTGGCGTATGTAGAACGCCGTTGCGCGGTCACTTCAGGGATGACCGAGTCCATGGACCGGGCACCCCTGACGGCCGAAGCCTTGACTTGCCTGGTCGTGGTTGACGACCAGACAATGCGCCCGTGACTCTGGCGAGATGGTGCCGCGCGCCTTCGCCGCTCGGATCGCGTTACTGACCACCTGTGGTGTGGTCGGCACTCCGTCCTTCCCCAAGATCTTCGCCAGGGCGCCGGGAGAAAAGCCGGCGTGCCCGGATTTGTTCGCCCAGCCCTGAGCGGCGAACTTCACGCGGGCGGCGCGAGGAAAGAAAGAGTCGCGCGCATCCGCCTGGAGGGAGGAAAGAGTGAGCCTGATGTACGGATCTCCATTCGGAAAGACCGGGACTTTCCCTTCGTATCCCGTCACGGACCGTCGGCCAGGCGTCTCCGTCTCCGCCTCCGCCTCAGCCTGTCCGGCCTTTTCGCCCGCCATCCTGCTCGCGCCGTGAGCGGCAGCGGCAGCGGCAGCAGTGCCCGCTGCAGCCCACTCTTCAGGGGTCGCAGCTTTCCGGGTGCCACGCATCGGTGCCTGAGCCGTGGTCACGCGGCGACTCCGCCTCCGCCTCCGACTCCCACTCCCACTCCGCCTCCGACGCCCTGGACCCACGCGTCGAGGGCCGCACGGACATACAGCCGCTTGCCGTGGCCCCCGGTCTTGAACGATTGAGGGCCTGTTCCGGCCGATGACATGTTGCGCAGCGTGCCCTCGGCGTGCCGGACGTAGGCTGCCGCCTCGCGGCAGGTTAGGTAGTCGTGCCCGACGCTGGCGTCTGGCACGGGGAATGCTGCGGGCAGGGGTCGATTAGTTCTCATGTTGCGGGCTCTCCCATGTTTTGGGGTCGGAGCCAGACCCTCTGCTGAGGGTTGGCTTTCGGGATGGTCGGAGCAGCCCCACGACAGAGCTAAGGGCTCAACCTCAGTTGAGCAGTGAGTGTGCAAGGTTCGAGAGCTTCTCGGAGGTGATTGCTCCGAGCCCTCGAACCTCACTGGCGTAAGCATACATGGCCCCACCTACACGCTGCGCCCCTTGTTGTCAACCCTGCTGCCGAAGTGTCAGGCAACCTCACTCACTCCGGTGACAGCAACGGCCCCGCTCCGAGGAGCAGGGGCCGTTGCGCTACGGCATGTTCCGCCCCTACGGGGGCCGAGGGGGGTCGGGCCGAGGGCGCTAGAGCGCTGCCCGCACCTGAGCGTCGGTGCCTCTGCCCCGACCGACGTAGGCCATCGTCTGTTGGATCTGCGCATGTCCGACGAGATCCGCCACCTTGCCGACTGGGACCCCACGGTCCAGGAGACTGGTCACCCGGTACCGCCGGGCCAGGTGGGAACTGGCCCAGCCGTAGCCGTGCCGGGCGAATGCCGCCCGGACAACCTTCGCGAGGTTGGACGGATCACGGAACCGTTCATGGGCTTGGGGGCTCCCGAACACGGGGAGGGCCGAAGACAGATCGGCCCCGAACAGTGCGGCCCGCCGCAGTAGCATGGCCACCACATCGGCCCGGAGCGGGACCGCACGGTCACCGGCCCTGCTCTTGGTGCTGTCTTGACGCCCGGCGCCGACGCCGTTGACGTAGGTGACGGTGCCCGTCACGTCAGCCGTGGGAGTGTTGCTGGCCAGGTCCAGGTCGGACCACCTCAGCGCGGTGGCCTCCCCGATCCGCAGGCCCGTGCGGAATGTGAGCGTCAGCAGGTCGCCCACGTCCAGACCGTTCGCTGCAGCAGTCCTCGTCTCGCCGTGCTTCGACTTGGAACGCTGGCCAATCATTGGAGCGGCCAGCGGATCACCTTGCAGCGCTGCCAGGAACGCGTCTACCTGCTCGTCGGTGAGCACCCGCTTGTGGTCCAGGCCCCGGTCTTGGACGCGCACGTCCGGGATGGCGTCCCTTGTCGCCAGCACCAAGTTGGCCGGCACCTGTAGCGCTCGCGATTCGACCGCCAGGTCGAGCGCTTTGCGCAGGATCGCCTTGCACTGCTTGGCAACTCCGCTGCCATGCGCGGTGGCGACGGCGGTGAGAAAGGTTCGGATGGCGGCTACGTCCACATCACGCGGACGGGCCACGCCGATGGCGTGCTCATGTATGAGCCGTGCCGAGTATCCGTAGTTCTGCTTAGTCCGGGTCGCCAGCTTGGCCACGTCCGGGAGCGTCATCGCTTGCCTGACCAGATCGGAGATGGTCGTCGTTACGTCCCCGTCGGCTACAGCGGTAGCCGTGGTGACGGCAGCCTGACGGACAGCCTCCAGGGCTGCCAGCTTGTCCAGGCCTGCCTGTCGGGTGGCAGCTTCCGCTGCCCCCTTGGTCGAGCGCCAGCGGCGGATCATGTGCTCGGTGCCGTCCGTGTCAACTACGCGGGCAAGACCGCGCCAGCGGGTGAGCACGAATTCGGAGATTGCCCAGTCTCGTTCGACCTTGACCGTCTCGCCAACTTTGATCCCCTTCGGGAAGGGGAGCGCAGATCCATCGTCAGCGGTCGGGAACGGGATCACGGTCTCTGTGTCAGTGCCGGATTCAGTCCCGAGCGGGACCACCGCGACGGGGCCGACAGTGCCGGGGGCGATTCGTTGTCTGGGCATGCACGGGACCTTACGGGTATCCGTGCACTTTGTGCAAGTGGTACGAGTGATTCCGTGCAGTAAGCGTGCAGTGGACGACTCTTGCACCGGGTGGAGGATGGCTCTGGGCCTCTGACCTGCGGAAAGTGGGCCCCGTGGGACTCGAACCCACAACCCGCGGATTAAAAGTCCGCTGCTCTGCCAATTGAGCTAGAGGCCCGAGGCGCCGAAGTCGCCGCCCGGTGAGCCTACCGGTTGACACTTCCCGCAGATCTCCCCGGATTGCCGGGACCCATCGGGTGTGCCAGTGCACAAATTTGACGTCGTGCCTGGGTTGCGTCTCGCGTCGTCAAAGAGCATGATTGCGTCCAGCAACTAGATGTATAGCGCAACCAAGCAGAAGCGGGCGACAGGTGCTCGCGGGATCTGCTCCAAATCTGTGAAGGAGGTGTGTAATGGCGCAGCCATCCGCGGTCAGAGATCTGACCGGCGGCCCCGGCCCTGGAGAGTCGAACCCGTCGGCGGCGGTCGATGAGCCGGCGGGAGACGTCGACAAGCTCCGCGACCAGGCGGCTCAGATCGCCGACTCCATGGTCCAGCTGGTGCACTTGTTCGGCAGCCTGAAGTCACGCATGATCGCGTCAGCGGATCCCGACGCGCTGCCGGTGTTCGCGCTGGTGAAACTGGTGCGCGAGGGCCCGCTGCGGGCGAAGGAACTCGCCGAACACCTGTGCGCGGACCCGTCCACCGTTTCGCGACAGGTGGCGGCGCTGGTCAAGGCCGGCCTGATCGAGCGCAAGGCCGATCCGGACGACGGCAGGGCGTCCATTCTGGTGGTCACCCCATCGGGCCGCGACCGGGTCGCCGAGCATTACGTCAATCGTGGCCACGTCATCGGCCCGGTGATCAGTGACTGGTCCGACGAGGAGCGTGGGACTTTTCTGCGCCTGCTGACCCGTTACACCGAGCGGATGACAACGCATCGGGACGACCTGCTGACCGCGATGGTCAGCCCTTCCACCGTCGGGGCATCGGCCGCGCCGCGCGCCGACGCTGTAGCCCAGTTCCACCCACCGACTTCCCGGCAACCGAGCCGACTGCAATCCAGTACCGAGAGGTTCAACTGATGACGACCACCCAGAGAACGACCGAAGCTCAGGCGCCGCCGGCCCCCGGCGGTCTGACCCACACCCAGATCCGGACGATCCTTTTCGGGCTGATGGCCGGGATGCTGCTGGCCGCCCTCGACCAGACCATCGTCTCGACGGCGATCCGCACCATCGGCGACGAGTTGCACGGGCTGAGCATCCAGGCCTGGGTGACCACGGCGTATCTCATCACCTCGACGGTGACAACGCCGCTGTACGGCAAGCTCTCGGACATCTACGGTCGGCGGCCGCTCTTCATCACCGCCATCAGCCTGTTCATCATCGGGTCGCTGGCGAGCTCTTTCGCCACCTCGATGTACCAGTTGGCAGCCTTCCGCGCATTCCAGGGACTGGGCGCCGGAGGTCTTTTCTCGCTGGCCTTCGCTATTCTCGCGGATATCGTGCCGCCTCGGGAGAGGGCCAAGTACCAGGGCTATTTCCTGGCCGTGTTCGGTACCTCTTCGGTCATCGGCCCGCTGGTCGGCGGCTTCTTTGCCGGCACCGGCTCGATTCTCGGCATCACCGGCTGGCGTTGGGTTTTCCTGATCAACGTGCCGATCGGCATCGTCGCGCTCGCCGTGGTGCTGCGCGTTCTGCACATTCCGCATATCCGGCGTAACCACCGCATCGACTGGTGGGGCGCCCTTGCATTGATCGTGGGAATCGTCCCGTTCCTCATCGTGGCCGAACAGGGACGCGAATGGGGCTGGGGCTCCGCCCGCATCCTTTCCCTGATCGCGGTGGCCGTGCTGGGCGTGTCCGCGTTCGTGGCGATCGAATTCCGGATGAAGGACGAGGCGCTGATTCCGATGCGACTCTTCCGAAGTGGAACCTTCAGCCTGAGCCTCGGCGCGAACGCCCTCATCGGCATGGGGCTCTTCGGTGCCGTCAGCATCCTGCCGCTGTACCTGCAACTGGTCAAAGGAGCCAGCCCGACAAAGTCCGGCCTGCTGCTGCTGCCGTTGATGCTGGGATTGATGGCGGGGTCGATCATTTCGGGTCAGCTGACGTCGAAGACCGGCAAGTACAAGATCTTTCCGATGATCGGAACGTTGCTGCTGACGGTGGCGTTCGCCCTGCTGCTGACGGTCACGGTCGACACCGGCTACGTCCAGCTCGACCTCTTCTTCGTGATCGTCGGTCTCGGACTCGGGCTGAACATGCAGACCCTGCTGATCGCCGTCCAGAACGCAGTGCCCGCCCGCGACATCGGGGTCGCCACCTCCTCTGCCACCTTCTTCCGCCAACTGGGCGGCACGCTCGGCGTTGCGGTATTCCTGTCGCTGCTGTTCAACTCCCTGCCGGACAAGACCAGTGCGGCACTCGCCTCCGCCCGGACCGACCCGGCATTCCTTGCGGCGCTGGGCAAGGCCGGACATGCCGACCCGGCCAGTGCCGGTGCGTATCTCGGGTCGCTCGGACAGAAGCTCAACACCGATTCCTCGTTCCTGGCGACCGTCGACCCGGCGATCGCCCGGCCGTACCAGATCGGGTTCGTCTCGTCGACGCACCTCATCTACATCGTCGCCGGCCTCGCGATGGTGGTCGCCTTCGCGTTGGTCGCCTCGATCAAGGCCGCACCGCTGCGCACCATGTCGGCCATCCAGGAGCAGCAGGTCGAGCAGGCCTCGCTGGACGCCGAGACATTGGGCGAGCAGGGCGCCGACGCAGCTGCCTCCACCAACAGCCCCACCCGGCCGGACGCGGGGTCCGGTCCGCCGACCGACGGCCAGAATGGCGGCGGTCAGCTCGGCGGCGAGGTCGCTACTGCCGCCCGTGGGCGGCACAGCGGTAGCCGCCGGGGTGGCGCCCATTCGCCGGAGGCGGTCGCCAATCCGGTGGCCGTGGCCGACCTTCTGGCCCGGTACGACGCAATGTCGAACGCCACTTCAGGACCTGATGTGGCCAAGAGCCTGTACTGACCGGCTACCGGGGCAGCTCGCCCTGGTGGTGCTATTGCCAGGCAGCGATGCTCGGCAGGGTCCGGTCGTCGATGGCCGGAACAGGCCGGCCATCGACAACGACATACCTGCGGCTAGGACCGATAGCGGCGATCTCCACGATCGCCGCTATCAGGCGTTCCACGTGCTCGGTGCTGGTCGCCAGGCCGACCGAGGCGCGGATCGCATGACCGGTGCCGGCCGCCGAGGAGCACCCGGCCGAGCCCAGCAACCGCCGGACCAACGGCTGGGCGCAGAAGGCCCCGTCGCGCACCCCGATGCCGTGCTCGGCCGACAAGGCGGCGGCAACGACCGCAGATGAGTGTCCCGACACCGTGAAGGTGATCACCCCGATGGTGTCGACCTCGCCGTCGAACAGGGTGTGCACGACGACGCCGGGGATGTCTACCAGCCCGGCCCGCAGCCGCCGCGTCAGCGCAGCCTCGCCGGCCGCCAGTTGGCCGCGGTCGGCCTCGGACAGCGCGTGGCAGGCCGTGGCCAGGGCCACCGCGCCGACCACATTCGGCGAGCCGGCCTCGTGTCGGTCGGGCAGCGGCTTGTAGCTCGTCGAATCGTCGGAGACGGTCGCGGTCGCGCCGCCGCCGATCAGGTAGGGCGGCGCTACCTGCAGCCAGTCGGCGCGCCCGACCAGCGCCCCGGCGCCGTAGGGGGCGTAGATCTTGTGGCCGGAGAACGCCACGTAGTCGACCCCGAGCTCGGCGATGGAGAACGGCCGGTGCGGAGCAAGTTGGGCCGCGTCAAGAGCGGTGCGCGCGCCCCGGGCCCTGGCCACCGCGGCCAACCGCCCCACGGGCCAGATCTCACCGGTGACGTTGGAGGCGCCGGTGACAACCAGCAGGGCCGGTCCCGGCGGGCGATGACGCAACGCGTTGTCCACAGCGCGCGCCGCGTCGTCGGGCGAGTTCGGCGCGGCGAGGCGGACCACGTTGACGCCAGGTCGCTGCCAGGGCAGCAGCGCCGCGTGGTGCTCGGTCTCGAAAACGACGACGGTGGTGCGGGGCGGCAGGCAGTGGGCGAGCAGGTTGAACGAGTCGGTGGTGTGCTTGGTGAACAGCACCGCGTCGTCTGCCCGGCCGCCGACGAAATTGCGCACCGGCCTTCTCGCCCCTTCGTACAGCGCGGTACAGAGCTTCGAGTGCCATCCGGCGCCGCGATGCACGCTCGCATACCGGTGCAGCAGGGCGTCCACGGTCTCCCGCACCACCCGAAGTGCCGGAGCGGAGGCGCCGTGGTCCAGGTTCGCGTACTCGACGACGTTGCCGCCGACCAGCGGGACTATCGCATTCGCGCCGATCACTTCGAGGCCCAGCGCATGCGGGTGGGCTACGCCGGTGCGAGGCGGGTCAGGGAGGTCCAGCGGCCAGGCTGCGGCCGGTCGGTCGGCGAGAGCGAAAAGGGCGTCCGGGCGGTCCAGAACAGCGGTCATGATCGGTCCTCGTTGGGTCCGTGGGACACCGAGCAATGTCGATCGTCAAGTTCGACCGTCACCCGGGAGGTCCGCGCTTGCCTGATGCTTCTCGCACCTGGCCAGGTCTTCACCCGGGGCACCCCACCGCGGTAGGAGGGTTGCCGGCCAGCAAGCCGGGGCTATCTGCTGGCACTCGTGACCGTCGAGCAGCACCTTAGCAAACCCCGGTCTGTCAGCGGAAGCCCTTGTCGAAGCCGGTCTGCCGGTTTTGGAGGTCGTCCCGCCGATGTCGTATGCTGCTCAGGCTCCCAACGGACAGCCGTTGGAGCTGGGTCCCTCCCAGCCCCCATCGTCTAGCGGCCTAGGACCCCGCCCTTTCACGGCGGTAGCACGGGTTCGAATCCCGTTGGGGGTACGCAGAAGTGAGTGTCTCGAGGTCTCACAGAAGCATGCAGTCGTCTTGAGGTTCCGAACGTCAAGGCCCCGTAGCGCAGTTGGTTAGCGCGCCGCCCTGTCACGGCGGAGGTCGCGGGTTCAAGTCCCGTCGGGGTCGCCGAACGTCGGCCGGATTCACCCGCCATCGATCAGATGCGCGGTGGGTCCGGCCTCTCGTTTGAGGCCAGGTAGCTCAGTCGGTACGAGCGTCCGCCTGAAAAGTGGAAGGTCGCCGGTTCGATCCCGGCCCTGGCCACCACAAGAGCAGGTCAGAGGGTATGCGCCCTCTGGCCTGCTCTACCGTTCGGGTCCAAGTCAACGTTTACTCGACGCTTTGACCGAGCTGGAAAAGGTGCCGACCGCCTTGTCCATCGCCGCGGCGACCGCACGATGGGTCTGTCCGCGGCCCATGTAGACGTCCTGTGTCATCGACACGTGCCGGTGCCCGAGATGGTCCGCACCGACTCGGGCGGACAGACCCTCGTCGTCGATGATGGTCGCCAGAGTCTTCCGGAACGTGTGAGTGGTGACCCAGTCGAAGCCGAGGGCGTCACGGACGCGTCGCCACTGCTTGGAGCAGTTGTCGGGGTCTCGCAGCCTGTCCTATTCGGTGGGGTTCGGGTTGTCGCAGGACATCGTGGACAAGATCAACCAGATCCCCGACGCCGGCTGGACCCCGGCCTACGACGGCGACGGCAAGGTCCGGGACGGGGCGTGGGTCACCGAGTTGACCGGGATGCTTGCGTTGAAGACGTGGCCACCAGGGATGCGGATCATCGTTCGAGCTGAACGTCCGCACCCCGGAGCGCAGCTGCGGTTCACCGACGTCGACGGCAACAGGCTGACCGCGTTCGTCACCAACACCACCCGCGGTCAGCTCGCCGATCTGGAGCTGCGGCACCGGCACCGGGCCCGCTGCGAAGACCGGATCCGCAACGCCAAGGACACCGGCCTGCGGAATCTGCCCTTGACCGCGTTCACGCAGAACCAGATCTGGGTCGCGATCGTGCAGTTGGCAACCGAGCTGACCGCGTGGCTGCAGATGCTCGCCTTGACCGGCACCGGAGCTCGCCGGTGGGAGCCGAAACGGCTGCGGCTGCAACTGTTCTCCGTCGCCGGGACCATCGCCCGCCGATCCCGCCGCACCTACCTGCGACTGTCAGGGCACGCCCCGCATCGGCGCCTTTTCACCACCGGCCTGGCCCGACTGCACGCACTCCCACAGGCCACTTGACCGATAGCACCGCACCCCGACCAGCACCAGGAAAACCCACCGGAACGTGGAATCCGGCACCAGCCAGGTGACCTTGGGTCCCGCCGACGAACCCGCGGACGCCACGGTGGGCGTCACAACACCAGATCTATCGCAGAAAGGGAAGGTCGGGCATCTCAAGAAAGATCGAGGCTAGTCATGGTTACTGGCCGGCGGGGTATAAGAGCTGGCTTGAAGTTGATGCGGCCGTCCCTTTGAACAACGGTAAGACTGTCGGATGCTCTTGCCGCTTAGTCACTATGCTGAAGCAGGGTCGGTGGATTTGATTTTAACCCTTCGGCTGACTATAGCGCGATGATCCCTCCCTCGATGTCAGACCCCCTTTTCGGTCTTCGTACAGCTCCACCATCAGATTGTAGTCGCCGCACTTCCCCCGCAGCGGCGCGAAGCCCAACATTCGCTCGCCGCACTTTAGACAATTCAGGTCGGGCTGACCGCAGCTCCAGCCCCCTAGTGGTCCGCTACTGAAGCAACTCTACATTGGGCTTTGGCGAGGATCTGGGCGGCGGGTTTGGTCCAGACGAACGGTCGGCTGCGTTTGTTCCAGCCGGTGATGAAGGCACGGATTTTGGTGTTGAGGTCGGACACCGAGGTGAAGGTGCCGCGTCGGATGGCCTGCCGTTCGATAATGCCGAACCAGACTTCGACGAGGTTCACCCACGACCCGGACGTCGGGGTGAAGTGCACCTGGATACTCGGGTTGCCCGCCAGCCATTAGCGTCTGGCGGCGGCAGGCCGGCTGGATCGTCGAAATGTCGCGTTGAACCTTGATTGTGCGAGACTGCAGACTAGATTTGCCGCGGCAGATCTCGCTGCGCCATGTCGTAGGTGGCCAGTACCTCGACCAGGAACTCCGAGGCGGCGGAACCGACGTCGTCGAGGTCCGCCCCGCCGGGGGTCTTGAGGACTTCGAGGAGCACCAAATGGTGGATCTGGGTGAGTTCGAGCATGCTCAAACCATCTGACAGGGCTGCTCTGCCGATCTCATAGCCCGTATGTAGTGGGGCCTCGTCACGACGCGACAAATAACGGAGGAAGGCGGCACGATAGTTTAGTCGGACACGCTCGGCCGCGGTCATCGCGGTCCGGCATGCCGCCCCCGGCGACCGAGGTGAGCGAGCCCGTCCTCGAGGTCCAGGGCGGTCGAGACAGAACCAGTGTCCATTCCGAGCTCCACCATTGCGAACGCGACGTCCGCTTGAATTCCGACGATGATCGTTTCGGCTCCGCGCAAGCGGGCCATTTCGGCGATATTGCGCAGGGTACGCGACCCGAAGGAGTCCAGCACGTCCAGCGCGGCGACGTCGATGATGACGCCGTCCGAGCGGTGCACACCGATATCGCGGATCAAGTCTCGCTGGAATCGGAGAAGTTGCGAATCGTCCAGAGCGGTGTGGATCGACGCGATGAGATACGACCCTTGGCGAAGGATAGAGACCAGCGCGAGACTCGTGTCCATCACTCGGGTGTTTCACTCCGACGACTCACCGTGAAGCCGAGCAGCCTCTCGGCCTCTTCCAGGCCTCCTTGCAAATCGCCAATGGTGTTCATCTTGCTGAGGTCCACACCGATTGTCACCAGGGTCTGGGCGATCTTCGGTGACAGTCCGGTGATGATAACGCTGGCTCCCATCAGGCGCGAGGCGTCAACTGTGCGTACCAAATGGTTGGCCACAGCCTCATCCACGTCCGGAGCACCTGTGATGTCGATGACCACGACTTTCGCCCGGTGTGTCCGGATGCCGCTGAGCAGCTGCTCCGTCAGCTGGCGGGCGCGCTCGGTGTCCAGGACTCCAATGATCGGCAGAATAAGCAGCCGTTCGCGAACCGGCAGGACTGGCGTAGACAGCTCGCGTATCGAGTCCTGCTGCTGCCGGATGACCCGCTCGCGCTCGTCCACGAAGCTCACTGCGACAGTGTTCGCTATTCGGTTCGCGGCGGGCTCGTAGGCGTCCAGGACCGTGTTTAACAGCGGAAAGTCGCCCTGGTACTTCTCGAACAGCGACCTTGCCAGCACATCGCGCAACAGCAAGACGATTCCCACGACCTCGTGGGTCTCCACGCCTCGCGGAATGATCCGTTCCGACAGGTCTCGCGCATAGTGCTGGAGAGCTTCCACACTGCCCGTCTCGAGCACTTCGACGTAGTTGTCGTATACGGATGTGGTCTCGGCGGCCATTTCCTGAGGTGTCATCGCCTGCAACAGATGCGAGTCCTGGATACGCGCCGCCCACTCCTGTCGGAGCCTCGTCCGGTGTTCACGCAGATGGGCCACGAGCTGGGGCAGCAGTTGCTCATGCTCTGCGCCGGGAAAAGGCGGAAAGGCATCGTTCATGTCGACGGTCTTTGATCTTTCGATCATCATCCAGCCCTTCGTTGCCATTTGGTCATGATCACTGTGGTTCCCCGCCCCGGTTCGGAGTGGAGTTCGAACTCATCCATCAGCCGGCGGGCACCGGGAAGTCCCAGACCGAGACCGCGGTAGGTGCTGAAGCCATCTTGCATCGCACGGTGGGTGTCCGCGATACCCGGACCGGCATCCCTAGCCACGATGCGCACCCCAGAGCGCGGCTGCTCGAGGAGTTCCATATAAATCTGGCCCTCACCGGCGAACCGAACGACGTTGCGCGCGATTTCGGAGACGGCGGTCGCCAGTAACGTGAGCTCGGTGCGACTGAAATTTAGTTGCGCCGCCAGGTCACGGGCGGCCTTGCGCGCGATGACAATGTCGGCGTCACCGTGGATGCTGATCCAGACCTCGTTCTCGCTGCGCTGGCCCCGCTCCAGCAAGGGCTGGCTCAGCTCCGCGCACAGGCTGCACTCGAGCACGTGTCGAGCCGCATCCAGCTCCCGTTGGCGCCGCCGATCGCCACTGGAGATGGCGAACAACACTGGCCGGCAGCGGCCGGTGGGCACCTCCGCCGCACCCCGAAGGGCCAGCAGGTATTCGACCCTCAACCTGGCGCGGCTCCGGTGCAGCTGGGCGGCAACGGCTCCTGCGCTAAGCCCGACCCTTGAGCCGATCGAGCGGGTGTCGTGCCCGGAAACCTCGTGGTCGATAAGGGTTTGCCGTTCGCGTTCCGAAAGGCGACCGAGAGCGGCGGCGATGGCCGCGCCGTCTTCCCGTCGGAGCAGCTCCTCGTCGGGTGGCTTGCTGGGCAACATGTCGAAGACCCGGTGCTGGTTTCGCTGGTGGCGGTCGCGTTCTTTCCACATCGACGCGATCAGATTGCGCGCCGTGACGATCGCGTAAGGCTCGAGCATCCCGGGCTCCACCCGGTTGATCGCGGCCAGTACCTTGACCAGCGCCTCCTGAACGATGTCTTTCGCGATCTCAGGGTTAGAGA
>JBBRDH010000011.1:0-58049 GCA_038204125.1 Mycobacteriales bacterium
CGACGTTGCGGCCGCGCGGCCCCAACGTCACCTTGACGGCGTCGGCGAGGATGTTCATCCCGCGCTCGAGCCCGCGACGCGCTTCCTCGTTGAAAGCGATCAGCTTGGCCATGAGGGTAGATCCTCCAGATCGGCCGACCCGCCGTGCGCAAGGCTCGGTGGAGTCGGTAGGCATTGGCGTTTGTTCGGCCTGGACGGCGCCCGCGACGGACGCACCCGCCGGCCACGGCCATCGGAGGCCGCGAGCCGACCGGTACTCACCGGTTCGACCTGGCACTCAGGGGTCCCGAGTGCCAATTTCAGTCTGGCACTCTCGGGATACGAGTGCAAGCAGGAGCGCAATGAAGCGTCGCCGGGCCGCCGATCAGCAGCGAAGGTGGATCAAGGCTGGGAGGGGTGAGCGCGGAAGCCGACCGGGCGCGAGACCAGCCGGCGAGCGACCGTTGCGAGCTGGGTGCCCCGCTGGATCAGCCCCGGAGCGGGCCGCACCGGCATCGGCTGGGACCACCTGGATCTGGACCAGGCGGACTCGGACTGGAGCGGCCGGGACCCGAACGCGGTGCCGGCCGACCGTTGCGCCGCGGCCAGCAGGGCTGCCGAGGATGGAAAGCGCTGGTCGGGTTCCGCGGACATGCCCCGCGCGATCACCCGGTCGAGCGATCTGGGCAAGCCGGTCAGCTCGGCCAGCGACGGCGCTGTTCCCCGCAGCTGGCCGGTGATGACGGACCGCAGGTCGCCGACGAACGGCGGTCGTCCGGCGAGTGCCGTGAACAGCAGGCAGGCCAACGAGTAACGGTCGCTCGCCGGCCGGACGGGTAACCCCCGCAGGTGCTCGGGCGAGGCGAACGCCGGCGACCCGAGGAATTGGTGCGGTGACGGTCGGTCACCGGCGGCGGCTCGGCGGGACAGGCCGAAGTCGGCGAGGTACACGTGTTCTTCACCGGCCGACTCGCGCCGGGTGATCAGCACGTTGGCCGGGGAGATATCCAAGTGGACCAGCCCCTGATCGTGCAGGGTGTCGAGCGCGGCGGCGACCTGCCCGAGCAACGCGAACGTCCGCCGAACGCCCATCGGACCGTGCGCCGACTCCCTGGCAAGGTCGGTGCCCTCGACCAGGCGCATCACGATGAACAGCCGGCCTGAGTCGTCGCCGAAGTCGTACAGGGGGACGACGTTGACGTGGTCGACCGCCGCGGCCGCTCGCGCCTCCGCGCCGAATCGGGCCCTGAACTCCGGGTCGGCGCAGAGTTCGTCACGCATGACCTTGAGTGCGACGGGGCGATCGAGACGACAGTCCACGGCCCGGTACACCGCACTCATACCGCCGACGCCGATCAATCCCTGCACCAGGTAGTGACCGAGGTGCTGCCCGGTCAGATCGCCGGGTCTGGCCGAGACATCCAACCCCTCGCAGACATTGGCCAAGACGGGCCGATCGATCAATGCGGACGGCTCGACGAACCCAGGCAGGTCGATGAATGCCGGCACGTCCATGAAGACCGTGTCGTCCATGAACACCGTGGGGTCCACAAACACCGAGGGGTCCACAAACACGGTGGGGTCCACAAACACGGTGGGGTCTGCCGACACAAAGCCAAACCTATGCGCCGTACCATCCAAGGCCGGGCACATCAGGCGCGACGCACCGCCGGCCACCTGCGACCGGCCCTGACCGCCGGCCGCCCGAAGCACCACTTGGCCGACCGGGATGCCGACGCGAGAGGTTCAACCCTCGCGAAGCCGGTTCCGGCGCCCGGCCAACTCGGTCGTAGGGTTCCGGCATGGCGCCCGAGGATGGTTCGCAGGCTGTCCCCGACCGTGTTGCGACGAGTGTTCCCGAGAGTGTCGCGAAGAGTGTTCCGGGGGGCCTTTTGGCGCCGGTGGAGTTGCGGGTGCTGACCGGTCCGAATCTGTACTTCCCCCGGCCGGCCATCAAACTGACCCTTGACGCCCGCGGGGTGATGGAGGCCGACGCGGCGACGGTGGTGGGTTGGCAACGGGCGCTGCGGGTGCTCAATCCCGCTGTCGGACTGGCCGATTCGACAGCGCGGGCGAATTCTGCCGCGCAGATCGCTGCTGCCCTGGTCCGCCGGGCCGCCGGCGCTATTCGGATCAAGATGCCTGCGGTGGGCAGAGCAGGTGAAGATCACACCGTCGTGGTCGCCTTCCCGTTCCGTCGGCAGGGTACGGCCGAGCGGTTCGGCGAGTTCGTTGCCGAGGCCTTCGGTCGGATCACCATCCACGGCGTCGACCCGGCGGTTGCCATCTCCAGGATCCGGGCCGCGATGGCCGGCCACGACCCGGGTGAGACGGTGCGCCCGCTCCAGCCGACGATCCCGGTCATCGCTGTCACTGGAACCAATGGCAAGACCACCACCACCAGACTCATCTCGCATCTGATGCGGGTGGACGGCCGGGTCCCGGGCTGGTCGTCGACCGACGGGATCGTCATCGACGGTGTCGAGGTGGAGGCCGGCGACTGGTCCGGCCCCGGCGGAGCTGCCCGGGTGCTTGCAGACCCATCGGTGACGGTTGCGGTGACAGAGACCGCCCGCGGCGGAATCCTGCTGCGCGGAGTCGGAACCGCGACCAACGACGTCTCGGTGGTCACCAACATCAGCGCCGATCATCTCGGGCTGCTCGGGGTCCACACCGTCGAAGAGCTCGCGGAGGTGAAATCCGTGGTGGTGCGCATCACCAGACCGAGCGGCTGGACGGTGCTCAACGCCGACGATCCGCTGGTTCGCCGGATGCGCCAGGTGTCGAGGGCCAAACCGTGGTTCTACTCCCCCGATCCCGAGAACCCCTACCTGGATGAGGCTCTCGAGGCGGGCGGCCGGGCGGTCACGGTAATCGACGGCGAGATCGTCGTGCTGAGCAGAGGTTTGGATCCGACCGTGGTGATGCCGGTGGCGGCTGTGCCGTTGACCCTCGCCGGAACGTCGAAGGTGAACGTGATGAATGTCCTCGCCGCAACCGCCGCCGCCCTGGGCGTGGGCGCGTCGCTGACCGCGGTCCGCCAGGGTCTGGCCACGTTCGCCGCGAGCGCCGCCCAGAACGCCGGCCGGCTCAACCTCTACCTGCTCGGAACCACTGCGGTGGTGCTGGATCTCGCGCACAACGAAGCGTCGCTGTCCTCCCTGCTGGAGGTCGCGGAGGCGCTCCGGAAGGAGGGCGGCGAGATCGCCGTGGTGGTGGGGACCGCGGGTGATCGGACCGACGAAGCGATCCACGCGATGGGGCAGATGGCTGCGGCGGCGGCGGACCGGATGGTGATCGCCGGGCGCCGCAAATATCTCCGCGGACGCGAACCCGGGGAGATGGACGAACTCTGGCGGGCCGGGGCGGCCGAGGCCGGGGTGGTCGCCGTCGATCTGTTGCCCGACGAGTTGTCCGCGTTGATCTTTCTGCTGGACGCCGATCTGCCCCCCGGCTCGACCATTGCCGTCTGCGCGCTGGAACAGCGACCCGAAATGGCGGCCGAGATCCTCCGCCGCGGCGGCGGGGAGATGTCCGCCGCTGCGGTGGCGGAGCGGGTCGGGAGTTGACCGCGGGTCCTTTGCGCCCTTGGAGGGTCCTTCCAAGGGTGGGTCGGGTCCTGGGTGGACGGGCTGTCGGCACGCGACAGGGCAGGATGGGCTGATGCGCAGCGTCGAGGAGCACGCCAAGATCGTCTCCGATCTCCTGAGGCCTACTCCGGTGGCTCGGATGCCGCTGGCCGAGACCGCCGGCCTGGTGCTGGCCCGAGATCTGATCGCCCCCATCGATCTCCCACCGTTTGTCAATTCCGCGATGGACGGATACGCCGTCCGAGCCGTGGATCTCACCGGTTTCCCGGTGAGTTTGCCGGTGTCGCAGGACATCCCGGCCGGCCGGACCGATACCGCACCGCTGGCACCGGGAACCGCGGCGCGGATCATGACGGGCGCGCCCCTGCCGACCGGTGCCGACACCATCGTGCAGGTGGAGAAGACCGACGGGGGCACCGAACGCGTCCGCATCGACGACGCCCCGCCGCCAGGGGTGCACGTCCGCACCCGCGGTGAAGACGTGATGGCGGGAACGATGGTGTTGACGGCGGGCACGGTCATCGGGAGTCCCCAGATCGGAGTCGCTGCGGCATTGGGAGTGTCGGCTCTACCGGTTCGCCGCCCGCTGGAGGTGCTGGTGCTGTCGACAGGGACCGAGCTGGTGGCACCCGGTTTCCCCCTGGGCCCTGGACAGATCTATGAATCGAATTCCTCCATGCTCGCCGCAGCCGTCGAGGCGGCCGGAGGCCGGGCATCGGTCACCCATTTCGTCGCCGACGACGTTGATGAATTCCGCGCTGCACTGTCTGGAGCCAGCGCGGGTAAAGAGCTCATCATCACCTCCGGCGGCGTGTCGGCCGGGGCCTACGAAGTAGTCAAGGATGCCCTCGACGGTCATGGTGTCGAGTTCGCCAAGGTCGCCATGCAACCCGGGATGCCGCAAGGCGCAGGGCGTTTCGACGGGGTGCCGATGGTGACCCTGCCGGGGAACCCGGTCAGCGCCTATGTGTCGTTCGAAGTGTTCCTGCGCCCCGCAATCCGTGCGGCCATGGGATTCCGGGAGATCACCAGGACCGCGCTCCGGTTGCCGCTCTCACAGGAGCTGACGTCGCCGGCCGGGAAACGTCAATTCCGTCGGGGGATCGTGGATCCGGCGCGTGGCACGGTGGAGCCGTGGGGGGGGCCCGGCTCCCACCTGCTGTCCTGGCTGGCCGGGGCCGACGCGATGATCATCATCGACGCGGAGGCGACCTCGTTGGCCGTCGACGATCTCGTCGAAGTGTGGCTACTTCGGTGACTTCTTGTCCCGGGATCCAATCTGATGGATCCACACCGACGAACCCACACCGATGAACCCCAATGTGCTGGCCCTTTTCGATCCCGATCCGGGATACCTGAACACGGCCTCACTCGGGCTTCCACCGCTGCCCGCTCTCGCTGCGCTGCAAGCAGTGCAGGACGCATGGCGTCGAGGACTGTTGCAGCCGCCCGACTTCGACCTCGACGTGAACCGGGCCCGTGCGGCCTGGGCGGCGCTGAGCGGGGTGCCCGCCCCGCAGGTCGCGATCGGCAGCACCGTCTCGGAGTTCGTCGGATTGATCGCGGCGTCGATTCCCGACGGGGGCCGGGTGGTCACCGCGGCCGGCGAGTTCACCTCGGTGTCCTTCCCGTTCCTGGCGCACGACTCCCGGGGCGTCCGGTTGGAAGAATTCCCACTGGCCGAACTGGCCGACTTTCCCGGGGCGGCCGAGCTCGTCGTGGTCAGTGCTGTGCAATCCGCGGACGGCCGGATCGCCGATCTTGTTGCTCTACGGGCGGCCGCCGACCGGGCCGGCGCGAAGTTGCTGGTCGATACGACGCAGTCCTGCGGTTGGCTCCCGGTCGATTGTTCGGTGATCGACTATGTGGTGTGCGGCGGCTACAAATGGCTGATGACGCCGCGCGGCACCGCCTTTCTGTCCGTGCGACCGGAATTGATGGACGGGCTCCGCCCGCTCGCCGCGGGCTGGTATGCCGGGGACGATCCGTGGACCTCGATCTACGGCTCGCCGCTGCGGCTGGCGAGCAGCGGGCGACGGTTCGACATCTCCCCGGCCTGGTTCAGTTGGACCGGCGCCGCGGTCAGCCTGGAGCTCCTTGCGGGCTTGGACATGGCTGAGGTCCGGCAACACAACGTGGCCCTTGCGGACTCGTTCCTGGCTGCTCTCGGCGAGCCGGTCCAAGGCTCGGCAATCGTCACTCTGGCGGCACCCGGCGCCGCGGACAAGTTGGCCGCAGCTGGTGTGCGTGCCGCTGTCCGAGCCGGCCGGTTGCGCGCGTCGTTCCACCTCTACAACACCGAAGCCGATGTGGCGCAAGCCGTTGCTGCGCTGACCTGACTTTCAAGGCATTCGCCACGCCCGTGCGCGACACCTGAGGGCATCAGCGCAGCGCCGACCACGAGGGCGCTGGCCGGCAGATCGGTGCACGGCGGCCTGTGTTCGACATCCCCGCGGCGGAAGCAGGCCCGTGCACTCTCACGATCCCCAGCGATCCTGTCAAGTACGGCGCCGGATCGGGCGCTGTAGATGCCGTCCTCACGTTCACGATTCCTCGCTGGCCTTGAAGTTACCGACCGTTTGCTCCGATTGTCCGGGCGAACCGGAAGCAAGTTGCGTGTGGGCGACGACGGCCCCCGACCGAGGGGGCACCGCATCCATCCGTAGCGAAGGCGATCATCATCAATGCTGTGCCCACGCTGGAGGTTTTGTGGATGAACGTGCCGGTGTCTGTCGTCGGGGGGAAGGCTCGCTGGTCCGCTCACGTGCTCGACCTTCGGAGATGGGGTGACCGGACGAGGCTGACGACGGTCGGTAGGACCACTTTCGCCAGCCTGGGAGAGGTGATGGTCGGGTTCCGCGACCACCAGCACGCGGCGGCTGCCACCGGCAGATTCCGATTCCCCGACGTCCGGCTGCCCGAGGGGGATGCTTTGGCCGACAGCGCTGACCACCTGGACAACCTCATGATCCCGCACGCCGAAGTTCTCGGCAGTGCTCACGACGGGCTGATCAGCCTGTCGGGACCTCGAAGGACACGACATGTCCTTCTGTGCTCAGACCTCAACCGACAGCGGCCGCCACGACAGTGCGCGTGCCGTCCGCAGCGTCGTGCAGCAGGTTCAAGTCACGCACTGACCGCTCACTGGCGGTCCTGGCGCCGGGACCAGTGATGGGCTCTCCACTCACCGCCGTTCGCCTGGTCGCTGCGGTTGGTCTGTTGATGTTTCCGATGGTGGCGGCTGGACCGGAGCCAGCGGCCTCAGCGACCGGTAGCGGGCACCTCGGTACCCCCCAGGCGGCATTGGGGGCCGCCGCCTCCGACGCCGCGTTGGACGGCTATCTGAGGAGCCAACTCGGCGAGGTGGGGCTGCCCGGACTGTCTGCCGCGGTGGTCAGGGCCGGCAAGATCGAGCATCTGGTGGCCTTCGGGAAGGCCGACGACACTGGCCGCGCCATGACGCCGCAGACCCCGGTCCTGCTCGCCTCGCTGAGCAAGGGTTTTACAGCACTAGCGGTGATGGAGCTGGTTCAGGCCGGAAAGATCGAGTTGTCCGCGCCAGTCCAGCGGTATCTGCCGTGGTTCCGGGTCGCCGACCAGGCCGCCTCGAGGCAGATCACGGTCACGGATTTGCTGCATCACACCAGCGGTCTGCCCAGCAGCGCCGACGCCAGCCTCCTGAAGAATGGCACCGCCGCCGAAGATCCCGATGCGCTGGAAAAGGGCGTCAGAAATCTTTCAGGTGTTTCGCTGCGGGACGTCCCCGGAAGATCGTTCGAATACGCCAACGTCAACTACAACACGCTCGGCTTGATCGTGCAGACGGTCTCGGCTGAGTCCTACTCGAACTATCTCCAGGACCATGTCTTCGCGCCCATGCAGATGTCCCGCACCTATGCGGACACCAGCCAGGCACAGGCGGGGGGACTGGCGGAAGGCTTCTCCACGTTCTTCGGCTCCTACCGGCAGCGATCGTATCCGGTTCCGGCCGCCGACCAACCCTCGGCGGGACTGCTCTCCAGCAGCGAAGACCTCGGTCACGTCATCGAAATGTACCTGCAGCACGGCACCTACCGCGGCGCGAGGCTGATCAGCGCGGCGACCGAGAAAGCTCTTCATGCCCCCGCGGTGGCGGTCGGTGAGGCGTCGTACTCGATGGGCTGGTGGATCAGACCACAGTGGGAATTGTCCACCCAGCCGGGGGATCCGACCGCCGACGCCAAAGTGGCCAAGGTGGTCGAGCACAGCGGTACCTGGAACAACACCAGAACCTTCATGGCGTACATACCTGCCACCGGAATGGGAGTGGTGTTGCTGGTGAACGCCAACAGCGCCCCGCTGGGTTCGCGGATCTCAGCCGTCGAAGGAAACCTGTGGAGGGTTCTCCTGGGCCTGCCGCTCGCACCCTACGTCCCCGACGAGGAATTCCTCGGCCGATACGGATGGCAGATCGGCGCGCTGGTCGTTCTTTTGCAGCTGATAGTGGCCGGTTGGTCGATCTGGCTGTTGCGGCGGCGCGCCCATCACGGCATACCCCTCTCCCGGCTGCGCGATTGGCCGGTGTTGGTGCTGCCCGGAATCTTCGATGGCTTCGTGTTGTGGTTGACGCTGCTCTATGTGCCACCGCACTTCAATTCCACATATGTCGACATCATCAGAGGGTCGCCGGACATCGGCATATTTCTCGTCGCAGCGGTCACGATCGCTGCCCTGTGGGGATGCGCAAGGACCGTCCTGCTCCTCTACCGGCCGACCCGAAAAGACACCTCGGGCACGGCAGCCACGACACCCGCTCGATTGGGCTTGGAATCCAGGCGGTCCTCTTCCACAAAATGATCGACGCCAGCCTGGGCCCGGTGCGCCGTGGACGGCCAACCGCGACGGTCGCAGGCCGCCGACCGCTTCGACAACCCAACGGACCTTCAACAAGCGATCGCGGCAGCGTGCCGTACCGGGGTCGGTGCCCGGTCTCGGATAGCTGACCGGTCGCCCCGGCCATCGGACAGTCATTCGCACCCTCGTCACTTTTAGTAGTAGCCGGCAGACAGATCGGCTAGCGTCGGACAAATGAGCACCCTCGACGACTGGCTGACCGATGCGGCGGCCGCGCTCTCACTTCCCGGTGTGACAATCTCGCCGGACCTGCGCGCCGAACTGCTGGACCTGACCAGGGATGTGGCACACGGAGTCGCGCGGGTTGCCGGCCCATTGACGTGCTATCTGATCGGGATGGCGGTGACCGCGGGAGCTCCCCCGGCCAATGCCATCGCGACCCTGCGGAAGTTGGCGGCGGAACATGTCGCGGCTGCCGACGGCGAAAATCAAGGCCCGGCAGTGGAAACCAAGCCGGCCAAGTGAGCTGGCTCGGCTGGATCGTCTTCGGGACGCTGGCCGGCTGGGTCGCCTCACTGGTGTTGCGCGACACGCGCCGCGGTTGCCTGACGAACATGGTGACGGGGATCCTGGGCGCCGTTCTGGGCGGCTTCATCTATCGGGCGTCGACCGGCCATCCGTGGGACTTCGCCTGGAACTGGCCGAGTTTCGGAGTTGCCGTGCTGGGCGCGCTCGGCCTGCTGCTGGTGATCAACCTGGTGGTCCGCCGCCGGGTGACCGGCCGGGACTGAGCGTCCCAGCCGGTTGCGAGCCAACGGAGCCCGGTCAACTCTCGTCGAACACCGAGCCGGCGCCGGCCTGGGCGACCTTGCCCAACGCCTGCAACTCTTCCCAGACGGCCCGGGCCCGGTCGACGCACAGCACTACCAGGTCGCCGGAATTGGCCCGCTCGATACCCACTCTGGTGGCGTCGATCTCGTCCAGGACGACCTCGACCTCCTTGACCCTCGCGCCGGCCGCCTGCGATTGCTTGACGCCCGCAACGATCAGCGCGGCGGTCTCCCCCGGCTTACGCCCCCGAAGGCGCTCGTCCTCGCGGACGATGATTCGGTCGAAGTGTTTGGCCGCCTGCACTCCCAGATCGACCATGTCCTGGTCGCGACGGTCGCCGGCGGTGGCCACCACGCCGACGCGTTGCGGCCGTTCGAATCCCGTCGAATCCTCGAAGAAGCGGTCGACGAAGTCGCCGAGCGCGATCATCGCGGGGGCGTTGTGGCAGTAGTCGACGATGACCTTGACGCCGTGCACGTCGGTCAGGTTCATCCGTCCGGGAGCCTGATAGTACGACGAGGTGAAGGAGCGCAGGCCGGCCCGGATGTCGTGCAGGTGTGCCCCCGCGCAATAGGCCGCCGCGGCCGCCGCCATCGCGTTCTGCACGTTGAACATGGCCTTGCCGTTGAAGGTCACCGGCAGCAGATGCGTGTAGGCCAATGGCATCCGGCGGCGGCCGTGGACCAGCACGATCAGATCTCCGAGCTCTCCCTTTTCCAGAATGATCGCCTTTCCGCCGCGCCGGCAGTGATCGGAGATCATCCGGTTGTTCGGCCTGATCGAGAACCAGACGATTTCTCCGGAGCAGGCCCGGCGCATCCCGGCGACCAGATCGTCGTCGGCGTTCAGGACCGCCGCACCCGTCTTGGGCACCGCCTCGACGATCACCTGCTTGACCTTGGCCAGCTGTTCGACCGTGTTGATCCCGCGCAATCCGAGATGGTCGGGCGCCACATTGAGCACGACCGCGACATCATTGCGGGTATAGCCCAGGCCTTCTCGAAGAATTCCGCCTCGGGCCACCTCGAACACCGCGAAGTCGACACGCGGGTTCTGCAGCACCATCCTGGCCGACCGGGGGCCGGAGGCGTCGGACCGGATCACCAGCCGATCGTCGATCACCACGCCGTCGGTCGACGTCATTCCGACCTTGCGGCCGATGCCCTTGAAGATGTGTCCGATCATCCGGCTGGTCGTGGTCTTCCCGTTCGTGCCGGTGACCGCGACGATCGGGATCCGAGATGCGGTGCCCGGGGGAAAGAGCAGGTCCACCACCGGTTTCGCCACGTACTGGGGCTCGCCGATGGTCGGGTGGGTGTGCATCCGGAAACCGGGCGCCGCGTTGACCTCGCAGATCGCCCCGCCGGTTTCGCGTACCGGCTGGGTGATGTCCGGGCAGAGGAAGTCGATCCCGGCGATGTCGAGACCGACCACCCTCGCGGCCTCTTCGGCGATGTCGACGTTGTCCGGGTGGGCCTCGAAGGTGCGGTCGATCGAGATGCCGCCGGTCGACATGTTGCCGGTGAGCGCGAGTTTCACCATTTCACCGCGCGGGGGCACCGCATCCATCTCGAAGCCCTGGGCGCGAACGAGTTCCACGGCGGCGGCGTTGACCTCGATCCGGGTCAGGACCTTCTCGTGTCCGACGCCGCGCCGCGGGTCGGCATTGGTGGTCTCGACCAGTTCGGCGACCGTTTTGGCGCCGTCGCCGATCACGTGGGCCGGCACCCGCTCGGCAACGGCAACCATGTTGCCGCCGATCACCAGGACCCGGTAGTCCTTTCCGGTGATGAAGGACTCGACGAGCACATAGCCGCGTTTCGACTGGTCATAAGCCTCTTCGAAGGCGCCCCGTACTTCTGCCTCGGAATTGAGGTTGATCGCGACACCGCGGCCGTGGTTACCGTCCAATGGCTTGAGCACGACCGGATAGCCGATCCGGCGGGCCATCAGCACCGCGGCGTCGGGATCGCGGACGACCTCGGAGGTCGGTACCGGCAACCCGGCAGCCGCCAGCAGCCGATTCGTCAACTCCTTGTCGGACGCGATATCCACGGCGAGCGAACTGGTCACCGACGTCATCGTGGCCCTGATCCGCTTTTGCAGCGTGCCGTGGCCGAGTTGTACCAGCGATCCCGAATTCAGCCGCTGCCAAGGGATGTCGCGGACGATCGCCTCGTCGAGTATCGCCTGGGTGGACGGTCCGAAAGCCACCCGCTGGCTGGCCCGAAGAAATGCCTCGTGTTCGGCCTGGTAGTCGAAATCGGGATCGACCGGAGCCCCGCCCGGCGTCTGCGCCTGCTCGTCGATCACCGAAATCAGATGGTTGACGAGCCTGACGGCGAGCCGGCCGGCCATTGTCGCGACGGTCTCGTCCAGATATCCGTAGATGATGTTGTAGACGCCCCGCTCGCCGGTAGACCTGGTCTTGCCGCGGGTCAGTACATGACCAACGGTGCGTTGCAGCTCCAGCGCGACGTGCTCGCTGACGTGCCCGACCCAGGTGCCCTCGACCATTCTCTCGATGAATCCGCCGTCGTGGCCCCGCGAGCACTGGTGGTCCTGTAGACCCGGCAGCAGCGCCAGGAGCCCCTCGGTGAACCCTGGCAACAGATCGGTCGGGGAATCCTCCAGCGGTCCCAAATAGACGACCAGATGGATCGACGGTTCGTAGGAGTAGTAGTTCGGCCCGCGGTAGATCCGCAGTTCGCGGATCGTGATGGCGCGTTGCTCGGGCGACGGCTGTTCGGTCATCGGGGGCCTTTCGCGGGAACCTGGGGTGTCTCGGCTGATCATTGCGCACCGGCTCCCCAGGGCCCCACTCCGGTTCGCGCCGCCTGGCCGTCGGGCGCTGAAGTCTCAGATCGGGCGACGGCGAAGTTCGGTGGTGGTCTCGTGGGCCCCCTCCACCGCGATCTCGGCCGGAGTGGCCAGCATGTCCGGGGTGAGGTCCGCCAACGTCGAGATACCGGGCACCAGTGACGCCTCCGGCAGGCCCGGCGCAGTGACCAGGCGCCTCGAGTTGATGTCGAAGACGGCACCGCGCGGAAGGGTGTGCAACTGGAGTCCGGACATCATCAGCGGCTGGGTGCCGGTCGCGGTGTAGGCGGTGGTGACGACGTGGGTGCCGTCGATGATGGTCACCACTCCCCGGCCGCGCACCTCGAGGAGTCCGGACGGCGACACCACCGCAGCGGTGTCCTCGTCGATCCCCACCCCGAGCTGCGCCGGGTTGGCCGCGACCAGCGCGAGCAGCCGGCCGAACCGGTTGCGCTGGGTGAAGTGCTGGTCGACGATCACCCCTCGGAGCAGGCCCAGACCCTGGGAAACCTGGCCCACCCGGAACTTCGGCGTCGAGCCGCCGCTGCCGAACGAGACCATGTGCTCTGAACAGATGCTGGCCCCCGCGGATGTGCCGGCGACGACCGCGCCCCGGTGGGAGGCCGCCACGATCGCTTCGCCCAGCGGGGTGCCGATGATGATCGACGCGAGCTTCGTCTGGTTGCCGCCGGTCATGAACACTGCGGTGGCCCGGTCGACGGTGGCCCGGACGCCCGGGTCGCGGGCCTGCTCCCGGGTCTCGGGGCGGATCCCGACGACGTCCCGCACGCCCAGGTCGGAGAAGAGCTTCAGATAAACGTTGGTGATCTCGGCCCCCAGGGACGAGGCGGTCGACAGGACCACCACCCTGGCCTGCGCTCCGCCGCCGAGCCGGACGACCTCTCGCAGGATCGTCATCCGGCCGACTTTGTCCTCGGCCCCACCGATGGGCATCACGACGCCGGTGGTGCCGCCGGATGCGGGAGCGGCCGAGCCGGTGAACGTGTGGACCATGACCGTCAACCTAATCGGCGATCATCGCCAGTACGGAATCGGCGCGACCACCGCAGCGGGCCGATGCCCGATGAAGGCGGGCAAACGCGCTGTGCGCGCTCGCAAAGGCCGGAGCTTGACCCCTGGATCGCCCGGCCTCGAGTCCGGGAGGGCGGGTGTCCTTACTCCGATACCGTGGCCCGGGTGCGAAAATCGAGCCCACCGCCTGCCTCCGCGCGCGGTCTGCCCCGGCGCCCCAGAACAAGACCGAAGAGAGATGACGTCCCACCTTGGACAGCACGAAGCACGGCGCGCACCTCGTCCAGCTGGTCCGCAGCTCAGTTCCGCCGATTCACCGCGGGGGCCGGCCCATCGTCATCGGCGCTCTCGCCGGGAGCCTCGGCCTGCGGTACCTGCTGCGGGCGGTCGGCCTGCGGGGGGCCGGCGGGGCCGCGGCACGGATCGGCTTGTCGGCCACCGCAGCCTCGGCGCTCTTCTTCCGGGCGCCGCATCGGGTGCCGCCGACTGATCTGGAAGCTGTCGTCGCGCCTGCCGACGGCCTGGTTTCGCTGATCGAGCAGGCCGCTCCGCCGGCGGAGCTGGGCCTGGGCACCGAGCCGCGAACCCGGATCTCCATTTTCCTGTCGATCCTCGACGTCCACGTACAGCGGATTCCGGTGACCGGGGTGGTCACCAAAGCCGCCTACCGGCCCGGCAGATTCCTCTCCGCCGACCTCGACAAGGCCTCCGAGGTGAACGAGCGCAACTCCCTGGTCATCGAGTCCGCCGCCGGTGGGCAGGTCGTCGTGACCCAGATCGCCGGTCTGATCGCCCGCCGGATCGTCTGCGACGTGGGTGCAGGGGCGCCGGTGCTGGTCGGAGCCACCTACGGCCTGATCAGGTTCGGTTCGCGACTGGACACCTACCTGCCGGCGGGCGCCCAGGTCGAGGTTCGGGTGGGCCAGCGGACGATCGGTGGCGAAACCGTCCTGGCGAAGTTGAGCTCGGATCGCAGCTGATGTCCGCAGTGCCCGGGGTCAGATTCCTCCCCAACGCGATCACCGTTCTTGGCTTGTGCTCCGGGCTCTCCAGCGTGGCGTTCGCCCTGAATCGCAACTGGTTCGCGGCCATCGCCGCCACCGGTGTCGCCGCGATCCTGGACTCCCTCGACGGCCCGGCCGCCCGGCTCCTCAACTCGACCAGCCGCATCGGGGCCGAACTCGACTCCTTGTCGGACCTGGTCTCGTTCGGCGTCGGGCCGGCGCTGGTGATGTACATCTGGAAGTTCAACGACGGCCGTGGCCCGTCCGTCGGCTGGGCAATCTGCCTGCTCTTCGCGGTCTGTGTGGCGCTGCGGCTGGCCCGGTTCAACTCGCTGCTCGAGGACGCGGCGCCCAAGCCCTATGCCAAGGGTTTCTTCACCGGAGTCCCGGCACCCGGCGCGGGATTGGCGGCCACCCTGCCGCTGCTGATCGCGATCCGCTTCCCGCACGGGTTTTGGACCAACCAGTGGGTGGTCGCCGGCTGGCTGGGGCTGATTGCGGCACTGGCAGTCTCCCGGCTGCCGACGATCGCGCTCAAGTCGGTCCGGGTTCCGGTGTCGCTGATCGTGCCGCTACTGGCCCTACTGGTACTGGCCGTCGCGCTGGAGTTCTACGAGCCGCAGATCGTGTTCGCCCTCGGCATCGGGGTCTACCTGCTCCATCTGCCGTATGCCGGTTGGAAGTTCCACTACCTCAAGAACCATCCGGAGCTGTGGGCGGACAGCAGGACCAGACGGCTCCGCCGTCCGTCGACCCGGCGGGTAAGGATGTCGGTCCGGATGCCACAACGCCAACGGGTAGCGGGGCGCGCGCTCGACGGAACACCGCTGCCTGCGGCCCGGCGCCGGGGTGCTCTCGGTCAGGGTCGGGGGCGTGGCCGGCGACGGCTGCGCTGAACCATCGAAAGTTTCAGATCTCGAAACCGAGGCGGCGGGCCGATCTGGTCTTCTGCCGGCTGGCCCGCAGCCGACGCAGCCGCCGCACCAGGAGCGGGTCTTCGGCCAGCGCCGCCGGGTTGTCGATCACCGCGTTGAGCACCTGGTAGTAGCGGGTCGGCGACAGGTCGAACATCTCCTTGATCGCCTGCTCCTTGAGGCCGGCGTACTGCCACCACTGCCGCTCGAAGGCCAGGATGTCCCGCTCCCTCCTGGAAATGGCACCGGAGATCCCGCCAACCATTCCCCCGGGCCGGTCGCCGTCGTCGGCACCGGCGGCCTCGGGTCGTGCCGCGGCGCTGTCCATCGGTCCTCCTGCAACGTCCTGGCGTGGAGACACTTCCGGCGGACCTGATCCCCGGAATACGGCGGCGGTGAATCACATCGATGTCATTTCGCGGCGCTGCCCGCCATCGTGTCATGTCCGGTGCCCGTGGTCCAGCCGATCGCCCGGCGGCGCGCCTATCGGGGAAACATCCCCGTTAGGGGCGTCGAGGGTGCGGCGCCGGCCGCGGAAGTGTGAGCCAGGTTCGAATCCGGGCCGGCTCCGGTGGATGTTGCGTGCTGCCCGGGAACGGGCACGGTGGTGACCGGCCGCGGTGTGCCGTTCGCCGGTGTAGTCGGCGGAACGGATCCCGAAAGACCTGGGGGCGCGCCGGACGGAGTCACGCCGACGGTGAACGGCCCGGAGCCCGGAGCGGGCAGGCTCCCGGTGCCGGCAGCGGTGCCGGTCGAACCGGGCGCCGGCGAGGTTGCGGTCGGGGACGGCCCGGTCGTCGGCTGGGTCGACGGGCCCCTGGTTGCCACCCCAGGCGATGACGATGGGGACGACGATGCGGACGGCGGGGAGTCCGAGGTCGCCGGCGAGGTCCCGGTTTCCTTCCCGGGCGCCGCCGCGTGTCCGCCGAGCACCGTCAAGCCGCCTGCGGGACCGCCGGACAGCGGTGCGCCGCTCACCGACTCGTACCCGGTGACGACGACCAGGGCCCCGGCGAAGACGCAGGCGGCCAACGCGCCTGCGAGCAGGCCACCACCCAGCGACAGTCCGCCGCCGATTCGCGATGACCGCCGGGAATCGCCCCGCCGAAAACCACGTCGACGGACCTGCCGGGTTGCTCGGGAGGGCGCTGGACGGCCGCCGGTGATGACCTTTGCCATCCGTTGCCGGGTCGCCTTCAGCGATTGGGTATAGAGCGCTCCGCCGACCACGGAGATCACCGACGCCAGCGCGGCCCCGATCAGGGTGCCGGCGACACCAAGCCGGGAACCGAGGAAGGCAGCGGTGACCGCCGCGCCGGTGCTGCCGAGGATCTGGGTCAGGCTGAGCTCCAGGGCGTGATCGGTGTTCGTAGCTGGGTCACTCTCGGCAGGTCCGCCCGCCCGCAGTTCGGGCGGCACCCGGTCGGACGATATCGGCGAGCCAGGTGAATCAGCATTGGCTTTGGCCGGGCTGAGCGCGTTGGCGGCTTTCAGCGATTCGGCGGGCGTCGCAAACGCGTTGCGGGACGGCTGGTTTCGGCTCACGCCAGCGGCCGGAGTGCGGGTAGAAGTTTCGGTCGGAGTGTCCGTCGGGATGTGTTGGTCAAGCATGTGGGAAAGCGTCTCAATTCCTATCTGGTCCCTGCGGGAGTCGATTTTCGGCAGCTCGACGCCGAGTGCGGACAGGCGGCATCGTTGGTAGGGACGACCCGCCGACGCCCACCGTTGTGATCCGGTGGGCGGGCTCACAAGCCATCTGCCGCATCCGGATCGACCCAACCGGGGCGGTCGATCGCGGCGATCAGTTGCGGGTCGCGTCGTACCAGCGCAGCAACCGCAACGCGCGGAGCGTGTTCCAGCGACTCGGCCTACCGTCGCCGTCCTCCAGGGAGAAGTGCACCGCGCCGGGATGGGTGTTCTCCAGCAGCCAGGTCCCGTCGGGTTGCTGCTTGCCGCGCAGCAGCTCGACCGCTTCGGCCAGTCGCGGATCCGGCGGGCCCCCGGCGGCCCGGAGGTAGTCCAGGGCTCGCAGTACGTCGTAGTGCCACCAGGTCGGGAACGAGAATCGCAACCAGTCCGGGTCGACCACCTCGCCGCTGCTCAACCTCCGGAACAACCGGCGGTCGAGCAGGTAGTTCTCCCCCCGGCGACGGGCGGCAACGGCGTCCGGCGAACCACCGGTCGACCGCTCGTGCTCGAGCAAGCCCTCCAACACGCAGAGCGTGGTATCGAACGACGAGCGCACCGAACCGTTCTCGGTCTCGCAGTTCCAGCCGCCATCGGTGAGTTGTTCACCGAGCAAGCGGCCGACGATGCCGTCGACGTCCACCCCGAAGTAGGCCCCGACCATCACGGTTCGGCCGTTGATGCACGGCTCCACCTCGCCGTCGAAGAAGGGCTGCCCGGCGTGCTCCCACCGGCAGTTCTCCCCCACCAGCGCGGCCATCTCGCGGACCACCCCGACTCGCGGGTCGAGGCCGAAATCGCGCAGCAGGGTCAAGGTGGGAAAGGTCGATGTCCATGGCTGACCGCCCGAGAAGTCGCCGCGGAAGTCCGCCGGGAAGCATGCCCCGCCCGCCCACTGGCCGTCCTCGCCGCGCAGGGCGAGCAACCTGGCACCCCAGCCCTGCGACCCGACCCGCGCCCGCTCCGCGGCCACCACGTCGGGCGGCGCGTCGGTCAGATCGCGCAGCACCTGCCAGCGCAGCGCCGGGTCGGAATCAAGCAGCCAATCCAGAACCGTCATGCTGGAAAAATTAGACCTGACCACCGACAGCTCTGACCGCCGCCGGCCGGCGTGCCTACAGATCGGGCCGCTGACGCCCGAATCCGGTGGCCGCCTCGAATCCCTTCGCCATGGCCAGAAGGTCGGCCTCAGCGCGGTGCCGGCCGACCAGTTGCACGCCAACCGGTGTCCCGGCGGCGCCGAAGCCGGCGGGCAGCGAGATCGCCGGGTGGCCGGTGACGGTGATGTGGCAGACCGGCCGCATCCAGCCGAGGTAGTCGGCCTGCGGCTCACCGGCCACCTCCGCCGGGTACTGCAGGTCCGCGTCGAATGCGGGCAGCGGAGCGACCGGCAGCAGCAGCGCGTCGAACTCCTCGAGGAACCGGCGCATCCGATGGAACAGGGTCGTCCGGAGCACCGCGGCGCGGCCGACGTCCGCGCCGGTCAGTTCCCGTCCGGCGAGCATGTTCGCGTAGAGACTCGGCCGGACCGTTTCGGCATTGGCGTCCAGCCAGTCACCGAGGGTCGCCTCGAACTGCCAGGCCCGAAGGGTCCGGAAGCATTCGTCGGCACCGGTGAAGTCGGGACTGGCCTCCTCCACCTGCGCCCCGGCCGTCTCGCAGGACGCCGCAGCGGCCCTGACCAGCCCGGCGACCTCCGGGTCGACGGTGACAGCGCCCCCCAGATCCGTCGAGAAGGCGATCCGGCGCCCGGCCAGCCCGCCTTCCGGGACGCAGCGGAAGCTGCTGCCGGATTCTTCGAGGGAAATCGGGCTGCGGCGGTCAGGGCCGGCCATCACCGACAGGAGCAGCGCAAGGTCGTCGACACTGCGGGCCATCGGTCCCTGCACGGAGAGGCCGACGAATCCGTCGGCGGCGGGGAAAACCGGCACCCGACCGGCCGAGGGGCGCAGCCCGACGACGTTGCAGTAGCCGGCCGGCAGGCGCAGCGAGCCGCCCATGTCATTACCGTCGGCGAGCGGATGCATCCCCGCCGCCAGCGCCGCCGCCGCCCCACCCGATGAGCCGCCGGCGGTGACCGACAGGTCGTAGGGATTGCGTGTCGTCCCGAAGATGTCGTTGAACGTGTGGCCGCCGGCCGCGAACTCCGGGATGTTCGTCTTCCCCAGGGTGATCACCCCGGCCGCCTTCATCCGCTCGATCACCAGGTCGTCCTCGTGCGGGACGTACGTCGCCCTCGACCTTGACCCGAAGGTGGTGCGGAGGCCGGCCGTCAGATGGTTGTCTTTGTGTGCCACCGGGATTCCGTGGAGCGGTCCGGCGAAAGTCCCGGCCACGGCCAGCCGGTCTGCCTCGTCGGCCTGGGCCAGCGCGAGGTCGGGGGTATGGGTGACGATGGCGTTGATCGGCAGGTTCACCCGGTCGATCCGGTCGAGGTGGGCCTCCACCACCTCGCGGGCGGAGATCTGCTTCGCCCGTAGCGCGCCGGCAAGTTCCGTCGCCGACCAGTAATAGAGCTCCTCGACCATCGCAGTTGTCCCTTCGTGACGCTGCCCGCCCGGCACCCGCGGTGTCTTCCATTGTCGAACGGCCACCCGGCTACGGTTGACCGGCGGCTCCGGCCGTCGGACGCGCACAGGCCGACCGGCACAGGGAGGTGCAACCGTGATTGGGTGGGAATTTGTCGGGACGGCGGGTATGTCCCGGGAGCGTGGGATCGCCGCCCACCAACAGATCGAGCACTGGTTCATCGAGGCCATCGCCGACCGCCTGCTGCCGCCGGGGGCAAAACTCCCCGCCGAGGCCGATGTCGCCAAATACTTCGGAGTGAGCCGGATGACGCTGCGGCAGGCCTTGGCCGAACTCGCGAGAAAGGGTGTGCTGGAACGGATACCGGGAAGATCGGGCGGGACCTTCATCGTCGAGCCGATCATCGAGTGCGACCTGACGGGGCTGACCGGATTCACCGAACAAATGCGCCTGGCCCAGGTCAGCGCCAGCGCCCAGATCGTCGAGGCCAGGACGTGTCCAGCTCCCCGGGCGGTCGCGACGGCGCTGGCGATCCGCCGGGAGGCGCCGGTCCACGAGATCGTCCGGATCCGGCTGGGCGAAAACGTGCCGCTGGCGCTGGAGCATTCCTGGCTGCCGGCCGAGGTCTTCCCGGACCTGTTGCAGCAGAACCTGACCGGGTCGCTCTACGAGCTGATGAGTGACCGGTACGGCCGGCGACCCAGGACCGCCGTGGAATATCTCGAGCCGGCCAGCGTGACCGACAAACAAGCCGAGCAACTGGGCGTGGCACCCGGTGTGGCCGCGATGCGGATCGAGCGGACTGCCTTCACCGCGGCCGGTCTGGCGGTCGAGTACGCGACCGACCTGTTCCGGCCCGACCGCATCCGGATCTCGATCCGCAGCAACTACCAGCCGGCCGCCACCTGAGCCTGCCGACAACGGTCGACGCTTGCCTTCCGAACCGGTCGAGCCGGCCCGTCACCCACGAACCCGTTCACCCGTCGGGTCGTAGAGGACGTCCGCGGCAACGACAGCGCCGATCCGCTCGCCGAAGATGTCCACCACCAGAACGGTGCCCTGGGCTGCGATCTCGACCGGAAGGTAGGCATAGGCGATCGAGCGGCCGACGGTGTACCCCACGCCCCCGGAGGTCACCCGACCTACGATCCTGTTGGCGGCCCACACCGGCTCGCCGCCGAGCGCCACCTTGGCCTGATCATCCAGGGTCAGGCAGCACAGCCGACGGGTCGGCCGCCGTTCCCGGATGGACAGCAATGCCTCCCGGCCGACGAATCCCCCGGGCTTGTCCCAACTGACGCAGAAGCCGAGGCCCGCACTGAGCGGGTCCGTCTCACCGGTGAGGTCCGAACCCCAGCCCCGGTAACCCTTTTCCAGCCGAAGACTCTCGATTGCCCGGTATCCGCCCGGTACCAGGCCGAATTCTGGGCCGACGGCGCACAGCAACTCCCACAGCGTGGCGCCGTATTCCACGGGTGCATACAGCTCGAAACCCAATTCACCCACGAAGCCGACCCGCTGGGCCCGAACCGACACGTCCCCGACCGAAACCTGTTGTGAGGTGCCAAAAGCAAACGCGCCCTTGGTCAGATCGGCCGGCGTCAACTGCGCCAGCATGTCCCGTGACCGGGGTCCGCACAGCGCAAAACAGACGTATTGACCGGAGATGTCGTCGATCCGCACATCGAAGGAACCGGCGCGGGCCTGACGGCGCAACCGCGCCGCGTCGCGGGAACCGAAGGCGGTACCGGTGACGACCCAGAATGCGTCGGACGCCACCCGGGTCACGGTCACGTCGGCCTCGATACCGCCGCGCCGATTCAGCAGCTGGGTGTAGGTGACCCGGCCCACGCTCCGGTCGACCCTGTTGTCGCACAAAGACTCCAGCAGCGCTGCGGCGCCGGGGCCGGTCACCGACATCTTGGCGAACGAGGTCTGGTCGAACAGTGCGACCGCTTCACGGGTGGCCCGGTGTTCGACCGCGACGGCGGGATCGAAGTTCTTGCCGGCCCAGCCGTCGGGCGCCGATATGCCATGGCCTGCGGCGGCCGAATTACTGAGGTAGAAGTTGACCCGCTCCCAGCCGCTCTTCTCGCCGAAGACGGCCCCCGCCGCCGCATGCAAGGCAAAGGCGGGAGAGCGGCGCAGCGGCCGGCCGGCGGACCGCTCGTCACCCGGAAACCTGATGTCGTAATAGGTCTGGTAGTTCTCCAGGGTTCGCTTGAGGGTGTAGGACGGCGAGGAATACTGCCGGCCGAACCGATTGATATCCATATGGGCAACGTCCATCGTCGGCTCGCCGCCGGCGATCCACTGCGCCATCAGCTTTCCGACGCCCCCCGCCCCGGCAATCCCGTGGGCACAGAACCCTGCCGAGACGAAGAACCCGTCGACTTCCGTTTCACCCAGACAGAAGTCGTTGTCGGGGGTGAATGCCTCGGGTCCGTTGATGAGCCGACGGATGCGCGCCGAAGCCATGGCCGGCACCCGGACCGCCGCGTTCTGCGCAATTTCAGTGAACCGGTCCCAGTCCTCGGCGAGCAGTTTGCCGTTGAAATCGGCCGGGATCGCGTCGAATTCGCGCTCGGAGGCTGTGTAAGGCAGGGCGTTGCGCTCGTACCCACCCATCACCAGACCGCGCCCCTCCGGCCGGTAGTACACCAGCAGGTCCGGGTCCCGGAGGCTGGGTATGGGGCTGGTCGATCCGAGAAGACCGCCCGCATCGGTCAGCGGCTCGGTCACCACATACTGGTGGGACATCGGCACAATGGGGATCCGGACGCCGACCATCCGGCCGATCTCCGCGGCGAAGATTCCGCCGCAGTCGACCACCACGTCGCATTCGATGTCGCCCTGATCGGTGCGCACCGCGCGCACCCGCCCGTGCGCCACGTCGATACCCGTCACCCGGGTGCGCTGAAATATTGCCGCACCCGCGGCTCTGGCTCCGCTCGCGAGGGAATAGCACAGACTCGACGGATCGATCTGGCCGTCGGTCGGCAGATAGACCCCGCCGAGCACGCCGTCGGTGCTCATCAGCGGGAAACGCCGTTGGGCCTCGACCGCGGAGATCTCCTCCATCGGCAGGCCGAAGGCGGTGGCCCAGCCGAGTTGACGGCGTAATTCCTGCAACCGCTGCGGGCTCGACGCCAGCCGGATGCTGCCCGACTCCACCCAGCCGGGCGGGTGATCACCCTGTTCCAGTTCCCGGTACAACTCGACCGAGTACATGTTCATCCTGGTCAGCGTCGGATCCGACCGCAGTTGCCCGACCAGACCCGCCGAGTGGAACGTGGAGCCGCTGGTGAGCTCGTGCCGGTCCAGCAGCACGACGTCGCGCTCTCCCATCCGGGCAAGGTGGTAGGCAATGCTGGCGCCGCCCACCCCGCCGCCGATGATGACGGTCCTGGCCCGGGTCGGCATGGCGCGTGCAGGCTGCATTCGGATGTTCCTCTGGGTTGTGCCGCTGCGTTGTTGATTCGGGGGCCGGGAACCGGTTGGTCCCGCACGCTAGCTGGCCCGCGACTGTTCGGTCTAGACCGGAACGGTTCCACTGCCCTAGAGTCGCGCCATCCGCACCGCCGGCGTGGATGATCGGATCGATCGGGCGCATGCGACACGACAGGTGGGTGCCGGATGACGATTGCCGCAGCCACCACGGCCACCGGTGCCGGCCGTGATCCTGGCGATGACGACGGGACTGTCCCCCCTGGTGCGGCAGCGTTGGACGCTGTAGGGCTCGACGCTGCAGGGCTCGACGCTGTAGGGCTAGACGCTGCGGGGCTCGAGAAGCCAGGGCTCGACGCGGCCCAGCTCGCCCGGCTCGATCGGTCGCCGGTACTCCGACACCCGGATCGCCTGGTGGAGCTGCTGCCCGGCGGGCTGACCAACGTCAACTGCAAAGTCACGACGCCGCACGGCGTCTACGTGGCCCGGCTCTCGGTGCCGGGCACCGAACTGCTGGCGATCGACCGGGCCGCGGAGCGGGCGAATACGGCCTCCGCCGCCGCCGCCGGGGTGGCGCCCGACGTCGTCGACTACGTCCCGGGAGCAGGGCTGCTGGTGGTCGAGTGGGTGCGCGGCCGCACCCTGACCGCCACCGACCTGCGCGAGGAGCGCGTGCTGCGGCAGTTGGCGGCAACCTGTGCCCGGTTGCACGCCGGGCCGCGATTCGCCACCGATTTCGACATGTCGGGTGTCCAGCGCCGATATCTGTCGACCGCCACCCGCCTCGGCTTCAGGCTGCCCGACGGCTACACCGACCTACTGCCGCAGTGGGCGAAGCTGCAGTCGGTCCTTGCCCTGCATCCACCACAACCCGTGCCGTGCCACAACGACCTGCTTGCGGCCAACATCATCGACGACGGCGACCAGCTGTGGCTCATCGACTTCGAGTACTCCGGCAACAACGACCCCTGCTTCGAACTGGGCAACATCTGGAGCGAGTCCAACCTGCCAGAGGAACAACTCGACGTCCTGATCACGTCCTACTTCGGCCGACCCGATCCGGTCGCGACGGCCAGGGCCAGGCTGCAGGCGCTCGCCTCCGCCTATGGCTGGACCCTCTGGGGGGTCATCCAGCACGCGACCAGCACATTCCCCTTCGACTTCTGGTCGTGGTCGCTGGAGAAATACGAACGAGCCGTGGCAACCTTCACCTCGACCCGATTCTCCGACCTGCTGGGAACCGTCGCCTCGGCACCCCCGGTCGCCCCCGGGCCCGACTTCACGTCTGCACCGATCGAAACCGCTCGACGCTCTGCCGCCGCAAGCCAACCGGATTGACCAAAGGAGATCCCGCGATGACCGTCAGCGAACATCTGAGTGACGACGAGAAACATCTCGCGTCGCTCGGCTACAAGCAGGAGCTGAACCGCTCCTGGTCCGGCTTC
This sequence comes from Mycobacteriales bacterium, assembly GCA_038204125.1. GTDB lineage: Bacteria > Actinomycetota > Actinomycetes > Mycobacteriales > Nakamurellaceae > Nakamurella. Next base: position 24,111 of record JBBRDH010000011.1, read on the forward strand.
TCCAACTTCGCCATCTCCTTCTCGATCATCTCGATCCTGGCGGGCTGCTTCACCTCCTTCGGCCTGGGCTGGAACAACGGTGGCCCAGCGGCGATCGCCTGGGGTTGGCCGATCGTCGCCGCATTCATCCTGATCATCGGGGTCTGCCTCTCCGAATTGGTGTCGGCCTACCCGACCTCGGGCGGCATCTACTGGTGGGCCAGCAAACTCGGCGGCCCGAAGGCGGGCTACTACACCGGCTGGCTGAATCTGATCGGTCTGCTGGCGATCGTGGCGTCAGTCGCCTACGGGTGCGCCACCTTCTTCGACCTCACCCTTGACACCTGGAGCAAAAGCTGGGCAGACGGATACAGCCTCACCAGGGTCTTCATCATCTTCGTGATCATCCTGGCGATCGCCGCGACCATCAACATCTTTTCCTCGCACCTGCTGGCGGTGCTCAACAACATTTCGGTCTGGTGGCATGTCGCCGGGGCATCGATCGTGGTGCTCATCCTGGTGATCGTGCCCAGTCACCACGCCAGCTTCTCCGAGGTGTTCGCCAGGACGATCAACAACAGTGGCATGTTCGACGGCACCAACGGCGTCGCGTGGCTGTTCTTCGTACTGCCGATCGCTGCGATCCTGACGCAGTACACGATCACCGGCTACGACGCCTCCGCGCACCTGTCCGAGGAGACCAATGGCGCGGCAAGTGCGGCCGCCAAGGGGATCTGGCGGTCCATCTTCTATTCCGCAATCGGCGGCTGGATCCTCCTGTTGGCGTTCCTGTTCGCTGTGAAGGACGCCGACCACGTCAGTGGTCTGGGCGGTGGAGTATCGACCATCTTCACTGATGCGATGAGCTCGAACTGGGCGGCAGCCGTGCTGTTCATCTCGACGGCTGGGCAGTTCTTCTGCGGCGTCGCGTGCATGACGAGTTCGTCCCGGATGTTGTACGCCTTCAGCCGCGACCGCGCGGTTCCCGGTTGGCAGCTGTGGTCGAAGCTGAGTGCCAAACGGGTTCCCGCCAATGGCGTGCTGCTCTCTGCGGTCGTCGCCATCGTCATCACCCTGCCGGCATTGATCAAGGTGACCATCCCGCTCGTCGACAACAGCACGAATCCCCCGACGAACATAGAAGCCCCCGTACCGATCGCCTTCTTCGCCGTCGTCTCGATCGGCGTGGTCGGGCTCTATCTCGCATTCGCCGTGCCGATCTACTACCGTTGGCGCGCCGGTGATTCGTTCAAGGTGGGCAAGTGGAATCTCGGTAAGCATTACAAATGGATGGCGCCGGTCGCATTGGCCGAAATCATCATCACCTCGATCGTCGCCATGTTCCCGACCGCCATCGGCGGCGTCCCCGGCAGCAGCTCCTTCGCCTGGAAGTTCGTCAACTACACGCCGTTGCTGGTCGGCGGTGCCTTGATTGCTTTGTGGATCTACTGGCACCTGTCGGTCAAGAAGTGGTTCAAGGGACCGGTCAACACCTTTGACCCGGTGGAGGCCGGTGTCGCCCGATGACCGGCCACCCGCGCAATCCGCGCCTTCTGGACGCGCAGGCATTGACCGAACTCATCAACTCCGGCGACGTGGACACCGTCGTGGTGGCGTTCACCGACATGCAGGGACGGCTGCAGGGAAAGCGACTGCACGCGGCGTTCTTCCTGGACGAGGTGCTGGCCCACGGCACCGAGGGCTGCAACTACCTGCTGTCGGTGGACGTGGACATGAACACCATCCCGGGCTACGAGATGTCCTCGTGGGAAAAGGGCTACGGCGACATGGTGTTCGCGCTGGATCTCGACACCATCCGGTTGCTGCCGCACCTGCCCGGTTCGGTGATGATCCAGGCGGATCTGACCTGGCTGGACGGCAGATTGGTGAGCCAGTCGCCCCGCTCGGTGCTCAAGAAACAGGTCGACCGGGCGGCGGCGGCCGGGTACCGGGCCTTTGCCGGCACCGAACTCGAATTCATCGTCTTCAACGACACCTACGAGGAGGCCTGGGACGCCGGATATCGCGACCTCACCCCGGCCAATCAGTACAACATCGACTACTCGATCCTGGGCACCAGCCGGATCGAGCCGCTGCTGCGGGACATTCGCAACACCATGTACGCGGCCGGGCTGACGGTGGAATCGGCGAAGGGTGAATGCAACCTGGGCCAGCACGAGATCGCCTTCCGGTTCGCCGAGGTGCTGGAGACTGCAGACAATCACTCGGTCTACAAGAACACCGCAAAGGAGATCGCCGAACTGCACGGTCGGTCGCTCACATTCATGGCGAAGTTCAACCAGCGGGAGGGCAATTCCTGCCACATCCACCTCTCGCTGCGGGGCCAGGACGGTGGACTGGTTTTCTGGGATCAGGACAAGAACGAGCGAACTCCGCTGTACGACCACTTCATCGCCGGAATTTTGGCCACGATGCGGGAATTCACCCTGCTGTATGCGCCGAACATCAACTCCTACAAGCGGTTCGCCGAGGGATCGTTCGCGCCGACGGCGGTGGCGTGGGGCAGCGACAACCGAACCTGCTCGGTCCGGCTGGTCGGCCACGGGCAGTCGGCGCGGCTGGAGAACCGGTTGCCCGGCGGGGATGTCAACCCCTATCTGGCGATCGCCGCGATGATCGCCGGCGGCCTTTTCGGTGTGGAGAACGAACTGCCGTTGGAAGAAGAATTGGTCGGCAATGCCTACACCTCGGGCAAGCCGACGGTGCCCACGAACCTGCGGGCGGCGCGTGATCTGTTTGCCGCTTCGGCGGTCGCGAGGGCGGCCTTCGGCGACGACGTGGTCGACCACTATGTACACGCGGCGGACACCGAACTGGCCGCGTTCGAGTCGGCGGTCACCGACTGGGAGTTGCGCCGCGGATTCGAAAGGCTCTGAACCCTGCGATGACTGCAGTTGCGGAATTGAACTTCAACGGCATCCTCTCCGGGGAGGGGGGCTCATCGACGCTCATCGACCCGGCCACCGGGCTCGAGCTGACCACCGTGCCAAGGGCGTCGGCGGCGGAGACGGACCGGGCGATCAACGCCGCCCATGCGGCCTTCCCGGCGTGGCGGGCGGTGTCACCGGGCGACCGGGCCCGGCTACTGCGCCGGTTCGCCACGGTCGTCGAGGATCACCTGGGCGAACTGGCGGAGCTCGAGGTGCGGAACGCCGGGCACACGATCGGCAACGCCACCTGGGAGGCCGGCAACGTCCGCGACGTCCTGCACTACTACTCGGCGGCGCCGGAGCGGCTCTTCGGCCGGCAGATCCCGGTCGCCGGCGGCGTGGACATCACCTTCCACGAGCCGCTGGGCGTGGTGGGCATCATCGTGCCGTGGAACTTCCCGATGCCGATCGCCGGCTGGGGATTCGCCCCGGCACTGGCCGCCGGCAACACGGTGGTGCTCAAGCCGGCCGAGGTCACCCCGCTCACCGCGCTGCGGCTGGCGCAGTTGGCGCTGGAAGCAGGCCTCCCGGAGGACGTCTTCACCGTCATTCCCGGTCAAGGGTCGGTGGTCGGCAACAGGTTCGTCACCCATCCGCTGGTTCGCAAGGTCTGCTTCACCGGCTCGACGTCGGTGGGCAAGGGTGTCCTGGCCGGCGCCGCCGATCAGGTCAAGCCGGTGACCCTGGAACTCGGTGGGAAGAGCGCGAACATCATCTTCGCCGATGCGGATGTGGCCACGGCCGCCGCCGCGGCTCCCGGTGCCGTCTTCGACAATGCCGGCCAGGACTGCTGCGCCCGCTCCCGCATCCTGGTGCAGCGCAGCGCCTATGACGAGTTTCTCGGCCTGCTGGAGCCGGCGGTGCGGAACTTCCGGGTGCGGCAGCCGGCCGACCCGCAGGCCCAGATGGGCCCGCTGATCACCGCGGCCCAGCTGGCGTCGGTGTCCGGGTACGTCGAGGGCACCGACGTGGCCTTCACCGGCATGGTGCCGGCCGGTGCAGCCTCCGACGGCGGATTCTGGTACCCGCCGACCGTCGTCCTGCCGCGATCGGCCGCGGACCGGATCTGGCAGGAGGAGGTCTTCGGGCCGGTCGTCGCGGTGCTGCCTTTCGACGACGAGGCCGACGCCATCGCGATGGCCAACGACAGCGACTTCGGCCTGTCCGGCTCGATCTTCACCGCGGACGTCGGCCGGGCGATCCGGGTCGCCCGCGGCGTCGAGGCCGGGAACCTCTCGGTCAACTCGCACTCCTCGGTCCGCTACTGGACCCCGTTCGGTGGGTTCAAGCAGTCCGGTCTCGGCCGCGAACTCGGACCCGATGCGCCGGCGGCATTCACCGAGACGAAGAACGTCTTCATCGCGACCTGAGCCGAGCTACTGCGGCATCACACCCGTGAACTCGCGCCGGTCGAGCCTGGCCGCCGAAAACCGCCTTCGCATCAACCGCAACCACGCCACACCCACGTTGAATTCTATCGGGAAAGGTACTGCCACTCATCATGTCTGGACGTCTGGAAGCCAAGGTCGCGGTGATCACCGGGGGTTGCTCCGGTCTGGGGTTGGCCACCGCCAAGCGGTTCGCCGACGAGGGAGCCAAAGTGGTGATCGGCGACATCGACGACGCCCGCGGCCCCTCGGTCGCCGACGAACTCGGTGGCCGGTACCTGCGCACCGACGTGACCGACCAGGACGACGTCAACGCGCTGTTCGCCCTCGCCAAGAGCGCCTACGGCAGCGTCGACATCGCGTTCAACAATGCAGGCATCTCGCCACCGGAGGACGACTCGATCCTGACCACCGACCTCGCCGCCTGGCGGCGCGTCCAGGAGGTCAACCTGACCAGCGTCTACCTTTGCTGCAAGGCCGCGCTGCCGTACATGCTCGAGCAGGGCCGGGGCTCGATCATCAACACCGCTTCGTTCGTGGCGGTCCTCGGCGCGGCCACCTCGCAGATTTCCTACACGGCCTCGAAGGGCGGGGTGCTGTCGATGAGCCGCGAACTGGGCGTGCAGTTTGCCCGAAAGGGGATCCGGGTCAATGCGCTGTGTCCCGGCCCGGTCAACACCCCGATGCTCCAGGAACTGTTCGCGAAAGACCCGGAACGGGCCGCCCGGCGGCTCGTCCACATCCCGATGGGACGCTTCGGCGAGGCCACCGAAATCGCCAACGCCGTGCTGTTCCTGGCTTCCGACGAATCCAGCTTCATCACCGCGTCCCAGTTCCTGGTGGACGGCGGGATCTCCGGAGCGTATGTGACACCGCTGGACTAAGGCCCGAACCGGCAGTGCAGGGACTGCCAGTGATTTGGGTAACATTACTCTCGGTGGCTTGTCAATGGTGGTGTTCCCGACATTATCCGCCATTGGGGGTCTTGTTCTGCTCGCCATTCTCTCTATAATTTGAAGGTGAATACTTCTCTCCACCGCATGGTCGTGCGTTCCGGGTTTCGCCGGGTCGGCAACCGACATCGGGTCGCCTCCGCGCTGACGCTTTGTGCGGCCCTGACCGGCGCGGCGCTACTGCCGGTCTCGCCGGTAGCGGCGGAACAGCCTGCAGCGCAGCATCTCTCGGCGGCCTCGCCGGCGCAGGTGAATCCGGCGCAGGTGAAGCCGGCGCAGGTGGGTTCCGTGCCGCGGCCGGTCGGCGCCACGACGGCCAAGCCCACCCGGTTCGCGACCACCACGATGGTGGGTGCGCCGGCGCCGGCCCGCCCAATGGTGGACCAGCCGATCGACAGTGGTGCCGCGAACTCCGGCGACTATGCAACGGACGCGTTCGGCGACCCGATGGACTTCAACAATGCCGACGATCTCAGCCCGGTGATGCGCGGGCTCAGCGTCAAGGTCTCCGGTCTTCGGCTGCTTCGGGTGTCGACCACCAATTCAGTACTCGCCGGGACGGCCCTGCCCGGCGCGGACCTGGTGCTGGCCGATTCCATTCCCATGGTCATCCCCTGGGGCCAGGACACCGGTAACTTCCCGATCAACGCCGATCGGTACACCCAGCTGACGCTGTCGATGTACTCGTCCGCGAGGATGGTCGGCGGCGCCTTCTACAACATGTGCTCCATCGGGCCGACCCTCTGCTACAACGGTTCGCCCTTCCAGATCAACTCGGGTTGGCACACCTACAGCATCAACCTCAAGACCGCTAGCACCTACTATCGGACTCGACGGTGGGGCGGGACGGCCGTCATGTTCGGGCTGATGATGAACCCGGGTGCTCCCACGAACTTCCAGGTCGACTGGATCCGGCTAGGGACAGCGGGGCCGGTGACGCTGAATCCGCGCCAGCCGCAGCCGACGGTGATCAGCCCTTCGATGCTGGCCGGTGCGGACTATTCCACGGTGACCAGGGGCCGACCGTGGAACGTGCAGACACCCGGCGACGTCGAACTCGTCGCCGTCGGCGATGCCCACTACTCCGCCGCGGGAGTGCGGGCGAAGAACGTCGCGACAAGCGTCTTTCCCCGCGGCAACGATCCCCAACTGGTACTGCCGGTACTCAGACCCATCGATGGTTCCCGCTACAACCACTTCTCCGTCGACGTCTGCTATGACGGCAAGTTTGCGCTGACAAACCTCCCCGGCGGCGGAATGAACGGGCGTGTCATCTGGGCCATTGCCGGCGAGAAGGGGCGCCGGTCCTCCCAGGACTTCCTGGTCTTTCCCGGCTGCCAGATCATCGACCTGGATCTCTCCGGACCTCCCAGCGTCGTCGAGGACGAGTCTGATGCCCGCCTTCCGGGTGGCCTGCGGGGCTTTGCCGGCCACTCCATCGTGTACCTCCGCTTTGATCCCCACGAGGATCCAGGGACCAGATACTTCAACGTGCACAGCATCCGGCTGACCGCCAGACCCACTGGCGCACAGGGTTACAACGTGCAGTTCGCCGACCGCAATCTCCAGCCTGGCACCACCGCCGATGTCTGGCTGAGCCCGAGCCCGACCGGGGCCGGCCTCCGGCTGATCGCCCGCGCGGTGCCCGTCACCGCCGGCCTGAATACCTTCAGCTGGCTCGGCCGCGACGCGGCCAACGCGTTGGTCGCCCCTGGCACCTACTACGTCAAGGTCGGGCTGAGCAGTCCCGGCGGTCACACCGCGGTCTGGGCCTCCTCACCAATGGTGATCGGCGGTGCGCCGGCGCTGCCTGGCCCGGTCGGCGGGATCCAGGCGGTGGCCGGCAAGAGCGCGGTGAACCTGTCCTGGAACGCCCCGGTCTCCGGCGGGGCCGCCCAGGCCTATGTGGTGACCGCCACCGGTAGGCCTTCGCAGACAGTCTCGGCCGCGGGCCGGTCGGCGACCTTTACCGGGTTGACCAACAACATCTCCTACCGGTTCACCGTGGCGGCAGCCAACGGGGCCGGGCGATCGGCCGCGAGCGCCCCGGTGGCGGTGACTCCCCTGGCATCCGCAGGCACCTATTTCCCGCTGATCCGGCCGACCCGGGTCCTCGACACCAGAGCAACGGCCCGGGTCGGGGCCGGCGGAACCATCACCGTGCCGGTGACGGGAGGCGCGAGCGGCGTCCCGTCCTCGGGAGTTTCCGCGGTGGCCGTCAACGTGACTGCCGTCGGCCCCGGCTCGGGCGGATACCTGACCGTCTGGCCCAATGGACTGACCAGGCCCAGCTCGTCGAACCTCAACTTCGAACGAGGGGTCACCGTCGCGAACATGGTGATCGCCAGGGTAGGAGTGGGCGGCCGGATCGCCATCTTCAACTCTTCGACCACGGTGAACGTGGTCGTGGACATCGTCGGGTACTACTCCGACGGACGCACCGCCACCCCCGGATCGACATTCTTCCCGTTGATCGCCGGCCGCGTGCTCGACACGAGGATCGGTCAAGGCGCTCCCCGAAGAGCGCTCGGGCCCAGGGCGACCATCGCGGTGGCCGTCACCGGTCTGGCTGGGGTACCGGCGACCGGGGTGTCCGCCGTCGTGCTGAACGTTGCCGGGGTCGGTCCGACCACCAACGGATTCGTCAGCGCCTGGGCAACCGGGACCCCCATGCCGATGACGTCGTCGCTCAATCTCCGGGCCGGCGACACCCGGGCGAACATGGTCGTCGTCCGGGTCGGTACCGGGGGCCGGATCAACCTCTACAACAACGTCGGCTCGACCAACCTGATCGCCGACGTGGTCGGCTGGTTCGGCCTTCCGGGCAATCTGAGCGGCGCGAACCTGATGCCACTGAGCCCCTTCCGCATCTTCGACAGTCGAGCCACTTCCTTCACCCGACTGCCGGCCCGGGCCATCGAGGCCGGCGATCCACGGGTGCTGCAGCTGACCGGCCAGGGATCCGGAGTCCCGGCCGGGACCGCCAGGTCGGTGGTCGCGAATGTCACGGTGGTGAGCCCTAACGTCGCCGGCTTCGTGTCCATGTGGCCCAACGGCAGCGCGCAGCCGGCGGCGTCATCACTCAACTATCCCGCCGGGCCGCCCCGGCCCAACCTGCTATCCGAGAGTCTTCCTGCGAACGGAACCGCCCTTGCAGCGATCAACAACGGCTCCACCAACCTCATCGTCGACGTCATGGGCTGGTACGGCTGACCCATGGTGGCGGGGCCGCCGCGATCTGCCTGCACAAATTTCTCCCGACCGGTTTTCCTATCGCTTACTTTCCGGTTAGCGTGACGAAAAGCAGCCTGATGACCGCATCACCCGACAACTGAGATGACAACTGAACTCTGGACGGTGGGAATGGTCGGTGTGCTCGGCGCCTTTGCATTGGTCCTTGGTGCTGCCGGTCTTGCCAAGATTCTCAATCCCCGCCCGACCGGCCGGGCGATCATCTCGGCCGAACTTCCCCGCGGCGGCGCACTCGCCCGGCCGATCGCCGTCCGGCTCATCGGTGGTGCTGAAACCTTGGTAGCAGCCACCGTCTTCGTCATCGGCGGGGCAATCTCCGCGGGACTGTTGGCGGTGGCCTACCTGGTCTTGGCCTTGGTCGCCGATCGGCTCCGAAGACGGGCTCCCGGCCAGGACTGCGGCTGCTTCGGCGGCTCCGCCGATCCGGTCGGCCGATGGCACGTGGCGGTCGACCTCGGCGCGGCGGCCGTCGGCATCCTCGGCATGGCGACCGCCACCGGACCCGTGCTCGGTGCTGTGGCCGGCCGGGGAATCCTGACAGGGGTCCTGCTGGGCGGCTCATCGGTCGGGTTGGCCTGGCTGATCTACCTGCTGATGACCGCCCTTCCGAGGCTCTCGCAGGCGACGCTTGCCTCGCCGGTCGTTGCCCGGGCAACTTCGCCGCGGAAAGAAATGGCGGCTGCGGGATGACAGCGGTTCTCATCGTCCAATCGGTGATCCTGGTCGTGTTGTGCATCCTGGTCACCGGATTGCTCAGGTCGTACGCCGCCGTTCTGCAGCGACTGCACCGACTGGACCCCGAGGGGGTGAACGGAGGCGCTTTGCCGGCGGCGCAGCCGTTCCGGACCGCTCCGGGCGTGACGCCGCCCCGCGACCCCCCGCCGGCGACGACCGATGCCGTTGTCACCCGGGCCGGCACCCAGATTGCCGACCGGATTACCGCCGGCGGCAGTTCCGAGTGGGGCGCCGGCCACGACATCGCCGGATCGGGACTCCTGGGGGACTCCATCGCCGTCCGCACGGTCGGCGTGGCCCACGACACCGTGCTGGTCTTCCTGTCGTCCGGCTGCTCGGGCTGCGGCACATTCTGGGACGAGCTCGCCGACCCCCGCCAGGCGTCCCTCGCACAGGGCGCCAGGGTGCTCGTCGTCACCAGGGGCGGAGAGCAGGAAAGCGTCGGCCTGCTCCGCGAAATGGCGTCCCCGACAACTGATCTGGTGATGTCAACGCAGGCGTGGGCGGACTACGCGGTGCCGGGTTCACCCTATGTCGTGGTGGTCGACGGGCCACGGGGCCGGATCAAGGGAGAAGGATCGGGCACCAGCCTGCAGCAGCTGTCGGGCCTGGTTCACCAGGCGCTGGCGGACAAGGCGGCGGCGATCGGCTCGGCGGCGGTCAGCAAACCCCGGTCGGACATGGAACGCGAAGTGGACGTCGACCGGGTACTCCTCGCGGCCGGTATCTCGCCCGGCCATGCAAGCCTTTATCCACCCACTGATTCCACCGCTGATTCCACCGATGGAGCCACCCCTGATTTTGCGAGAACCCAGCCGGCGGAACAGCTTTCGGCCAATCACCGACCTGCGCCGCGCCGGTGAACGCCCCCGAGCTCACCGCGCACGGCATCGCCGTCCGACTGCCGGCCGGATGCGAGGGCCGGATATACCGACGGCCCGAGCCGTTGGCTGCCTTCACGCCGGCCAACCGCGGTGCCCGGTCTCCCGCCACAGCGGCCACCGGACCGACCGCACCGACCGCGCCGACCGCGCCGACTGCATCAGGCGGCGCAACTGTTGGGCGGACCCACCCCGGGGCCGCCGGATGGCTCGGGGAGCGTCCCGGGGCTGTGGTCCACCTGGCCACCTTCGCTCTGCCCGTCGTGCGGGGTGACTACGGCTCCGGCGCCGTCGAGTCGATGACTGCCCGCGACGTTTTCCTCGCCATGCTGGAGTTCGGTCCGGAGTGCCTCGGTACCGCGCTGTACCGCACCGGCTCGCGGCCGCGGCTGCGACCGGAGCATTTCGATCCGAACGGGCTCCAACGGCGGATAGCCGGACAATCCGGTGCGCAATTCTTCTTCACCGAACGGAACCGGCCGTTCTGCCTCTATGTCGTTCTGGGTTCGCACCGGCGCGCGGAAGAAGCGACCGAACAGGCAAATGTGCTGCTGAACGCCATCAGTGTGCAGGCGTTGTGATGGCCGGGTTACCGGAATTTCGCAGAGCGATATCGCGTGTCGACCAGCGTAACGGACGGTGAATTGATGCAGTCGATCTCCGAGCGCCTGGTCAACGGGCTCAGCAGAAAAGCCAAACACGCCGGCACCGACCGCCGCAGCTTCCTCGGCGGCGCAGCGGTTGTCGGCGCAGCGCTGGCGGTCAACCCGTGGGGATTCCTGGTCCGGCCGGCCAGCGCCTACAGCGCTGTCTGCGGAACGGCGCCGAATTGCGCCGACGGATATTCGGTCTTCTGCTGCTCGATCAACGGCGGCAACAACAGCTGCCCACCCGATTCCTTCATCGGCGGCTGGTGGAAAGCGGACTCCTCGTCGTTCTGCGGCGGTTCGGCGCGCTATTACATCGACTGCAATGCGTTCCGCGACGGCCACTGGACCTGTCATTGCGGGCAGGGAAGTTGCGATCAGCGCCGGGTGGCCTGCAATCAGTTCCGGTACGGGCAGTGCAGCCTGCACATCCCGTATTCACAGACCGGGCCGGTGGTCTGCCGGATCGTCTCCTGCACCCCGCCGTGGCAGCAGTACGCGGGCCTGTGCACCAGTTCCAGCGCGACGGACAATTCGACCGGGACGCAGACCGCGCCGTGCGTGGGCCAACCACCGAAAGGATCCTTCGACGGTGCGGTGGTGTCGGGGAGCTCGGTCCGGGTGACCGGCTGGGCCTACGACCCGGACCGGCCGACCAGCGCGACGGCGGTGGCGGTCGCCGTCGACGGGGTCGGCGTCGGCAATTTCCCGACCGGCCGGCCGCGGGCCGACGTCAACCGGGCGTTCGGCATCGACGGCGACCATGGCTTCGACGTCACCGTTGCCGCCCGGCCCGGTGTGCACACCGTGGCCGTCACCGCGCTCAACGTGGCGGGTGGGCCCGGAAACTCGCTGCTCGGCTCGCGGCATGTCACGGTTGCTCCGCCGCCGGGAAGGCTGCCGATCGGTCGGGTCGACTCGGTCACCGGTTCGCCGAACACCGGAATGCGGGTCAGGGGGTGGGCCTTCGATGCCGACGTGCCCGGCTCGGCGATCAAGGTCGCCGTCTACCGGGACGGGGTCGGGGTGGCCTGGTTCCCGACCGGAAGGCCGCGACCGGACGTCAACTCGGCCTACCGGATCGCCGGAGCCCACGGCTTCGACATCACGATCCCGGCCGCGACAGGACGCCACACCGTTCAGGTCTACGCGATCAATGCCGGCGGCGGCCGGGGGAACCCGCTGATCGGGACTGGGTCCGCGGCCGTGCTCGGCCTCCCCTTCGGGCACCTGGACATCGGCGTCGGTCACAGCGGGACCGCGGTGTTGCGGGGCTGGGCCATCGACCCGGACAACTCCGCGGCGCCGATAGCGGTGGAGGTGTACCGCGACGGCTTGGGCGTCGGCCGATTCCCGACCGGCGGCCTGCGACCGGACGTCAACCTGGCCTACGGCATCCGCGGGGCGCACGGATTCGAAATACCGATCCGCTCGGCGCCCGGCCGGCACACCTTCGCCGTCCACGCGATCAACATCGGCCCGGCGGGTAGCAACCCGCTGATCGGCACCCGCACCGTCGTGGTGCCGGCATGACCGGCCCGCAGCTCCCGGGCGGCTGGACTGCGGCCCTCGCGGCGGTCGCGGTGACGGTGGCAGCCGCCGTCCGGGGAGTCTGGTCCCCGTGCGGGCTGTCGATGATCTCCGCGATCAACCCGTTCTCCGAACACTCCCGAGGCCACCGCTACTGGCTCACCGCAGCCTGGTTCATAGTTGGCTCGGTGGTCGGTGGGCTGGTTTTCGGCGCGGTGGGAGCCGTTGGTGCCCAGGCGTTGTCGCTGCTCCCAGCAACGGTGGTCGGCGGTCGGATGATCACCGCGCTGGCTGCCGCCGGGTGTGTGGTGACCCTGTTCAGCGATTCGCCGGGGATTCGGTTCCGGTTGCCCAACCTCCCCCGGCAGGTCAACGAACGCTGGCTCGCCGACTACCGGCGGTGGGTGTACGCCGCCGGCTTCGGTGCCCAGATCGGCGCCGGCTTCGCCACCTACGTCATGACGGCCGCGGTGTATCTCACGCCCGTGCTCGGCGCCCTGAGCCGGTCACCCGGTTTCGCGTTGTTGCTCGGCATCCTGTTCGGCGCGGTGCGGGGGGCGGCCGTGCTGCTGAGCAGCGGCGCAAAGGACCCGTCGGATCTCCGTCGGCTGCACCGGCGACTGGAACGATTCGAACGGTCGTCGCTGCGGCTCGCGATGCTCGCGGTGGCTGCCGCGGGTCTGGTCTTCGGCGCCGTCGCCGCGGGCGTCTTCGGGTCCGCCGCAGTCGCCGTCATACTGATCGGCGTCATCGGAATCCGCGGCGCTGTGGTCAGTCGTGTCGCCGGCCGTGTCCCCCGGCGACAACGGCCCGGCCCCGAAGGCCGCCCGCCCGGAACGGAGCCAGGAACACATGCGCCGCCCGATCATCGGAATCAGCTGCTACCGCGAGCCCGCCAGCTGGAACGCGTGGGAGCGGGTGCCGGCGGTGCTGGTGCCGGCCAGGTACGTCGACGCGGTCCGGGCCGGCGGCGGCACGCCGGTGCTGCTCCCGCCGCTGGGGCCGGCCGATGACGCGGCGGCGCTGATCGGTCGGCTCGACGGCATCGTGATCGCCGGTGGCGCCGATGTGAACCCGGCCCGCTACGGCGAACATCCGCAGACCCACACCACCGGGTGGCGGGACGACCGCGACGTCTCCGAGTTCGCGCTGCTCGACGCCGCCGACGACGCGGGCCTGCCGGTGCTCGGCATCTGCCGCGGGATGCAGGTGATGGCCGCCAGGGCCGGCGGCCGGCTGCATCAGCATCTGCCGGACGTCGTCGGCCACGACGCGCACTCACCGGGACCCGCTGCCTACGGCCCGGTGAAAGTCGACACGGTCGTCGGATCCCGGTTGGCCGGCATCGTCGGCCCGGAGCTGACCGTCCGCTGCCACCACCATCAGTCGGTCGCCCAGTTCCCGGGCTTCGGGGCCTCGGGGTTCGCACCGGACGGAACGACAGAGGCGATGGAAGCCCCCGGCGACCGGTTCGTCCTCGCGGTCCAGTGGCATCCCGAGACCGAAGCCGACGCCCGCCTGTTCGCCGCACTCGCTGCCGCCGCCCGCTGACGGGCCCCGCGCGGCTCAACATCGGCTGCGCGCGCTCAACATCGGCTGCGCCGGTAGATCGACGACCCGAGCCGCCTTCTGACTCCGACGGTCCGAACCGGACCACCCGCGCGGATGAACATCGCCTGCGCGGACGAAATACAGCTGAATGGGACGGATGTGGCGGGAGACTCCGACTTCGTGCGCGCCAGCGGCTGACGGCCCTCGCCCGGCCGCGGCAGACACCCGGTTGATCCGCGCGGTCGAAGTTGATACGCGCGGGCCTGCCAGGTCTGGTCCTGCCAGGTCTGGGCCTGCCAGGTCTGGGGCTGCCGGGTTGGGGCCTGCCGGGTCTGGGCTTGGCGGGTCTGGGCCTGCCGGGCGGGCTGTGCCACGCTTGCGCGATGCGGATGCAATTCTCCAGCGGACCAGATCCGACCGATCTGCTGACCCTGCCCTGGTCGACTCCGTTGGCGGAGTGGCCGAAGGAGAGGCTGGTAAGCCTACCCAGGGGCATCTCCCGGCATGTGGTCCGGTTCGTGCGGATCGGCGGCATCGTCTACGCCGTCAAGGAGATCAGCCAAGGTCTTGCGCAGCACGAGTACGAGCTGCTCGGCGACCTGGCGAAGCGCGGGATCCCGGTGGTGCAGGCGGTCGGCGTGGTGGCCAACCGGACCACCCCCGAGGGCGAGCCGCTCGACGCCGCGCTGGTGACCAAGCACCTGCGGTTCTCGCTCCCCTACCGGGCGCTGTTCTCGCGCCGGATGGACCCCGACCTGGAGCCCAAGCTGCTCGACGCGCTCGCCGAACTACTGGTCCGGCTGCACCTGGTCGGCTTCGCCTGGAAGGACTGCTCGCTGTCGAACACGCTGTTCCGGCGCGACGCCGGCGCGCTCGCCGCCTACCTCGTCGACGCGGAGACGGGGGAGATGCGGCCGAGCCTGTCGAATGGGCAGCGGCAACAGGATCTCGACATCGCGGAGACGAACCTGGCCGGTGAACTGCTCGACCTGGAGATGTCCGGCCTGCTGCCCGAGCGGGTCGACCCGCTCAGCACTGCGATCTCGGTCATCGAGAAGTACGAGCGACTGTGGGCCGAGCTCACCCAGGAACAGACGATGGGCGAGGACGAATGGTGGCGGATCGAGCACCGGCTCCGTCGGCTGAACGAACTCGGCTACGACGTCGCCCAGATCCAGATCAACGAGAAGGACGGCGATCCGCACGTCCTGGTACAGACCCAGGTGGTGGAGGCGGGTCACCACCGCCGCCGGCTGCTGGATCTGACCGGGTTGTCGATGCAGGAGAACCAGGCCCGCCGGGTGCTCAACGACCTGGACACCTACCGGTCACAGGCGGTGATGCCGGAGACGGAGGTCGACGAGGACACGGTTGCCCGGCACTGGGTGACCGACGTCTTCGAGCCCGTCATCGAGGCGGTGCCCCCCGAACTCGCCGAGAAGCTCGAGCCGGCCGAGATCTTCCACGAGGTGTTGGAACACCGCTGGTACCTGTCGGAGGCCGTCGGTCGGGAGGTCTCCCTGGCCGAGGCGGTCAAGTCCTACGTCGACACCATCCTGCGGTTCCGCCCGAACGAGCAGTCGATGCTCGACCCGGACCTGATGGGAAACGGGATGATCGACGACGAAGACCTGGACGGCTATCCGGCCGACGACGAATACAGCGACGACGAACCCGAGGACGACGTCTCCGATGCGGACCCGGCGGTCCAGGCAGCGGCGGACTTCTGGGGCTCGCCGGCCGAGCAACTCGCCGACGGCGGTAAGCCGGACGCGAAGGGGCAGGCCTGGGATTCGGCCGCGATGAAGTACAGCGGCTGAGAAATTGCCGGGGCCGGTTGAAGCGCCGGCGTTCGACATCTCTGCACCAGCAGTTCGCCGAAGTCAGCTGCAGGACCGGCCAGTCATCGTCGTGGACCAGCTAGAGGGCGATCCCGACGTACTTCGTCTCCAAATACTCCTCGATCCCCTCGTTGCCGCCCTCCCGGCCGATCCCGGAGGCCTTGACGCCGCCGAACGGCGCGGCCGGGTTCGAGACGATGCCCTGGTTGATACCGACCATCCCGGTCTCCAGACGCTCCGCAACGGTCAGCGCCCTGGTCAGGTTCTGGGTGAAGGCGTACGCGACCAGGCCGTACTCGGTGCGGTTGGCCAGTTCGATGCCCTCGTCGTCGGTACTGAAGGAGGTGATCGGCGCGACCGGGCCGAAGATCTCCTCGATGAACAGGTCCGCAGTCGGGGGCACGTTCGTGAGCACCGTCGGTGCGTAGAAGTAGCCACGGTCGCCGACCGTCCGGGCGCCGGTGAGGACCTTGGCGCCGCCGTCGACGGCGTTGCCGACCAGTTCGGAGACCTTCTTGACGGCAGCACCGTCGATCAGCGGGCCGACCTGTACCCCGTCCTCGACACCCGGCCCGATCTTCATCGCGCCCATCCGCTCGGCCAGCCGCTTTGCGAACTCGTCGGCGAGCGACTCATGCACCAGGAAGCGGTTCGCCGCCGTGCAGGCCTCGCCGATGTTCCGCATCTTGGCGAGCATCGCGCCGGCCACCGCGCGGTCGAGATCGGCATCGGCGAAGACCAGGAACGGCGCGTTGCCGCCGAGCTCCATGCTGACCTTGAGGACCTGCTCGGCGGACTGCTCGATGAGCCGGCGACCGACCGGGGTCGAGCCGGTGAAGGTCAGCTTTCGCAGCCGGGGGTCGCGGATGATCGGCTCCGACAGCGCACCGGACTTCGAGGTGGTGACGACGTTCAGCACCCCGGCCGGGAGCCCGGCCTCGGTCAGCACCGCGGCCAGCGCGAGGCTGGTCAGCGGCGTCTGGGCGGCCGGCTTGAGCACGATGGTGCAGCCGGCCGCAAGCGCCGGGCCGATCTTGCGGGTGCCCATCGCCAGCGGGAAGTTCCACGGGGTGATCGCGAAGACCGGGCCGACGGGCTGTTTCATCGTCAACAGCCGGGTGCCGCCGGACGGGGCGATCGCGTAGCGGCCGGCGATTCGGACGGCCTCCTCGGAGAACCACCGGAAGAACTCGGCGCCGTAGGTCACCTCGCCCCTGGCCTCGGCCAGCGGCTTGCCCATCTCGAGCGTCATCAGCAGGGCGATGTCATCGGCCCGCTCGACCAGCAGCTCGAAAGCTCTTCGCAGGATCTCCCCTCGGGCCCTGGGATCCGTTGCGGCCCAATCACTTTGCGCAGTCACTGCAGCGTCGAGGGCGGCCATCCCCTGCTCCGGCGTCGCGTCCGCAATCTCCGTCAATGTCTCCCCCGTGGACGGGTCCTCCACCGCCACTCCGGGACCGTGGCCGGTCACCCAGTCACCGCCGATGAACAGGCCGGTCGGAACCTCGCCGATGACCTTCTCGATGCGGGCGGCCATGTCGGATGTGGGAGCCATGATGTGCCTCTTCCTTGCCGGGAGCATGTGTCCAGCCGACTCTCGAGGGGTCGATCGGCCGGCTGCGGGCTTGCGTCACCGATCCTGCCATCGCCGGCTGGTTCAGCCGTGCAGCAGGCGGAGCAGCATTGCGACCTCGTCGCGGACCGCATCCCGGGCCGGTCCCAGGTACCTGCGCGGATCCGTGACGGCCGGGTCGGCGGCGAGGATCCGCCGGACCGCGGCAGTCATCACCTGATTGAGCCTGGTCGCGATATTGACCTTGGTGATACCGGCCCTGACCGCCGCCAGCAGTCCGGAGTCGTCCACCCCGGACGAGCCGTGCAACACCAGCGGCACCGGCACCGCCGCGGCCAGAGCGGCAATCAGCTCCAGATCGACCACCGCGGACCGATCGGCCATGGCGTGCGAGGTACCGACCGCGACCGCCAGGCTGTCCACGCCGGTGGCACCGACGAAGGCGGCCGCCTCGTCGGGGTCGGTCCTGACCCCCGGCGCATGCGCCCCGTCCTTGCCGCCGACCTTGCCCAACTCCGCCTCGACGGCGACGCCCTGCCCGCCGCACCGCAGGGCCACGGCCGCCGTCCGCTGCACGTTGTCGTCGTATTCCAGCGCAGCGCCGTCGAACATCACCGAGGGGAAGCCCAGACCGACAGCCTTGTCCACCAGCGATTCGCTCTCCGCATGGTCCAGGTGAACCACCACCGGCACGGTCGCCGCCGCTGCGATCGCCATCGACCCGGCCCCGATGCCGGATAGGCCGCCGTGGAATGCCGCGGTGTTCTCGGAGATCTGCAGGATCACCGCAAGGCCGGCCAGCTCTGCGCCGGCCACGATCGCCTCGGCATGCTCGAGCTGGATCACGTTGAACGCGCCGACACCGAACCCTCCGGCCCTGGCGGCGGCGAGCAGCGGACGGGGGTCGGCCAGCGGCATGACGGTCCTTTCGGCGAAGTTGCGGTCGGAGTGCGCTGGTCAGCCCGCGGCGGCGGCCTGCAACGCCGCGGCCGTCCTGGTCCACTGGGCGAACCTGCTGTCCAGCAACGGCTTCCGGTCCGGCACCGGGTGGTGGGTGCGGACCACCGTGACGCAGGCCTGGGCCGCCGAGTCGACGTCGGCGAAGACGCCGGTGCCCACCCCGGCCAGCATCGCGGCTCCCCGGGCCCCGGCTTCGACCGCATCGGTGATCTCGACCGACAGGCCGGTCGCATCGGCGAACAGTTGCGTCCACGCCCCGCTGCGTGACCCGCCGCCGGCGAGCCGTACCGGGCGGGTGTCGATCGGGCCGGCGCCGAGCAGCGCCTCGAGATGGTAGCGGTGGGTGTAGACGACACCCTCGAGCCCGGCCCGGAGCATCTCCACCGGCCCGTGCCAGCTCCCCAGACCGGTGAACGCGCCACCGATCGCCGGGTCCAGCATCGTGCCGTAGACGAAGGGCAGGAACAGCGGATCGTCCGGCCTGACGCCCTCCCCATCGAATGCATCCTGTTCACCCCCGGCAGGTCCACCGGAATTCCCAGCATGGGGCGGCAGCGCCGCCGCGATGAGCTCAGCCACGGGAACGTCCTGCTGCCCAAGGCTCTGGCGCACCCAGTCGACCGCGTTCACGCCGGCCGGCGAGGTGGACATCAGCAGATAGCGGTCCGGGGTCAACGAACACCTGGCCTGCCACTGCCGCGACGCCACGGGCTCCGAGCCGACCAGCTGGTTGATGTTGAAGGTGCCCATGATGGCGCTGACGCTCTGCGGGCGGAGCGCGCCGATGCCCAGCGCGGTCGCGTGGACGTCGTGGCTGCCCATCACCACCGGCGTCCCGGCGGCCAGGCCGGTCAGCGCGGCTGCCGACTCGGTGACTTCGCCGGCGATCACCTCACTGGGCCGGATGTCGGGCAGCAGGCGGGCGGCGTCGGTCAGCCCGCAGATCTCCATGGCCTCTGCCGACCAGGTGCGGGTGCGCACGTCGCAGAGCCCGGCGGCGGCCTCGGTGGGATCGGTGGCGACCTGACCGGTGAGCCGGAGCCTGAGCCAGTCCTTGCAGAACAGCAGGTGCGCCGCCCGGCGGTAGGCATCCGGCTCGTGGTCCCGCAGCCAGGAAAGGGTCGCCGGGGGTGTGTAGGGCGCGGGCACCTGACCCGTGATCTCCAGCAGCCGGCGGCCGGGCTCCCCGGCATTCCAGCGGGAGCAGTAGGACGCTGCGCGGGTGTCGGTGGCCAGGATCGCCGCGCGGACCGGACGCAGTTCTTCGTCGACGAGGTACAGCCCGTCGCCGTGGGCACCGATCCCGACCCCGCGGATCGCGGCGGGGTTGATGCCCGCTGAGCCGACAGCTTCGGCGATCGCGCCGGCCGCCGAGACCCAGACGACGTCCATGTCGCGTTCCTGCCACCGCGGATGACGGCTGAACGTCGCAGTCGATCGGGCGCCGCTACCGACCTCCCGGCCGCGGTCGTCGAAGACCGCCGCCTTGATCACGGTGTGCCCGGCATCCACCCCCACCAGATAGGCCGTCACACCCAGCCCAGTTCGCCTGCGTTGACGGCCTTGACGACCCGGCCGGTCGTGGCGAATTCGACCGCCGCCGCGATGACCATTTCACTGGAGGTGATATTGGTACCCTCGGTATTACCCCCGAAATGTGTGGTGATGGTGATGTTGTCCAGTGTCCGCCACCTGGAATCGGCCGGCAGTGGTTCGTCGTCGAAAACGTCGAGCGCAGCGCCAGAAATGCGACCAGCCGCCAGCACCTCGTAGAGGGCGTCGTAGTCGACCAGCCTCGACCGGGCGATATTCACGAAATATGCGGTCGGTTTCATGGCGGCGAATTGTGCGGCGCCGACGAACCTGGTGGTCTCCGGCGACAGGCGGGCCTGGACGAGTACGAAGTCGGAGCGGGCGAAAAGCTCGGTCAGGTCGTCGATCTTCACGACCCCCGATTCGGCCAGCGACGCCGCATCGGCATAGGGGTCGTAGGCCAGGAGTTTCGCACCGAACCCGGATATACGTTGGGCGGTGACCCGGCCGACGTGGCCGAAGCCGACCATCCCGACTGTCGAGTGGGCTATTTCCACCCTGGCTCCGGGAAACTCTTTGCGCCACCCACCGCTGATCACAGATGCGTGCGCCCTGGCTATGTTGCGGGTCTCGGCGAGCATCATGCCGATCTGCAATTCGGCCACTGCCCCGGCATTGCGGCCCATCGCCGGAACGACACCGATCCCGGCCTCAGTGGCGGCTTTCACGTCGACATTTTCCAGGCCGGCCCTGGCCACCGAGATCAAGCGCAATTCCCGGCCGGCAGCGATCACGTCCGCGCCGACCGGCACGAAATGCATTCCCAGGACCACCGCGCCGGGAATGGCCGACAGCAATTCGGCCGAAGGAGGAACGGCGTTGGGGCCCTTGACCTCCATGATCGCCTGCGCGGCATGCTGCCCGGCCGCGCTGCCGGCCAGCGTCACGTCACGCAGGTTCAACAACTCGGCGGACCCGGTCGGAAGTCGCGCAAGCGCGTGGTGGTACGACGGCGCGGCGATGAATCCGTCGCCGACGAGCAACATGTCCAACGGGGCCGGGTTCGCTGACATCATCGGCATCCTTCGACGGTGAACGGTGAACGGGTGGACCTGGGGTCGAGCGCCGGCAGCTCCGGACGGGCAGGATGCGGCACCCCGACTGAGTTTCCCAGCCATCAGGCAGGCGCCGGCCCCCGGGCCAGTTCCCGGACCGTCACCGCCGAAATGTCCGCGCCCCGCGCCACGTCGCCGGAGGTACCCGACATCGCGCAGGCTGCCGTACCCCAGGCCACGGCGGTGGCCAGGGCAGCCGGAATGTCCAACGCAGCGGATGACGGAGCGGCGGCGACGGAGAGGAACCCGGCGAGCAGGGCGTCCCCGGCGCCCACCGTGTTGACCGGGACGATGCGCGAGGCGGCCGCATGCCAGCTCTGCTGGGAATCCACGTAGAGAGCGCCGCTCGCCCCCAGCGTCACCAGCACCGCCCCCGACGTCCTGACAGCGAGTTCCAGCGCCCAGGACGCCGCCGATTCCACCAACGGCAGTTCGCCGGTGCCGGGCCCGCGACCGGCCAACCAGGCCCCGCTCGGGTCGAGAGTGCCGGGGTCCACCCCCAGCAGCTCGGCGAGTTCCAGGTGATTGGGGGCAACCAGGTCCGGCCGGGCGCCCACAGCCAGGGCCAACGCCGCTCCGGACGAGTCGATCGCACTACGGGCACCGCTCCGGCGGGCCACCTCGACCAGCCGGGCCGGGAGCTCGTCCGCGCCGGCCGGGACCGAACCCGAGCACACCATGAAGGCGCCGGGGTACCGGGCCAGCAGCTCCCCGACGGCTGCGACGAGGTCGTCCCATACCGCCGCGGGCAGCGCGGGCGACGGCGCGTTGACCTTGGTGGTGTGCTGACCGGCGATGGCCAGCGTGGTATTGGTCCTGGTCGGGATATTGGTGGGCACGGCGAGGTAGGCCACCGAGTCGGCGTCCAGCAGTTCGGCCAGCTGCCTGCCCTCCGGTCCACCGAGCGGCAGCACCGCCACCGTCTCGACCCCGGCGAGGGTGAGGGCCCGCGCTACGTTCACGCCTTTGCCGCTGGCCTCGACCTCGCTGGAAGTGGCCCGGTTGACCCGGTCGAACAGAAATTCAGTCGCCGAGTACGTCCGGTCCAGTGCCGGCGCCGGGGTGACGGTGACGATCATCCGCCGGCAGTCATTCGCCCGCGGTCCTTCTCAGGTCCTGCCGGACAGCGGTCCCGTCGGCAGCTATCTCAACGGCGGAGCCAGTCCCGTCCTCCTCGTGGCCTCCCTGGTAGCCGTCCTCGTAGCCGCGGATGGCATCGACCTTGGCGGCGGAGGTGGATGCCGGGTCGAAGGTGTAGCCGAGCCATTCCCTGGCCAACCGACGGGCCAACTCGAGGCCGATGACCCGCTGACCGAAGCACAGGACCTGCGCGTCGTTGCTCAGCACGGACCGTTCCACCGAGAACCCGTCGTGCGCGGTCACCGCGCGAACTCCAGGCACCTTGTTGGCGCTGATCGCCACGCCCAGGCCGGTCCCACACACCAGCAGAGCCCGGTCGGCCTCACCGCTGGCGATCCGCCGCGCCGCAGCGACGGCCACGTGCGGGTAGTCCGTCGACTCGTCGCCGTTGACACCGACGTCGAAGACCTCCGAGACCCGTGGGTCAGCCTGCAGATCGAGCTTCAGGGCGTCCTTGTATTCGAGCCCCGCGTCGTCGCTGCCGACGACGATCCGAAATGTCCGAGTTGTCATCTCATCCCCTGGAAATCGAGTACCGACGCCGAGTACGAATCCGGCCCACCCAGGATGCTGCTCGGGCGGTGCCGGTCCAGTCTCGCAAATGCCGGCACCCCCGCCCGGCGGGCCGGGGTGATTCGGTCAGTGGCCGCACCGACAGCGCGGCGCCGTGCCGGGTGTTCGGTCATCACTGCACGATCAGTGCATGTACAGGCCGCCGTCGACATTGAGCGTCTGGCCGGAAATGTATCCGGCATCCTCGCTGATCAGAAAATGGACCGCAGCGGCGACATCACGCGCGGTGCCCACCCTGTTGACCACGAGGTCCTTGATCAGATCCTGCTTTCGCTCCTCGGTCAGTCTCCCGCCCATGATGTCGGTATCGATCGCGCCAGGGGCGATGGCATTGACGGTGATGTCGAACGGCCCGAGTTCGCGGGCCACCGCGCGGGTCAGCCCGATCACGCCGGCTTTGGCGACCGAATAGGGCGTCTTGCTGTAGATGCCGCCACCGCGTTGCGCCGACACCGACGAAATGTTCACGATCCGGCCGATGCGGTTGCGCACCATCGTTTCTGCGACGCGCCGCGTCACATGATGCACGCCGTTGAGGTTGATCCCGAGCACTCTGTCCCATTCCTCTCGGTCGAGGTCCAGATATGCGATCGGCGAACTGACGCCGGCGATATTAGCCAGCGCAACGATCTGCGGGAGTGATGACTCGAGCTTGTCGACCCCGGCCCGGACAGAATTTTCGTCGGCGACGTCTGCCCCGGCCCCGGCCGCCTGGATACCGTGTTCCTCGACCAGTTCGGCCGCCACCTCCTTCGCGGCGGCAAGGTCGAGGTCGATCACCCCGACATGCCAACCCCGGGCCGCCAGAAAGTGCGCCGTCGCCCGGCCGATTCCGCGCGGTGAGGCAGCCCCGGTCACGATTGCCGCTCGCTCGGAAGGAAAGTTGACTGCCACTGCGAACGTCCTCTCGTCCCGCGCCGGTCCGTGCGCACCGGTCCGTCCCGACCGGCCCGGCCCGTCCCCGCCGGTTCGTCGCCACCGGTCCGTCCAGTGTCCCCCACCACGCGCGGTTGCGTTCAGTGGGAAAGTTGCCCGGTGGGGGCCCGTCACATGTCCGTTGGGCGTGGGTCCAGAGCGGGCTGGGCGGACCGGTGCGCGAGAGGCGGCTGCGGGGGCGGCCGTTTGCTCATCGCCTCGGGGGGGACTTCACCATCGGCGACCGGCGTGCTGGGGCCGCCGAGGGGACTTGAACCCCTAACCCCCGCATTACAAGTGCGGTGCGCTACCAATTGCGCCACGGCGGCACGGCCCGGACAGTAGGGCCTGCGCAAGCCTAGTCGGGGCTCGGATCGCTGCGTGCCAAGGACCGGGGCTGTTCGACGGGCTCGAAATGACCGGCCACCTCCAGCAGGATGTTGCGGCACTCGCTGGGGGACACGCTCATCAGCGAGGAGAGCGCCACCACCGCACCAGGATCCAGCGTCATCACGTCGGGCGCGGACGAAGGCCGACCCCCGTGCTGCAATTCGATCCACCGCTGGACGGCAGTGAGCCGTGGATCCGCACTCAGGCGAACCCGGTCGATGTTGATCGTGATGGCGGTATTACCGTCACTTGCGTCCGCCCGGTGACCGATGCCCCGCTCGGCGTTGGTCAGCAGGGCGCCGAGGTTCTCGCCGAGCGCACGGGTGATCACCCAGAGGACGTCGACGCGCAGCGAGCGGTGACCTGTCTCGTAGTTGGCCAGCGCAGCCTTGGAGATCAGCCCGCCGGTGCGGGCGGCGACCTGGGCCTGGGTGAGCTTCTGGCGGCGACGTGAATCGCGCAGTGACCGGCAGACAGCGGATGCGAACATGTCCTTCGACCAAGAGTCGACAGCGTGGCTCATCGGTTCCTCCCATGCTCGGACGCCTGCCCTGGGTCCGACGCGAACCGGGACTCCGGTTCGCGATTACCGTTCCCAGGAGTCCGGTGGACGCCGGCGCCGCTACGTTTCGACAAATGCACATCACGCCCCCGGAGCATGGTGACGGCTCATTGAACCACACATTGTTCCATTAGCAACACGTTCGGACGAATCCTCAAGTACTCTAAGTGACGTGAGCCGTACTTTCCGCTCGGTGGTTTGGAGCCTGATGCCCGATTCCTGAGCACGGATGTTCTCGTTCGGCTTACCCCCTTGTTACTTGAGCTCGACAATCCGCGAGTATTTGGTGGGGGCCCCTCCCTGCCAGGTCCGGCGTCGGCATCGATGCGACCGGGAGCCGCGGCCCGAACGGGGGAGATCTTCGAGCAGACCTCCTGGTAGAGCTCCCCGGCCATCTCGTCCGCAACCCTGGACTTGACCGCTGACAATCTAGAATTGCCCGGTGACAATCCGCCCCATCGTGATCTGCGGCGAACCCGTGCTCCATCGGCCCACCCGCCAGGTCACCGCCTTCGACGCTGATCTCGCGGATTTCATCGAGGATCTGTTCGAGACCAACACTGCCGCCCACGGGGCCGGGCTCGCCGCCACCCAGGTGGGCGACGACCGCCGCGTCTTCGTCTACGACTGCCCGGGCGACGATGGCGTCCGTCATCGGGGCCATGTGGTCAACCCCGTCCTGGAGACCTCGGAGATCCCCGAGACGATGCCGGATCCGGACGACGACTTCGAGGGCTGCCTGTCGGTTCCGGGGGAGAACTTCCCGACCGGCCGCGCCAGTTGGGCGAAAGTGACCGGCGTCGACGAGCGGGGCGAGCCGGTGGAAGTAGAGGGCAACGGCTTTTTCGCCAGGTGTCTGCAACACGAAACCGATCATCTTGACGGGCTCCTCTATCTCGACCGGCTTGTCGGGCGACATGCCAGGGCGGCCCGCAAGATGGTCAAGGCGAACGGCTGGGGTGTGCCCGGAAACTCCTGGCTGCCCGGGCGGGACGACGATCCCTTCGGCCACTGAGGGAGGGCCGGCAGCCGCGAGGGTCGGCTCACACTCCGCAGGCTCGCTCACTCCGGGACCGTAAAGTGACCCTGTGCCAGTAGCCGATCCGACCACTGCCGATCAATCCGCCGCCGGTCGATCCCCCGCCGACGAGCCGGGGAACGGCATGGTCGACGGCCATGCCGAGCCCGACGAGGCCCCGAACGGGGCGGGCGAGTCAGCCGAGTTCCCACCCGCCTCGATGGTCATCCTGGCCAACCGGCTGCCCTTCGACATCGAGAAGCAACGGGACGGTTCCACCAGGATCAACCAGGCCCCCGGCGGATTGGTGACGGCGCTGCAGCCGATCCTGTCGAAGCGGGGAGGTGCCTGGATCGGCTGGCCCGGGACGCCGGACGTCAAGATTGATCCCACCGAGGCCAACGGGCTGACGCTCCACCCGGTCACCCTGAGCGCAGCCGAGGTCGACAACTACTACGAGGGTTTCTCGAACGCCGCACTCTGGCCGCTGTACCACGACGCGGTGGTCGAGTCGACTTTCCATCGCCCCTGGTGGGATGCCTACCGCGCGGTCAACGACCGGTTCGCGCACCGGGCCGCAGAAGTCGCGGCACCCGGCGCGACGGTATGGGTGCACGACTACCAACTGCAGTTGGTGCCGCGGATCCTGCGGCGGCTCCGGCCCGATGTCAGGATCGGCTTCTTTCTGCACATCCCGTTCCCGCCTGCCGAGCTGTTCAACAGGCTGCCATGGCGGAAGCAGATCCTCACCGGCCTGCTGGGCGCGGACCTGATCGGTTTCCAACTGCCCGGTGGCAGCCGGAACTTCGTCCGGTTGGCCCGGTCGCTGATGGATCTGCCCGCCAACGGCGGCGTGATCACCTACGAGGGCCGCCAGGTACGCGTCGGGGCTTTCCCGATTTCGATCGACTCCGGCGCCCAGTCGGGCTTGGCGGCCACCCCGGAGGTGCACGACTCCGCGCGCACGCTGCGGACTCAGTTGGGCAACCCGAAGAAGATCATCCTGGGGGTCGACCGGCTCGACTATACCAAGGGCATCGACGTCCGGCTGCGCGCTTTCGGTGAGTTGCTGGCCGAGAAGGACCCCGCCGCCGACGATGCCGTGATGATCCAGATCGCCACCCCCAGCCGGGAACGCCTGCATTCCTACATCCGCACCCGCGAGGCGATCGAGCAACAGGTGGGCGCGATGAACGGCGATTACGGGCGGATCGGCCGGCCGGCCGTGCACTATCTGCACCAGTCGCTGCCCCGCGAGGAACTGGCGGCGTTCTACGTGGCGGCCGACGTCATGGCGGTGACCCCGCTCCGCGACGGGATGAATCTGGTCGCCAAGGAGTACGTCGCCTGCCGGGTCGATGGCGGTGGGGTGCTGTTGCTCAGCGAATTCACCGGCGCGGCCCAGGAACTGCGCACCGCAATCCTGGTGAATCCCTACGACACCGACGCGGTCAAAGAGGGCCTTCGGCAGGCGCTGACGATGCCCGCGGTCGACGCCCGACGCCGGATGCGTTCGATGCGCCGACAGGTGCTCACCCACGATGTCGACCGCTGGGCGGCCGCGTTCCTCTCCGCATTGGAGGGCTCGCGGGATCACGTCGTGGAGGCCCGCAACCGGCTGCCCGCCGACGTCATCGAGGCGGTCACCGAGCTGGCCGAGACCGGGCGCCTGCTCGTCGGTACCGACTTCGACGGCACGCTCGCCCCCATCGTCGACGACCCGGCGATGGCGCGCGCGCTGCCGGAGGCGGTCGAGGCCCTCCGGTCGCTGGCCGGGGTCGCCGGCACCGTGGTCGCGGTGGTTTCCGGGCGATCCCTAGAAGACCTCCGAAAACTGCTCGGGGACACGGAAAAACTGCAACTGGTCGGCAGTCACGGCGCGGAAACCGAGCACGTCGGAGACGCCGGCACCCCTGCGGTAGACCCTGACGTGAAAGGCTCCGGGTCCGCCGCCCCGGCCAGGGACATGCTGTCCCCGACAGCCACGGCCCGGCTTTCCAAGCTGCGCCGGACCCTGCAGGGGATCACCTCCGAATTCCCAGACATCCGACTGGAACGGAAGCCCGCCGGGGTGGCGGTCCACCTGCGCGGCGCCGACCCCGACGACGCCGGGACGGTGACCAGGGCGATCGAGCAGGACCCGGCGACCTGGCAGGGCGTCCATCTGCTGCGCGGCAAGATGGTGCTCGAGCTGACGGTGGTCGCGACCGACAAGGGCCGCGCCCTGCAGACCCTGGCGGCCGCCAATCACTGCACCGGGATCATGTTCATCGGCGACGACGTCACCGATGAGAATGCGTTCGCGAGCCTGGGCCCGAAGGACGTCGGGGTGAAGGTCGGCGGCGGCGAAACCGCGGCGGACGTCCGGGTCGCCGACCCGGCCAGGGTCGCCGATCTGCTGTTGGTGCTCGACTCCGCCCGACGACGGGCCCGCGGTCGACTGTCCTGACCGGGGCGACTTCAACCGATAGCCGGACCGCTCATTGCATACAGATTCTTACCGGTGGTGCCGTCCACCCAACTGACGGTGGTGCATGTCGCGAACTCCAGGCTCCGCTCTGATGCGTTGACGGCGGGGGGAGGCGAACCCGTAGCAGGCGCGGAGGCGATGCACCTCTCCCCCCGCCACACCATCTGGTAGACGAGGGCTCTGTCCATCAGCGGAAGGAGTGCACCGTTGCTTCCGGCGTTGCCGGCACCGGCGGATGTCGCAAGACCGATACTGATGACCGGCCCCGACGAGGTCGGGCCGCCGCAGACCGATCCGCCGCTGCCGCAGGTGGCCAGCGCAGCCGCGGCGGAAATCTGCGGCCTCACGCCGGCCGGCGGCGGCTCGATCTCGACAGTCCCCCCGCCCCATACCTGGTGCACGGCAGGCACAACGGTTACTGTGGCCGCGCCGGTGACGGTCGGTGCGGAACCAGCACAAGAGGTCACCACAACAACCCCGGCAGCGATGATGACCGCCAGGCGCGGGGCTCGGCCGCCGCGGGCGGCTGTACTGCCGGTGATAGTGCTCATCAAATGAAGGACGGGAGCCCGCGCCTGGTCCGTTTCACCGTCGGCAGCGATCACCTCCGCACGTCAGGGCCGGGGCGGCCCGCTGGTGCTGCCGGGGATGAAGGTGGTCGGCAGCATGACCCTGCGGCCGCGGGCCGTCCGCGCCGGATCGAACAACAACCGGCCGGCGGCCCGGCCCTTGTCGACCACCGGTTGGAAAACCGTGGTCAGGCCCGCTTCGGCGGCCGGGCGGATGCCGTCGAAGCCGGTGACCGACACATCCTCGGGAACCCGCTGCCGCCGGTGATGGAGTTCTTCGATGGCACCGAGCGCCAACACGTCGGAGGTGGCGATCAGCGCCGTGATGCCCGGGTCCAGGCTGAGCACCTCGGCTGCCGCGGACGCCCCCGCGGCGAGGGTGTGGTCGAACCTCTCGACCACCGGCACCCGATCCCAGGCGATCCCGGCGGCGACGAATCCCTCGCGCAGGCCGGACAAACGGTTCCGCTGGACGTGGTAGTGCGCCGAGAGTTGCCGCGACAGTTCGACCGGACCGTCGCGGCGGGCCCGACCGAGCCGCATGCAGATCACCCCGACGCGGCGGTGACCGAGCCCGACCAGGTAGTCCGCAATCCCGCGGGCGGCGGCGCGATCGTCGATACCGACCACGTCGGCGCCGGCCAGCAGGGGCTGGTCGCAGATGACCGTCGGCACCGGCCTGGCCAGGACGGCCGCCAGGTGGGGGTCGTCGTCGGGCATCGAGTAGGTCACGAAGCCGTCGACGGCGGCGCTCGACACGGCCAGCACATCGTCGGAATCCGGGGTCGCCGGCACCAGCAGCAGGCCGACCCGCGCGTGGTCGCACTCCAGGGTGAGGCCCTCCAGGAATGCCACTGCCGCGGGGTCCCGGAAGGCGTACGAGAGCTGCTCGGTCAGCAGCAGGCCGATCGCGCCGGCCTTGCGGGTGCGCAGGGAGCGAGCCACCGGATCGGGCCCCGGATAGCCGAGCCGGTGCGCCATCTCCATCACCCTGGCGCGCAGTTGCGGCGAAAGCTGGTCCGGCCGGTTGTAGGCATTGGACACGGTGGTCCGAGATATGCCCAGTTCGGCGGCCAGCGACGCCAGGGTCGCCGGCGGCCGGGCCCGGGGCACGCGTTCCATTGCTGCACCGTAGTCGGATCGGACGCGACCACTTGTCGGGAGCAGCGTCGGGAAGGTGCGGGGGGGCCACTTCCCGGACGGCGGGGGCCGAAGAAGGGTGACCAGGGTCTGTCACCCGGCTGGGCACTCTAGGCCGAACGAGTGATCTTTGTGATCTTGGAAAGCGCTTACCGCCGAGCTCTTGGCCCACCGGCGTCAACCGTCTACGGTTGCTCACACAGGGCCTCGAAGCCCTGTCTGCGCGTGATCATCGACGCGCCCCACGGACCGCCCGCGAGCGCCGGGCCGAGCAGAAGGACGGAATCAATGGCAGACGTCAAATACGACGAGGCATCTCGGATCTACCCCGGCGTGACCCCTGTCCGGGCAGTGGACAAACTGACCCTGGACATCGAGGACGGCGAGTTCCTGGTCCTTGTCGGGCCGTCCGGCTCCGGCAAGTCGACCGCGCTGCGCATGCTGGCCGGCCTGGAGGACATCAACGAAGGACGCATCCTGATCGGTGGCCGCGACGTCACCAACGTCCCGCCGAAGAACCGCGACATCGCGATGGTGTTCCAGTCCTACGCGCTGTACCCGCACATGACGGTCGCCGAGAACATGGGCTTTGCCCTCAAGCTTCGCGGCGTCAACAAGACCGAGATTGCCAGCAAGGTCCGGGAGGCTGCCGGCCTGCTCGACCTGGAGAAGTACCTCGACCGCAAGCCAAAGGCGCTCTCCGGCGGCCAGCGCCAGCGCGTTGCCATGGGCCGGGCCATCGTCCGCGAGCCCTCCGTCTTCCTGATGGACGAGCCGCTGTCGAACCTCGACGCCAAGCTCCGGGTGGAGACCCGCGCCAACATCGCCGGCCTGCAGGCCCGGCTTGGCACCACCACCGTCTACGTCACCCACGACCAGGTCGAGGCCATGACCATGGGCCATCGGGTCGCCGTGCTGGCCCCCGGCGGTGTGCTGCAGCAGTGCGACACCCCCCGCGAGTTGTACGACCGCCCGAAGAACGTCTTCGTCGGCGGCTTCATCGGCTCTCCCGCGATGAACCTCATCGACACCACTCTGACCTCCGAGGGCGTCAAGTTCGGGGACACCGTCATCCCGCTGACCCGCGAGCAGCTGTCCGAGGCCAGCTCGATGGGCATCTCCAACGTGGTGCTGGGGGTTCGCCCGGAGAACCTGCTGCTCTCCGACCACGGCATGCCGATCACCGTCTCGGTGGTGGAGGAACTGGGTGCGGAGTCGTTCGTACACGGCAACAACGCTGCGGGCGAGCGATTCATCATCCGCGCCGAGGCCCGCACGCACCCCAGTGTCGGCGGGGTCATCCACGCGTCGGTGACCGACGCGCAGCACATCCACGTCTTCGACAAGGCCAGCGGCGACCGGCTCAAGAGCTCCCCGGCCGTGCCGGCCGACGCGCTGAAGCTCGGCTGACCCCGGCTGTCGACCTGACCAGTCGGCGCCGTCGACCTGCCGAAGACACCCTCGTCCGGAGCAGGCGCACGTAGCCGGTTCGGTCACCGGGCGGCCCGGGATCCTCGGGCCGCCCGGATTACCAACTGCTGGGGCGACGTGGTCTGCGAGAGGTTGGACATTCTCGTCTGCACACCGGCGATCTCACGCACGGCCTGTCCGATCAGGCTTCTGTCCAGCGGCGACAACCGCCGCCTGCTGACCACGTCCGACGGCTGCTCGTCGCGCTGTATCTGGGCCAACTGGTAGTGCAGCCGGATGCGGGACAGCACCTCGAAGACCTCGGCGAGCACGGTCCCAACCCCGAATTCGCCGGCCGAGATCTCTTCGTCCGAACAGAGTTTTCCACCCCGGTGCCGTCTGCGGAGAGTCGAACTTCCGCGACTTGCCCAGACGGCTCGGGTGGGTAGGGAACCGATCGGCGTGAAAGCTCCTGCCGCACCGAGGACGGGGGTGCCGGCTATCTCACCGGCCGGTCGACAGGATGGGTTCGCCGCCGACCATCGCCCGCCGCCGCCGGGCCACCTCGGCCAGGACCACTCCGGTCGCGACCGAGGCATTCAGCGATTCCACGGTGCGGACCATCGGGATGGAGACGGTGACGTCGCAGACGGTGCGGGTCAGCCGGGCCAGACCCCGGCCCTCGGAGCCGATGACCAGCACCAGCGGGCCGGTCGCCAGTTCGAAGTCGTCGGTGTCGACCGTGCCGTCGGCGTCCAGGCCGGCGATCATCAGGCCGGCGGCCGCGTAGTCCTTCAACGTTCGGACCAGGTTCGTGCAGCGGGCGACCCTGATCCTGGCTGCGGTCCCGGCCGAGGTGCGCCACGCCGAGGCGGTCATTCCAGCGGACCGGCGCTCGGGCACCAGCACCCCGTGGGCCCCGAACGCCGCCGCAGACCGGACGATCGCCCCGAGATTCCGAGGGTCGGTGACGCCGTCCACGGCGACCAGCAGCGGGGGTCGCCCGGAATCGCGGGCCCTGGCCAGCAGGTCGTCCGGATGGGCGTAGTCGTAGGGCGGGACCTGCAGGGCGAGACCCTGGTGGATCGCGTTGCCGGTGAGCCGGTCCATCTCCGCCCGCGAGATCTCCATCAGCGCTATGCCCTTGTTGCCGACCAGGGCGACCGCCTCTGCCGTTCGCTCGTCAACCGAGATACCCTGCGCCACATAGAGTGCCATCGCCGGGACACCCGCCCGCAACGCCTCTACGACAGGATTGCGACCGACGACCGTCTCCGGCAGATCCCCGCGGTCCCGCCGCTGCGGACGCCCCTGGGCGGTCGGCTCGCGGCGGGCCGCCGAGCTCGCCCGGCGGGCCGCCGGATGGCCGGTCCGCTCGGTGGCCGGCGGGGTCGGGCCCCTGCCCTTCAGCCCTCGCCGGGCCTGGCCGCCGGAGCCGACGACGGCGCCCTTCTTGGTGCCGGTCTTGCGGATCGCGCCGCGGCGCTGGGAG
The DNA here is from genome assembly GCA_038204125.1 of Mycobacteriales bacterium. Classification (GTDB taxonomy): domain Bacteria; phylum Actinomycetota; class Actinomycetes; order Mycobacteriales; family Nakamurellaceae; genus Nakamurella. The sequence goes on from JBBRDH010000011.1 coordinate 56,679, forward strand.
TTCCCGGCCATGTCGGCGTCACCTCTTCCTTCGCGGGGTTGCTGGTGGGCGTCTGCTGGTGGCCGGATCAGGCATGGCCGGCCGGGGTACTCGACTCGTCCGATCGCCGCTTGACGGACCAGACCGGGCCATCAACAGTGTCCTCGATGACGAAACCCGAATCGGCCAGTTGGCCGCGGATGGCGTCGGCCCTGGCGAAATCCCGGGCGACTCTGGCTGCGGCACGGTCGGCGAGCAACCCGGAAACCAGCGAGTCGGTGGCGGCCCTGAGGTGGGCGACCTCGGCGCTCGCCGGGCCGGCATCGGCGGCGGTGGCCCACGGCGCGACAAACGGATCGACGCCGAGTACCGCGACCATCGCCCTGATCTGGCTGGCCTGCCCGGCCGCAGCATCGGCGTCGCCGGCCACCAGCGCGGCGTTGCCGACCCTGACCCGGTCGTGGACCACGGCGAGCGCCCGCGGCACAGCCAGATCGTCGTCCATCGCTTCGGCGAAAGCGGTGGGCACCGGGCCGATCTCGACCGCCCCGACCCGGTCGGCGACCCGGCGGAGAAAGCTCTCGATCCGGTCATAGGCCTTCGCCGCGTCGTCGATCGCGGCCCGGGAATAGTCGATGGACGACCGGTAGTGGACGCTCACCAGGTAGTAGCGAAGGGCCACCGGGCGGGTGTGGGCGGTCACCGACGGCACCGACAGCACGTTCCCCAGCGATTTCGACATCTTCTCGCCGGCCATGGTGACCCAGTGCGAATGCAGCCAGAAACGGGCGAACCGCTCTCCCAGTCCGTGAGATTGGGCAGCCTCGTTCTCGTGATGCGGGAACACGAGATCGAGGCCGCCGCCGTGGATGTCGAATTCGGGGCCAAGATACGTCCTGGCCATCGCCGAGCATTCGATATGCCAGCCGGGCCGGCCCGGGCCCCACGGGGAATCCCAGGATGGCTCACCGGGTTTCGCCGCCTTCCACATGGTGAAGTCGACGCTGTCCCGCTTTCCGGCGCCCTCGGATTCCCCCTGGACCACCTCGTCCAGCAATTGTCCGGACAGAAATCCGTAATCGTCCTGCGAGCGCACGGCGAAATATACGTCGCCCCGCGCGGCATAGGCCTTACCGGCCGCCATCAGTTCACCGATCATCGAGATGATCTGCGGCACATGGCCGGTCGCCCGCGGTTCGATGGTTGGCCGCAGGCAGCCGAGTAGGTCATAGGCGTCGCTGAACGCCTGTTCGTTGGTCGTGGCCCATGCCCACCACTGTTGCCCTGCCTCCGCCGACCTGGCCAGCACCTTGTCGTCGATATCGGTCACGTTGCGGACGTGGACGACGCGGTAGCCGCTGTGTTCCAGCCACCGCCGCAGGACGTCGTAGA
>JBBRDH010000012.1:0-57804 GCA_038204125.1 Mycobacteriales bacterium
CGCGTTCGACCGTATCCCCGCGCACTGCCCGGGTGGTGGTTCTGGATATCCCCCCCTCCTCCCCCCCCCGGCAGCGCCGGGCCGACGGCCGGGCACCCACCAACTCCCCCCGTTCAAAAGGAGAGCACTTGTCATGATGCACCCCAACAACACTTCCACTATCTCGTTGTCCGGCGTCGACGGGCTCCTGTCAGCTGTACCGGCGCTCCTGGGATTCCACCCGGCCGAGTCGCTGGTCCTGCTGTGCCTGGCCGGGCCACGCCGCCGCGTCGGGCCCGTCCTGCGCATCGATCTACCGTCCACCGCTGGGCCTGCTGTATCGATGGACGCGCAGACGTGGGCATCCCTGGCATCAACGGCCGCCCGCTACGCCGACGAGGTCGCCGTCATCGTCTACACCGACCAGCCCAATACCGTCGACCTGGACGTGCTCCGCGCCGCGATGGACCGGGTCTGCCCCGTCCTGGACGTCATAGCCGTCCCCAACAACCCGCACCAGGTGTCGGCGGAGCTGGTGGCCGCCAATGCCTGTCAGGGCCGCGCCGTGCTAACCAGCCGGGAACAGCTGGCCCGGTCCGTGGAGCACCAACAGGAGATGGCCCCGGCCCCGGTGCTCGCAGAGCTGGCCAGCATCACCGGCCGTGACGCCCTGATCGCCCGGATGCTGCCGGACCCCGACGCCGTGGCGACCCTGGTCACCGCCGCCCAGTCCACCCCGAACACCGACCCCCCCGCCGCCGACGTGTGCGCCGCCCTGGCCGTGCTGGCCTACCGGCACGGCAACGGCGCGCTGGCGCAGGTGGCTATCGACCGGACGTTGCGTACCGCCCCGGATCACCGCCTGGCCCATCTGATGCTGGCCGTCATGGCCACCGGGATGCCCCCGGCCGACCTGGACACCCTCACCACCCTCTGACAACCCACCTACTGCGGGGCCGGGCGGAAAAGCACCGCCCGGCCCCCGCCTCCCGCCACTTCCCGAAAGGAACCCGTCCGTCATGACTGCCACCCACACCCCCACCGAGTCCGAGTCCGCGCCGCAACCGTTCGTGGTGACCGAACTGGACCCCGCCCACGTCGCGCAGCACCCGGACAACTTGCGGGATGCCAGCCGAGGCATCACCGAACTCACCGCCTCCATCGCCGAGGTCGGCATTCTGGTCCCGCTGATCGTTGTCCCCGTCGCCCTGGTCACCGGGCACGACTTCCCGCCCGAGATCACCCATGTCGCCGTTGACGGGAACCGCCGCCTGGCCGCAGCCCGGGCCGCAGGCCTGCCGCTGCCGTGCGTCGTGCGCGCCGACCTGGCCGCTGCGAAGGACACCGCACGGACCATGGCCGTGACCGGGCTCGCCCGCGACGGTCTCACCCCCGTCGAAGAAGCTCACGCCATCGCAGCCCTGTTCGCACTGAAACTCTCAGGAGCCGCGATCTGCCGCGCCATCGGCCGGGACAAGACGCACGTGGCCGCCGCCCGCAAAGCCGCGACCCTCACCCCGGAAGCTACCCAGTTGGCCGAAAGCCACGCCCTGACCCTGGTCGATATGGCCACCATCTCGGAATGGCAGGACACCCCCGGCGCGGTCGAAACCCTGACCCGCGCCGCCGCGCGTGGCCAGCTCGCCCACCAGGTGGCCGTGCTGGCCATCGAGGAGAAGGAACGCCAGGCCGTCACCGCGTGCCGGGCCGAGCTGGACACCGCCGGGGTGACTGTCCTGGATGAGCCCGTCCGCGGATACGGCGCAAACCCGGCCCGCAACCTCTCCCAGATCAGAGCGGCCGACGCGCCGACCGGCCAGCCCCTCACGATCGAGGAACACGCCGCCTGCCCCGGCCACGCCGCCTACATCGAGACCGACGAAGTGTGGGCAGAAGAACTCGACGAGGACGCCGACGTCGACGAGAACACCGAGCTACCGCAGGGCATCACCGCCCTGGCCCGATACGTGTGCATGGACCCCAGCCGCTACCGGCACCTGAGCCTCTGGGCGGCCGCGCGCGCCGAAATCGACACCGAGCCCGACGACGAGACCGGAGACCAGGCCATCGCCCGGCAGGCCGAAGCCGAGGCCCACGCGCGGGAAACCGCCCGAGTGCAACGCGCCGAGCTGATCAGGTTGAACAAGGAAGCCGACGCCGCGCAGGGTGTCCGCCGGACATTCCTATGTGATTCGCTAACCGTGAAATCCCGGGCCAAAGCCATGACCGCGTGGGCACTGGAGAGGGTCATCCAGCGCGATCCTGTCTATGGGGGATGGGCCGGTAACCCCTGGCACCGGTCATCCGTGCTGGTCGAAATCCTCGGCGAGAACCCCGGCAAGGTCGCCGCCGACACGACGCCGTCCCGGCACGGCCTCATCCTGTGGGCGCACGTGGTCACCGCGTACGAGGAAGCCTTCAACCGGGACGCCCACCGCCAGACCGACCGCTCCCGCGCCGTCTACCTGCAGCACCTACGAGCCATCGGGTATGACCTGGCCGATGTTGAACAGCGAAGCATCCACAACGCCACCCCCGACCCACTGCACGGACCGGAAACTCAACACGGACCGGAAACTCAACCGCCGGCGGCATCGACGCCCGACAAGCATCACGAGCCTGCCGCCTGACAGCCGGCTCAACTCCATTAAGAGCCGAAGGCCCCGGCCGCTGACCGCCAGCGCCGGGGCCTTCACACGTCCCAGGTCAAAACAACACCCACCCGTCACCGTGCACCTGCGGCCGTCGATCCGGTGGGACCGCGAACAGATCAGCGGGGAAGTCATCCCACGCACCGATCACGACGAGCGCGTCATCGTCGTCGGGTAGGTCGAACATCGGGAAGAACTCGCGGAGTGGGTCACCGGCGGCCAGGCAGTGCGCCAGCACCGCTGCGAGCGCGGCGGGATCGTCAGTCCCGGCATCCCGGATGGCGTCCTGCACCGCGCGGGATGCCCCGACCTTGCCGCGCACATCGACCAGCCCGGGCCGTGGACCTCTGGCGCGGCCGCGCCGCGCCGCCTGGACCATGTTCTCGGCCTGAGTGGCGACCCGAACATGACCGGGTCCGGTGCGGACGCACACTCGCACGTCGCAGTCGTGCATCAACGTGGACCCCGCCGGGATGGGGCCGAACGCCAACCGGGCGGCTACTTGGTGTGGGGTCACGATGCGGGCCCCGTCCCGGTCATCGCGGATCGAGAACCGGCCGTAACCGTCGGAGCCGACCGCGCCCATCCAGATATGGCACGTCGCCGTCGGCGCGATCTTGGACCGCCACCGGTTAACGTCCGGGCCACTGAGCCGTAACCGTCTGCCCTGCGACTTACTCACAGACCCGGCCCCCCTGTTCCGCTCCCGCTAGACCGCGACGGCCGCCGCGCCGTCGACAGCAGAAGCGACCGGCTCCGGTGCGGCGACCGGCTTGGTCAACCGCCGCACATCGGCCGGGGCGAGCGACGTCAACTCCGTAATCTCGGTCGCGGTCAGCTTCTCGGCGGTCAGCTTCCGCAGCGCCGCCGACACCGCGGTCTCGCCGGATTCGACCGCCGCCCGGTGGTCGGCTTCTGCCGCCGCAACTGCCGCCGCCGCCGCCGCTTTCGCCGCTGCCAGCGTCTGATCAGCGACCGTCAGGCCGTCCTGAGCTGTGAACACCTCGGCCGCCGCAGCCTCCACCCGGGCATCCCGGGCATCCCGATCTCGATACAACTTGATCCGAGCATCCCGAGCTTTCTCCGCTGCGCTCTGCCGTTTGCGCACCGTGTCGTTTGTCGTCCTACCCACCACCGACACCAACTCTCCGCTGTGCACGCCTCAATCACCCGTCGACCGATAGACGCCATCTTAGCCAGCACCGCCCTCTCCGCCACCAGGTCGGCCACAATCTGTCGCCTGATCACTGCTGCTGCTGCCATCGCGTCCGCGAACCCCCAGGCAAGGCAACCCAAGCCCATCACACCTCTTGCTCTCCGGCCGCTAGGATCAGCTGCATGCACCGATCCGCGATCCGAGCCCTAGCCGGCTCGGGGCTGCACGAACACCTGGCGGTGCATGCCGGGTGATGTCGCTGCACAAACTGACCGCCGGTAACGGCTACACCTACCTGATCCGGCAGGTCGCCGCCGCCGACGCCACCGTTCACGGAACACCGTCGCTGGAGGCGTACTACTCCGCGAAAGGGGAGGCGCCCGGACGCTGGGCCGGTACCGGGATGGCCGGCGTCGCCGTGACCGGCGAGGTCACCGAGCAGCAGATGAAAAACCTCTTCGGCCAGGGCCTGCACCCCAACGCGCAGCAGCTCGAAGCCGCAGCCATCGCCGAGCTGCCCGCGAAAGGGTCCCGCCGCGACAGGCTCCGTGCTGTCGCCGCCAAGGTGGCGTTGGGCCGGCCGTTCCCCGTCTTCCCCGAAGCCAGCCGGTGGCGCGAAGCGCTCCACGAGGCGTACGCCGACTGGGAGGCCCGGCATGGACTGGCGCCGGCGGAACAGGACAAGCAGACCATCCGCACCCGGGTCGCCACCGACATGTTCACCGCCGAACACCACCGCCCCCCGGGAACCGAGCAGGAACTATCCGGCTACCTCGCCCGGCTGTCCCGACCGGCGACGTCCGCCGTCGCCGGCTACGACCTCACCTTCTCCCCCGTCAAATCGGTGTCGACCCTGTGGGCGGTCGCCCCCGTCGACACGGCCCGGCTCATCGAAGCCGCACACGACGAGGCCGTCAGCGACACCCTCGCCTGGCTGGAGAAGGCCGCCGGGTACACCCGGGAAGGCACCCACTCCATCGCGCAGGTCGACGCCAAAGGGTTCCTGGCGGCGGTGTTCACTCACCGCGACTCCCGCGCCGGCGACCCCGACCTGCACACCCACGTCGCCGTTTCCAACAAGGTGCAGACCCTGTCGGGGAAGTGGTTGTCGCTGGATGGTCGGATGCTGCACCGGATGGCCGTCGCCGGATCCGAGCGGTACAACACCCTCCTCGAGGCCGGTGTTACCCGCCGCCTCGGCGTCGCGTTCGCGCCCCGGGACACCACCCCCGGCAAACGGCCGGTTCGGGAGATCGTCGGCGTCCCGGCGCAGTTGAACACTGTGTGGTCCTCCCGCCGCGCCGCGATCGACACCGCCGCCGCGCAGCTGCACGCGACGTTCCTCGCCGATCACGGGCGGGTCCCCACCGCGACCGAGCGGATCGCGTTGCACCAGGAGGCGACCCTGGCGACCCGGCAGGCTAAGCACGAACCCCGTTCCCTCGCCGAACAACGTCAGCTGTGGCGGGAGCAGGCCATCGAGGCGTTGGGCAGCGAGGAAGCCCTGGACGACATGGTCGCCGGGTTGCGGGTGCAGGCCGAAGCCGGCCCGGTCACCGCCGGGCTGCTCGCGGAACTGACAGAGCAGACTGTCGCCGCCGTCGCCAACGGCCGGGCGCACTGGCGGGAGGCGAACCTGCTCGCCGAAGCTCTGCGGCAGGTCCGCGGCTCCGGGATCGACCCGCAGCAGATGGTCGAGGTGGCCCGCACCGTCGCCAACCGGGCTACCGGCCTGGACCGCAGCATCCCCATCGGGATGGACACCGAGGTCGACGCGCCGGTCCCCGCGGAATTGCAGCGGCAGGACGGTCAGTCGGTGTTCCGGATGGCCGGGAACCAGCTGTACACCACCCCCGCCGTCCTCGCCGCGGAACAGCGGATCGTCGCCGTCGCCGGACAGGACGGCGCCCGCACCATCACTTCCGGCGACGTGGAGATCGCTGCGCTGGAATGGTCGGCCAACAACCAGGGTCGCCAACTCAACCCCGCGCAGGCCGCGATGGTCGCCGTCATCGCTACCACCGACCGACCGCTGATGCTCGCCCTCGCACCGGCCGGGACCGGGAAGACCACCGTGATGGGGGTGCTGGCCGCCGGGTGGCAGGCGACCGGAGGCACCGTGCTCGGGCTGGCGCCGCAGGCCTCCGCCGCGCAGGAACTGGCCGCCGCCATCCCCGGCGTCGACGCCGACACCCTGGACAAACTCACCCACGACCTCGCCTCCGTCACGCAGGACCAGTGGCAGCCGTGGATGCGGGCCATCGGCCCCGACACCCTCGTCATCATCGACGAAGCGGGCCTGGCCTCCACCCCGAAGCTGGACACCGCGGTCGGGTTCATCACCGGCCGCGGCGGCCGCGTCGTCCTGCTCGGCGACGATCAGCAACGCGCCGCGGGCGGCGCCGGTGGAGTGCTCCGCGATATCGAAGCCGCCCACGGCGCGCTCACACTCACCGAGGTCATGCGGTTCACCGACCCCCAACTCGGCTCCGCCTCCCTCGCCCTCCGCGAAGGGGACCCTTCGGTCACCGGCCTGTACGTCGACCGCGGGGAGCTGCACGCCGCCACCGCCGCCTCCGTCGCCGACCAAGTCCACGCGGCGTGGGCCGCCGATGTCGCCGACGGCACGGACTCCATCATGATCGGGCCCACCCTCGACCTGGTGGCCCAGCTCAACGCCAAGGCCCGCGCCGGCCGGATCGCCGCCGGCCAGGTGACGGGAGCGGAGCTGACGTTGCCCAACGGTGACGTCGTCGCCGCCGGCGACGTCATCGTGACCAAGCGGAACAAGCGGGTGCTGTCCATGGGCGGCACCGACTTCGTCCGGAACAACTACCGCTGGACCGTGAAGGACGTCGGCGCCGACGGGTCGATCACCGCTACCGAAACCCGCCGCGGCGTCACCCGCACCATCCCCGCCTGGTACGTCCAGCAAGGTCACGTCCGGCTCGGCTACGCCCACACCCACGCCTCCGTACAGGGCATGACCGTCGGCAAAGCCGGCAGCCGCCGCGGCACCGCGCACCTGATTGTCACCGACGGCATGACCCGCAACGACCTCTACCCCGGACTGACCCGCGCCGCCGACGGCACCCACGCCTACGTCATCACCCCCGGCACCGGCGAGCACCACGACCTGATCACCCCCGGCGCCGTCCTCCCACCGTCCGTCGTGGAAACCTTCGCCGCGGTCCTCGGCCGCGACGGCACCCCCCGGTCGGTCACCACTGAAATGCGCGACGCCGCCGACCCCGCCGGCCGACTCGGCCACGCCGCCGACGCCTACCACCGCTCCATCGAAGTCGCCGCGCAGGCGCAGCTCGGCCCAGACGGCATGGCCGCACTCACCGCAGCCGCCGAGGCCGCCGTCCCAGCGGTCACCGCAGCCCCGGCGTGGGAGACCCTTGCCGCGCACCTGGCGGTGCTGACCGCAGACGACCTCGACCCGATCGAGCAGCTGCGCGCCGCGGCCGCCACCCGGGAACTCGACACGGCCGAGGACCTGGCGGCCGTGCTGGACTACCGCATCGACCCCACCGGCAACCACTCCCAGCAGCCCGGCCCGCTGCCGTGGCTGCCGTCCGTCCCGGCCGTACTCGCCACCCAGCCGGACTGGGGAACCTACCTGCAGGCCCGGAATGACCTGGTCGACGACCTCGCCGGGCAAATCCGCGAACAGGCCGCCGCGTTTACCACCACCACCGCACCGGCCTGGGCGTTGCCCTACCTCACCGACCCCCGCGTGCTGGCCGACCTCGCGCTGTGGCGGGCCAGCCACTCCGTCCCCGAAGACGACCTGCGCCCTGCCGGGGAAAGACCCCGCACCATCGCCGCCGCCCGGCAGCACCGGGAGCTGGTCGACCGCGCCATCGGCGTCGCCGGCGACCCGGCCGACGGCGCCGACCGGTGGGCCACCCAACTCGCCGCCGCCGGCATTGACGTCGCCGACGACGACTACTGGCCCGTCCTAGCCGCCAGGCTGTCCGCAGCCGACGCCGCCGGCGCCCCCGTCGCCCGGCACCTCGACGAAGCCGTCAACGACCGGGCACCGCTGCCCACCGAAGTCGCCGCCGGCGCCCTGTGGTGGCGGATCGCCGGCCGGCTCGGACCCGACGCTTCCGCGCCGGTGACCGGCCACCGGCTGGCGCCAGCGTGGAGCCGGCAGCTCACCGAAACCCTCGGCGAGCATGCCGCTGGGCAGGTCGTCACCGACCGGCTTTGGCCGGTCATCGTCGCCCAAGTCGACGCCTACGAGCGCACCCCGCACCCCGCCACCGAACAGGCCTCCGTCGACCGGATCGTCGCCGACGCCGCCGGGATGCTCGCCGCGCACGGCCCCATGCGGCCCAGCGAACTGGCCCCATCCCTGCTGGCGAACCTGCACCAGCTCCTCGACCTGGACGACCGACCCCCCGACGATGCGCCGCTCGACCCCGCGGCCGCCGACCTGCACGCCCCCGCCGGCGCCTACCGACTGATCGACCAGCACCACCCTGTCGACGCCGACGCCGAGCAGAGTCGCCGGACCTTGCTGGTTGAGCCCGACGACGCCGAACCGATGCCTGCCGTCGATCCGTTCGACCCGGACCGCGTCGCCGCCGCGGGGTACGCCGACCCGTATGTCGGGGTGCCGGACGACATCAGCTCACTAATCGAACCCGACGAACTGGTGGTGTTCGAACGGGACTACACGGGCCCCGAGTCAGACGAGGCGCCCGTCGACCTCTACGACGACGCCCCAACCCCCGACCGGGAATGGGTTGCCCCGCCCGCGGCACCGCCCGCCGACGACACCGCTGTCGATCCGGACACTGCGGCGACCGCCGAGCTGGAGCCCGCCGCCCGTGCGGCCGCCATGGCCCGGGCGCAGGCGGCTCTCGACGCCGCGCACACGTTCTGGCAGGATCAGGCCGCCGGCTCCTGGGTGCCCGGCTACATCACCAGCCGGGGCCTGGACCCGGACCCGTTTGGGTACGCCCCCGCCGGTTGGACCACTACCACCGACCACCTCACCGGACGCGGTTTCACCCGCGACGAGCAGCTCGCCGCCGGCCTGATCAAACGCAGCTCCCGCGGCACCTACATCGACCAGTTCCGCGACAGGGCCATGCTGCCCATCACCCAACCCGGCGGGGACGTCGCCGGGTTCATCGGCCGCAAACCCCCTGCCGACCTGAGCGATCGCAACCCCAAATACCTCAACTCCCCCGGCACCGAGCTGTTCAACAAGTCCGAACTGCTCTACGGCCTCACCGCCGACAACGTCGCGGCGTTGGAGGCCGGCGCCGACCTGGTCATTGTCGAAGGCCCGATGGACGCCGAAGCCATCAACAAGGTCCACCGCGACGCCGACACCCCCCGGCTGGTCGCGGTCGCCACCAGCGGCACCGCGCTGACCGCCGACCACGTGGCCACCCTGCAACAGGTCGCGTCATTGGCGGACCGGCAGGTCGTGGTCGTCATGGACAACGACCCGGCCGGTGACACCGCCGCCGTCCGCGCCCGGGACGTACTCGCCGCCGCCGGCGTCGACCACGCCTCAACGATCGTGCCGACGACCACGAAAGACGTCTCCCAACTCCTCAACGAACAGGGCCCCGACGCCGTCCGCGCAGTGATGGCCGACCGGCGGCCGCTGGAAGACCTCGTCGTCGACCGGATCGTCAACCTCAACAAGGCCCGGTGGAGTAAAGACGAGCAGTTCCGCAACGTCACCGAACGGTTCGGCACCATGCACATCGCGGCCCGGACCGTCGCCACCATGCCAACCGACCAACAGCACCGGCAAACCATGCGGCTGGCCGAGAAGCTCGACCTGTCTCTGTTCACCGTCATGGACAAGGTCAACGAAGAAGTCGACGCCCTACCGCCTAAACCACCCGCACCGTTCGGGCCGGCCTACCCAGGCGACCTCGGACTACCCACCCCGCCGACGCTGCGCACACGCACCACGCCGCCGGCAGAACCCGGACCAGCAGACGATCCGGAACCCGGGAGGTCCGGGTCCGAACCAGGCATCGATCTGGGGGAAATTCCCGCCGACAGTCCGTCGACCGCCATGATCTCGCCAACCCGCGGCCTCAGTGTTCAGCCGAGCGGCGTGATCACACTCGACCCGACCACCGAACGTCCAGACATTGACGTCGACGAGCTGCCCGTGGCTGACCACATCGACGTCCAACCGCAGCCGCTCCCAGCTCTTAGCGTGCCCGACCTCGCCGAACTCCCCAAGGCGGCATCAGGTCAAGCGATGCCGAACCGCGACCTCGTCGACGCGGTCGAGATCCGCGAGCAGCGGCCCTCCCTCGACGTACCTGATGCCGTCCTAGAGGAAAGATTCGCGCTGCTGGCTGCCGACCAACGCCGGCTCCATCAGGCCGTCATCGACGCGGCCGACTACGCCGACCGTGCCAACACCGCCGCCCAAACCGGCCAGGGCGAAGCCGTCGACCGGCTCCGACAAACCGTTGCCACACTTCGCCAGGACGTCGCCGACGTCGACACCTACCGCGAGGCCATCGCCGAAACCCAGGCGGCGCGGGCCGCGTCGCAGGCCACAGCCGAGGAGGCTGCCGCCGCACAAACCGAACTCGACGGCCTCGGGCGATTCTCCGGTGCCCGCAAAGCAGACCTGGCCGCCAGGATCGACCAGCTCACCGCGGCCCGCCAAGTCCACCAGCAACGGATGGTTGCGGCCGCCAAAACTGCGGCCGCGCTGCAAGCGAAGGTCGGCACCCAGAAGCAACAAGACCGGATCCGCGCCGCTGCCACAGCGGCCCAATCCAACTCCACCGAACTCATCACCCAAGCACGCGCGATTGACCAACGGACCGCCCAGGAAGCCCGCACAGCGGTGGACCAGCTCCGGAGCGAGTACCAGACTGTCGCCGACGAGGTCTCCGCGCTCGGCGCCGAACAGCAATACCGGAGCGACCACCCGGACCCCGCGGCCGACCAGGCACGTCAGCATGCATACGCGGCCGAACGGGACGCGATCGCCGCACAAGAGCTCGACGCCGCCGAGCCGTACGCCCAGGATCCGTACGCCTACGACCCGACCTCAAGCATCCCTGATGTGCCGGGTGCAGACTTTGAACGCTGATTGAGCCAGCTCGAAATCACCACCTCGCCGCTCAGCCGATACGCCGTTCCGCCGAACGAACAACACTCGCCGGAAGCACCCCTGTCCTACCCGGGCGCAACTGACAGCGTGTTTCCGCAGACGAAGATAACGGCGATCAACCTGGGCAACGGCGCAACAACGCTCAATCAGAACGCCCGGCGTTCGGACTACGGCGAGACCCCGCTATTCGTCCGAGGCACGCTCTAATAGCCTCAGCCGAGCCACAGCGAAGCTCTTGTTCAGAAGTTCATCTCGGCAGCGTCCCGGAGTACACGCAGTTGTGTCCCAGTGTGGGTGGCCTGCATTTGGCTAAGGATCGCGCTCATCGCCGGGTTCTTTTCGCCCAGTTCGCTGACAAGCGCAGCAATGCTCATGGTGTGCTGGAGGGCAGTGAGACGCAGGGCGTCAAGAGCTTGCTTGCGGGCAGCCTCGAGATCAGCCTCAGGGTCCGATGATGTCGCGATCAAGCGGATGGCGTCCGACGTTGGACGGCCCCTGGCCGAGTTCCTCTCCACGATGGCCCTCGCTGCATCAGCCTGAGCGGGGGTGACCTCCAGGTGTGCGGTGGTCATCACTCCTCCTTAGCTTGCTCGGACTGCTTCTGCTGAGATTCTACGTCTCGAGCCTTGGCAGCGGCCAACGCTTGCTCGACTTCCCGAGCTAGTTGAGCAGCGATCTGCTCGACCTGCTGTTTCGGCCCCCTGACGGCCGCTATCAGAGCAGCATCTACGTACGCCTGTTCGGACGCCAGTAGGTCTGACCGACCTAGCTTGACTAGCTGTGCTACTCCGAGGCGGGCTTCGACAGGGTCCTTCGACATGGCGTGGTCTGCAGCCCAATGCAGATCGAGCATGATCCCTTGATGTTTGGTCCGTTCGTCTAGCTGACGGGCGGACGTGACCATGGTGTCGGCTGATTGTTTCGCGGCATCTGCAGAAACCTTAGCTGCAGCTGCTGCCCGACCTGCGACTCTGTTCGCTTCGTTACCATTCTTCCGGACGAAGTAGACACTGATGCCAGCCACGGTGGCGGCGATCACTGCCGCTCCGAGGGTAGCCAGCGGCACCCACGGGCTCGTAGAACTCGACGATCCGCCAGTGCCGGTGGTCACCGTTGTAGTCACGGTGCGAACCACGGTCTTGATGACCGTTGGAGCCGGGTGAGGTGTGGGCGTCGGCGCGACCGCACTCAGCCTGTCCATGAGGACACTGAGGCTTGTGTGCAGGGTGCTCACTGGTGGAGGATACCGGGACTCTGTCCGTCAGCCATAGACTCGACAGGTGACGGACCCATTCGGGCAGTTCGAGGCGCTGGCTACCAGTACCGACGATGGGCAACCGGATCAAGGGATCGGTCGAATCCGGACTAACACTTCGACGCACCCACCTGTGCCACGCAGCTAGTTGGGATTGGTGGACGGATGCTGGATCGCCGTCCTCGTCCTCGTTCTCGGACTGAAGGCAACACGGCGAGCCTGCGACACGTGTGCCTACCTGGAGCATGTCCAGCTGGACATGCTCTTTGAGGTCAGAGGGACGGCCGTGGTGCTGGGTCAGTTCAGCGGCCTTCGACGGTGCCGAAGTCCATTTCGCGCAGCACGCGACGGGTCTCGGGGCTGCGTCCGGTGGCTTCTGCGGGGCCGGTGGTGTCGAAGCTGATCGCGTCGGTAAGGTCCCGGTCGATGGTCGGCGTGTGGCGACCTTTCCGGCAGTTGACCGCCGCTTTGCCAAGGAGCCGGGTGCTCAGCCTGGTCTGGAAGCCGGGCAGGACCCGTTGGTAGTAGTCGACGACTACGGCGGTGGTCGCCGTCGGGTCGAGGTGGGCGCTCCACCAGGCCCAGAACTGGACGGGCAGTTCCTGGGCGGCGGCGGGGTGCAGCCGCCAACAGGCGGGGATGACCTCATCGACGCTGTTCACGTGGATGCGATTGTAGGTTTCGACGAACTCGTCGAGCGCATCGTCCAGCCACGCGGCTTCGTCCGACGTGAGGTTCGTCCACGACCACGGTGGCCGTGCCGGGTTTTTCGGGCTGGTCCGCGCGGCGAGCTGCCGTATCCGGTCGCGGCGAACGTCGGTCGGAACGGCGGTGGTGATCGAGGTGGTCATGCGTTCTCCTTGGTCAGGTTCCAGGTGGTGATGCCGGCCCGGGCGAGCAGGTCGTCGTCCTCGGTGCGGGCCATGACTGACGCGCGGCGACGGGCGACGTAGGCGTCGACCTCGCGCACCTCCTGGCGGATCTGCGCGCGCACCTGCCGCGGCTTGTCGACGCGGTCGGTGGCGGCCAGGAACGGCAGGATTCCCCGCCCGAGGACGACGCTCTGCCCGTCCTCCAGTTCGCCTTGGTCGGATTCGGGGAGAGTGTCTTCCAGCTGGGTGTGTTCGCTGCGGTGCCCGCCGGTTCCGCGGCTGGCAACCACTATCGGGGTCTTGCCGGCCCGGCGGGCGGTTTCCTGCGCTGAGGAACCGTCGTAGCCGCCGACGATGGTTACGCTGTTGTCCCGCAGTCGTTGGGCGCCGGCCTTGCCGAACATCTCCTCCTCGTCCATCGAGGACTGGATGGCGTAGGCGAAGCTGATCCCGTATTTGCGTTGCACGGTGGTCACGTACGGCAGGATCGCCAGGCGGACGCCGGCTTTGAGTTCGTCGAAGATGCCCATGAACGTGTACGGCAGTCGCCGGCCGGGCATCGTCCGGGCGGTGCGTTCGGCGGACATGAACATCTCCCCCGCCAGCATCGTGAGCAGGGGCCGGGCTAGTTCCATCTCGTCGACCTCCGCCAGTAGGTACACCGTGCCGCCGGCCCGGATCAGGGCGTCCATGTCGAACTGGGGGCCGGTGCGTGGTCCGCACAGCACCCGGCCCTGACCGGAAGCCATCGAGGAGATCGCGAAGTTCAGGTAGCGCTTCACCCCGGAGGTGGTGCGGCCGGCGGCGGGGTCGAGGTGGGTGGCCATATTCATCACCGCGGCCCGAGCTTCCGGGGTGGCGTCTTCGGCGAGGATGCTGCTGGGGGTGTCCAGGTCGGTGTCGCGGAGCCACTCGACCAGGTCCTCGATGTCCTTGGTCGGGTCCATCGCGGCGGCCTGTAGCCAGGCCGCCAACACTTGGGTGGCTGAGCTTCGGAAGAATTTGTCGGTCTCGCCGGCGGTTTCGCCGTCGGTGTCGCCACCGGCGACCAGGCCGCGGGCCCGGGTGGTGGCGATCTTGAAGTTCTCCGCACCGACGATCGGGTTCGCCCGTAGTTGCGGGAACCCGGCCGCGAACCGGGATTCCGGCGCCGACAGGTCGGCCACCACCACGGGGTAGCGGACGGGGGCCCGCCACTTGCGGCGCAGCAGCCGCATCCAGGCGAAGCGGACCGGCGGCCGCCGCCACATCCGAGCCTTCACGGTGGCGGTGAAGATCTCCGCTTCAATACTGGTGATGACGGCCGGGCCGGGGAGCTGCCGGATCATCGGAATCAGCAGCCGCCACGACTTTCCCCAGCCGGTGCGGGCGATGATCCGCAACCGCGCCTCGAAATGCACCCACAAATCGGTCCCCGGCGCGGCGGGCCGGTGGGGGTGGCCGATGTGGTACCCGAACATGCTGGTGGGCAGCCACATCCGGCTCCACCGCCCGATGCGGGGCAGCGTGAACGTCCCGGTCCGGCGGACAGCGCGGCCGCTGAACTGCCGGCGGATGTTCGGCAGCGTGGCCAAACCGCGGTGACGTTCAGGGCCGGGATGGCGGCGGCCGCCCAACGCCCGGGACTGCATCCGCAGCCACAACAGCCACATCGGCGCCGCGGCGGCGGCCGTCCACCCGAAAGCGACAGGCAGGTGCACCACGAGCGGGAACTGTAGGCGGTTGGCCGGCTTCTCGCCGCCGCTTGTGCGCAGCAGTCCGCCGGTACCGGACACCACCGGCCGGCCCTTCACCGTGGGGTGGTGCCAGCCGTGACCCTGCACCATCGACGCCAACCCGGCGCCCAGGTACAGGCACACCGCCGCCCCGAACACCGCCAGCACCACCGCGACGATGCGGCGGGTGTTCTGCCGGCGCGTGGAGATGTGGGAGACGCCTTCGACGCCATAGTCGTTCATCATTCGGTTCCTGCCCACACTCGGGAGACGGTGGCGTAGTGCGGTTCGCTGGCGTGGTTGCGGACCGGGCTGATCCGCAGCATCTCGCCCGATTCGGGGGCTTCGAGCATGTAGTCGACGCCTGCCCAGGTGCCGACGTACATCGCGACGTGGCCGGAGTAGCCGACCATGTCGCCGGGTTCCTTCTGGTCCCACGGGATCTGCTGGCCGGCGTTGAAGATGTCCTGGGAGAAGTGGTCGACGGTGATGCCGACCTGCGCCCACATGTACATCATCAGTCCGGAGCAGTCGAAACCCACGACGTGGCAGTCGTTCTGGGCGCCGTCCGGGCCGCAGATGCCCAGCGTCGGGCCAGCGGGTGAGCCGCCTCCCCACGAGTACGGGGTGCCGATCCAGGACAGCCCGGCGGAGATCGCCTTGGCGACCGTGGCGTTGGGGGCGGTGATGAACCCGCTGATGCCGGCATTCGGCGGGAGGGTGATCTTGACGCCGTTGACCAAGATCGGGCCGCCGACCTTGCCGCCACCGGCTGGGTTGGCGATGGCGGTGCCGCCGCCGGTGGAGCCGAAGTACTGGCGGAACTCGTAGAAGAAATTGCGGTTGCCGTAGCTCGAGCATCTGTCGCCGGTGCCGGGGTAGGCGGCGATCGAGGCGGCGTTGGGTTGGTACGGCGTGTAGACGTACAGCGATGCCGTGGCCAGGTTCTTGATGTTCACCGGCGCTGCACCGCAGCCTGTTTCCTCGACGTTCCACAGAACGTTGTAGGTGCCGACGGCGTAGTTGTACTTGTGCGCCGGGATAGCGACCTTCATCTCCGCCCAGCTGCGGGCCATCCCAGCGAGCTGGTTGAGGAACCCGGCGTGGGCAGGGTCGCAGTTCGCCAATCCACCCGCGCCGGTGTCGGGGCAGTTCCACCCCCACGCCGCGTCGTAGGACGAGCCGTCAGGGTTGTCCCGGTTCAACCCCTGCGATTCGAGCTGGAGTTTGGTCAACATGACCTGCGGGTTGACGCCGCACGCCTTGGAATACGCCGCGATCAGGGCTGCAGCATCCTGGCCCGTCCCGCCTGTGACGGCTCCGCAGTAGGTGTTCGCCGGCTGCCCAGGATCGCTAATCCTCAAGTTCTTCAAGCACCACACGTTGGCGGCGGCGCACCCCGCGTTCTGCACGCCGATGAATGAACGGATCTCCTCCGGTGTCATGGCGGCGGAGTTGTAGAACACGGCGTCGCTGATGATGTTGCCCGGGTCCCACGCGACGTTGTCCGCAGCCCCGCCGACGCAGTCGATCGAGGTCCCGGATCCGGTTGCGCTGATCCCAGACCCCAGCACGGTGGCCATTGCCTCCGCCCAGCCCTGGACCTTGGCGTAGTCGGCCGCCGAAAACGCATTAACCCCCTGGATCGACATCGCCTCGGCCAGCTGCGCGAAGGACAAGTTCCGTTCGAACGAACCGACCTTCTCGTACTTGATCATGTACGGGAAAAACGCGGCCGCACTGGCGGGTGCGTCGGTGCGGACCACTCCGGGAAACGCCTGCGACGTCTGAAGGAACAGGCCTTGTCCCAGGCCGCCCGCCACCGATGCTGCCGAGTCCAATTTCGAGGAGATCAGCGCTACCGCCAGGGCCACCGACATCTCCTTGCTGTCGACCTTCGAACCTTTCCCGACGCTGACGATCACCTGCGCGTTGCGGACCTGAGCGGCGGTCAGTTGCACCCCGGCCAAGTCGCTGGGGTCGGTCCCCACCGGGCTGCTCGCCGCCGCGCTGCCACCCACGCTCGATGTCAGCGGTTCCATCATCGATGCGGAAGCGGTCACCGTGGCCGAGCTGCTCCCGGTAGAACTCGTCGGGTCGGCGGCGCTGGATCCGCAGCCACCGCCGGTCGGGCTCGCTTCGGCCAACGCCGCGTTACTGGACGGCAGCGACATCACTCCGATCACAGCGACCCCGATCACCAGACCGGCGACGACTAGGAGCAGAAGCGCAGGACTGGCCATCCACCACCGCACCCCGATCTTGCGTTGCAAGACGTGCGCCATGTTCGCCATATCGGGGTCAGCCCCCGACGACGGCGATGTCGACACGCCATACACCGGCCTGCTTAACGACTCGGCGGCCGCCGGAAAGCCGTTCCACGGTGACTGGTAGATGCCCCGCCGCGGAAGTCACGATCCGCTGCGCGGAATACAGCACGAAACCGCCGCCGGCCGTGATCGGCTGGTCCGGGCTGAGAACAACCTGGAGGTTTCCGCACACCCGGGTCTGCTGGTGGGCCACCACCTCCGAGCGCCACAGCGCGGCCCCGACGGTGTCGTGGGCAGGAGTGTCGGCCTTCCACGCCGCAGCGGTTTCCAGGGCCTTCCCGCGGGTCAGATCAGCGCCGAACGGGTTCCGCCAGGACGATGGGCACGTCCGGGCCAGCCATGCCGTCACGGCGGCCTGCGGACTGGCCTGATCAGCTGGGGTTACCGCCCCGACTGGAGCCTGTTGCACCTTCACCGCGGCCGGGTTGATCGGTAGTGCGGCCGTGGGGGTGGTCGCCGGGACTCCGCCCGCCGGAGTGGGTTGCCATAGCCCCGCCAGTGGCGGCGCCACGGTCGGTGTCACCCCGATCGCCGTATTGGCTGAAGCTACCGCCACGGGACCCGTCGCGCCGGGTACCACCAGAGCGGGTCCCCGCTGCGCAGCCGATACCGTGCCGCCGGACATGGTCGAAGTTGTGCCCGTGGCCATACCCACCTGAGGCGGCGCCTCGGTAGCCGACCCGGCCGGGGCGGAGCGATGCACAGCCAGCGCTACGACGACAGCAATACCGATGACCAGGGCCAGGACCGCGGCGCCGGCAGCGCGGGCATCGATGTCATGGTTGGAGGCGCGACGCTGCGCCCACCACGCCTTCGTGGCTTCCTGCTCCGCCGTATGCCAGGCATTGCGGCCCTTGCGGCCCAGCCCTCGAGGTGGATTCTTCATGAACCCGCCGGACCAGCCTCCCGCTGTACCGTGTCGCCGGTCGACCAGGGCTTGGGCCTGCCGGTTGACCCTGGCCACCTCCAGGCGTTGCCACTCCCGTCGATCCCCGCGGGAAAGACCTCTCGGCGGCGGCCGCAGCCGCACCCCCTCCACCGATGATCCAGCGGCCAGCTCGTCGTCCAGCTCGTCGAACGGTTCACCGCCGTTGCCGCTGTCAGCACGCGACCGGCCGGCAAAGGGGAGATACACCTGCTCGCCGTCGCCGTCGAAGACCCCGTCCTGGTTCGCCGGCTCCTGCTCGCTGTGCCGACTCATCGAGGTCCGCTCTCACCGTCGCGGTCGCCAGCGCCCCCCGCAGTTCCCGGTCCGCCCCCGCTGATCGGGCGGCTGCCCCGGGACCTGCGCGATTCCGACGTCGGCGACGCCGAGCCAGGTGCCGCCGGCCGCCGGGCCGGCGGGGTACTGGTCGACGGCGTAGTTGTCGTCGCCGGCCGTCCTGTATTGGTTCCGCCCTGTCGTGGCTGTTGTGGTCCGTTGCTGACCGGTCGTTGTTGCCCGGTCTGCGCAGGTGTCGACTGAGCGGGTGGCTGCGGGGTCGACGTGGATACCGCCCGGCGCCGCGCCGGTCGGTTTCGGACCGGCGCCGGTGTTGATGAGGCGGCCGTCGGCGTAGTGCCGGTGGCCGGCAGCGACGGGCTCACGGTCGCCGACGCCGGCTCGACCGGTGGGATACGCCGGGTCGCGGTGTAGGAGTCCGGAACCGCTGGGGTGGGCCGAGCGGATACCCGCTCGTTGATTGCCAGCCGCGAGGGAGGGGAGCTGTAGGACTCCGTCGCCCGGCCCGGCGGCAACGCAGCCCTGTCTCGCCCGACCGGGCCGGCCGTGCCGGGCTGGCCGACGTCGCTGCCGGGACGCCGCTGCCGACTGGCCAGCTCACTTCCGGGCCGGGCCGTAGTTCCGTCCACGCCCGCGAGAAAGGTCCGCCGGGTGCCACCGGGTGTGGAGTCGACGAACCGCCGGCCACCGTCGCGGTGATACTGCACGCCCAAGCCCGATGACGGCGCGGCCGGCAACTCGTAATGCCGCCCGTTGCCGGCACCCGAACCGGATGGCAGCTCTGGAACGTTGACGTTCGGCCCCGATGAGCCGTTCAGGTCGCTGCGTCGTGCCGGTTCGATGACCGGCCGTCCCGGTCCGGTGGTGCCACCGCGGTACTGAGGTGGGGCTACTCCCCCGCCGGGTCGGCCGGCTGGGCGGCGAAGGCTCGCCCCGTACAGCAGGGTGTTGTTCGTGGACTGCACCCGCCGCCCGGCGGCGCGGATACCGGCAGCACCGCCCCGGTAGGTCGCGGCGGCGAGCTGGCCGCCGGCCCTGCCCATGCCCATTCCGGCGCCGGCCAGAATCGGTGCTGCCTTGAAGCCCCCGACGGCGGCTCCTGCACCCAAGCGCATAACGCCCTTGCCGATGGACCCGACCGCCCGCATCGCCATGTAATTCGAGAACGGCGAGCTGGTGCCCGACCCGATCCCGGTGATGTTCTCCAGCTTCCCGCGAAGGCGGAACCCCACGATGAACGTCGCCAGGTTCAACAAACCAACCATGAAGAACCCGTACGTCGGGATCGCCAGGTTCAAGATCGCGTCGATGACCATCACCGAGCCGATCACCGCCGTGATGATCACCGACTGCAAGAGCGCGCCCAGGACCTCCTCGAACCACCGGACGCCCATCTGCCGCAGCCGGCCCGGGATCATCCAGCCCAGGATGAAGAACACCCCGAGCAGCAGCAGCATGATGAACCCCAACACCGCCATGATCCCGTACAAAACCAGCACTAAAAGCATTGCCACTAATGGGATATCGACGATGGTGACGAACAGCGCCGCCCCCAGGCGGCCGAAACTCTGGCCCCGAATCCAATCGCAGTCGGCGTTCAGCTCCTTCGGGCAGTACGGCGGCTGCGTGTCGTCGGAGTTCCCGCCCACGTCGTTGCAGCCGTCGCCAGTCCCGCACATCCAGTCCACCTCGTGCTGCCAGCGGGCATCGCCCTGGATGTAGTCCTTGCCCAGATCCGAACACTCCGACATCGAGTTGAAGTTGACGTAGCACCAGGGCGCGACGACATACACATTCCACATCGCATCGGCCAATTTCCGGGTCGACCCGGCCTGGTCGGCCGGCAAGTTCGACGCCGGGAAACCCGCTGCCGACACCCCAGCCGGTGCGTAGGAGGAGTAACCGGTCATCGCCGCCGACGCCAAGTCCGTGCGCAGGTTGTCCAGCTCGCCCATCACCGTGGACGGCCCGGACACGAACGCGACGGCGAAGATGGACGCAGCGATCAGCCACGACGCGTCGTTGAACAGTGAGCCGCCGCCCTCACGCTTCATCCGGGCGTAGGCGCTGAACGCCCCGATCGCCAACGTGGCCCCGAACAGCGGCCAGAACACCTGCGCCGCAACCGCCCGCACCGCCGAGTCGATCTGGGCTGAATTATCGGAATAGATGTGCAGATTGAGCAGCCATTCCATCGAGGTAATCGCACCCCGGGCCAACAGAAACACCATGTATGTCAGCGCGCTCTCGATGGACCGCAAAATTTGCCACATTGATTCGGTGACGTATGGTGCACCGTGGTTGGAATCCGACAATTGAAGATACAACGAGAACTTCTGCGGTCCGAACTGCTCGAACACGGTCTGGCCGCCGGCCGATCCAAGATTAGGCCCGACAATGGGCCCGTCGTCGGCCATTGCCAGGGTGGCCTGCCCAATCCAGAAGAACCCCACCAGCCAGGCCCCACACAACAGGCGCCATCTCGACCGGAGAGGCCAACTCAGCAACCGCCAGAGGCGATTCATCAGGCTTGCCAACCGTTTGGTCACCTGGCCTTTGAGTAGAGGCGCAGCTTGCCGGTTGGCGTTGAACGGCCGGATCCGTGGCGCCATCGCCATCAGCCACCTCCCCCAGGGTTCGTCGTCGTTGAGCAGCCGTAGGTGTTATCGCCTGGGGTATGGCCGCCCAATTGGCTTACTGACCACACACCGGAGGTGTTGGTCAAGTTGATGCCGAAAAGCAGGAATCGTTCGATCTCGCGAGGCACTTGATAGACGAAATGCGCCTTGCCATTTACGATGGGACATGCCTCGATCTGCGTCGGTGTTTCATTCCACGACATCACGTTGCTGCACAAACCCTGCTCGGTCAGCTTTGCCACAAGATCCGGTGTCGAAAGTGCGCATGCCGCTGGCGTGTTACCGCCGGCGTAGTCCGCGGCGAACGCGGCAGCCACCGCGGCCACGTTCTTGCGGTCGAGGGCGAGCGCTGTCGGGGCCGTCCGGGCACTGCTGCTGTTTGCAGTGGCGCCGCCTGAGCCGCTGCTAGTGCATCCGGCCAGCAGGGTCAGGCCGATGAGGGCGGCGGCGGCGTAAGCGTTGCGGTGGGTACTCATGCGGTCTCCAGTGCTTCAATGAGTGCCCGGTCTGCCGGGTCGATGGGTGCCTCATCTTGGCTGCCGCTGTGGACGTGGTCGAGCGTGGGATTGCGTCGCCGGTCGGGCGTGGTCTTCAGGACTGCCTTGATTTCGCTGGTCAGGGTGTCGAAGAACAGCGGTGCGATCTGCTTGTTGCGGTCCCGGGCCAGGCACTCCCCCGGTTCCCGGGACTGCTGACGGTCCCGGACGATCTGCTCGGGTTCCAGGCCGAGGAACCGGGCTTGGGCGTCGGCTTCGTCGTCAGTGTCGACTCCGAAGGCGTAGGTGTCCGATACCTGGTCCGCGAGGCCTTCGATCGACAGCAACTCGGCGCATGCCTGGGTATCGAGCAGCAGATTAGTGTCCAGCGCCCTCCCGGTCCGGGCGATCCCTCCGACGAGGTCCCGTCCGGTGTCGAACGGGGTGATCTTGTGAAGCTCGGTGAGCGCCAGGACTTTGGGGATGCCTTTGACCTGGGCGGCCATGTAGTCCATGTAGTTGAACACGGCCTGGACCAGCATCATGGTGATCCGGTTGCCAGGCTTCCACCCTGCCCGCGGGGTGGTCGATCCCGGCCAGCGCAGATTCTCGAACTTGATGTACACCAACCCGGACCCGGTGGGTAGTGGTCGTACCGGAAGCTCCGGGGGGCCGGCGACCAGTCGGGCCAAACCGTCCTTGGCCAGCTCGATCAGCTCTTCCCCAATGTCGCGGGCGATGGCGTCGTCGCTGGCGCACAGCAGCTCGATCACGGCGGCGGTGGACATCTCATCGCGGTTGGCATGGCCGGCGACTTGATTCGCGGCTTTGCGCAGGTACCGCTCGGCCAACTCGGCCTTGGTCGGTGGCAGCATCATCGACAGGTTGTCCACCGCCATCGACGCGGCCTCGCCCGCCGCGGCGACGTAGCGGAACGGGCACATCGTCCCCGACGCCTGGTCGACGGTGGAGATCCGGGTGACCTTCGCGCCGAACTCCTCGCACACCTCGGCGCAGCCGCCGAGGTCGCCCTTGAGATCCAGTAGCGCTACCCACGCCTGGACCACGACCACCTCGGGAATGACCGAGAGCATGACGGCGGTGGACTTCCCCGAACCGGATCCGCCCAGAAACACTGAAGTGACCTTCTTGCCCTGCATCTGCGCGTCGGACAACCGGTTACGGAACGGGCCGGGTGTGCTGCCCTGATTGGAAGCCAGGAACGATCCGCGCCTGGTCCCGATCTCCGACCCGCCGTGGAACCACGCCCCGACCAGGGTGGAGATGGGCCGGAACTGGGTGAACTCGGTGACCCGGCGTTTGTCGCCGATCACCGTCTCCTTCCACAACAGGTCCTGAATGTTCGGCGGCGCCCACAACGAGATGCCCATGCCGCCGTAGAAGTCGATCAACCGCACGGTCCGCTCGTCGAGGTCTTCGACCGACCGGGCCTCGACGATCCAGCACGGCGTGTCCTCCACCATGCCGACCGCTCCGGTCTGGACCTCCCGGATCCGTTCCCGCAGCGCTTCGCTGGAATCGGTGATGGCATCGGGCACTTCCTGGGCGACACCCTCGGCTGCGGAACGCTTCTGCTCCTTCGTCAGGGCGAACGCGTCCCGCAGGATCTTGAGCGTCTCGATGCGGGGTACGTTGCGGCCGCGGATGGACACCTCCGCCGGCGGCGCCGGGTCGGCCGGGTCGTCGTCGTCTCCGCGGAGCACGTTGAGGTCCTTCAACCACTCCCCGCCGGGCAGCTCCAAATCCGAATCCGGGAAACCGGTTTCAGTCGGGATCACCATCCGCAGATACCGGGTGCCGGTGTCGGTGGTGATCTCCACGTGGTCGGCGGCCGGGACCACCTGGGTGGAGCGGAGCCGGGCGACCTGGCCGCCGGTGGCCATCGCGGTCGCCGGTACCCAGTCCACTGTCCGCCGCAGGTCGTGCCGCAGCGACCACGACAACTCCTGCACGGTGGCCGCCCGGGCGCCGAAACTGCTGTCGGCCATGCGGTCGACGAACCCGCGGATCCGTTTCGACGTCGACGCCAGCGCTGCCTCCGCGGACTGCTGGTCGGTTGCGGTGCCGATCAGCTTCTTCGCCCTGGCGGTCGCGACTGCCGCCTTGGACACGTCCTCGACGTCCATCCGGACCCCGAGCAGCACCAGCCGCTTGGGAAACGCCAACGCCTCGATCCGGCCCGCGCCCAGATCGTTGTACCGCTCGCCGCCCTCGGTCAGACCCTGCCGGTAGGCGGCCTGGGCTTCCTCCCACTCCTCCTGGAAGTAGTCGTCGCCCGACCAGCGGCCCCACTGGACCTTGCAATGAAATTCATACCCCGCCGGGATCAGCCGCCGCAGATCGTTCGACGCCGTCGCTGTCATCCGCACCAGCGTCGAGGTGTTCCGCTCGTCGGTGCTCCGCGGCGGCAGCACCACCCACGCCCACGTCCCGTTCGGGCCATGGGTCACCCCGTCGGAGATGGCAGTCGGCGGCCGCAGGGGGTCCCCCTCACGCCGGAACCGGGATATCAGTCCTGAAACTCCGGCCATATCAGACCGCTCCCTTTTGTAGCAGGCGCGCCAGGGGGAGCCCTAGCGATCGCCCGAACTGACTGCCGACGGCGACCTGTCGGGCCACCCGTGTAGTTGACGTGATCTGGCTACTGCGCCGAGGGAGCATCGCGGTGGGGGCAGAGTTACTGCGGTGCAACAAAATGACCGGGCATGGCGGCCGCTTCGCGGTTGAGATGAGTATCGACATTGAAGGTTTCCTTTTTCCCGGCATGGCGGTCAGGATCGATCGATCAGGCAGCGACTTCGTCTTCTTCGATCCTGTTGCGGAGGTGTCTGCGGATCCGCCGTGAGCGGTTCAAGTCCAGTACGACCCAGGAGGCGGACACGATGAATGGCTGGCCCGGGGTGGGCCGGCTGATTGGGTTGTCGATCATCGGGGTGGTTCGGCGCAGCCAGTACCGGAACCGGTCCAGCCACAGCGCGTATCGGGGTCGTCCGCCGGCGTCCGGGCGCAACGCTGCCCACGTCATGATGACGGCCGGAAACAGGTACAGCAAAGCCCCTTTGCCGTGGCCCATCAGCGGCGGGACCCGCAGGATCAGCCCAAGCAGCACGAACCAGGGAACGACGATTGCGGTGCCGACCGCGACCTTCCACCGGGCTACGCCCTCGCCCAGGTCGAACTTGAAGATCTTGTACTGGCGCGACTCGATCCGGATATGGGTGGTATCGGTGGGCAGCGGAAATCGGCTGTAGTCGCTCACCACGACACCCCGGACCCGCTGCCCCCACCAAACAGCTGCGGGTCGCCGGGCGGGGTGAGGTCGCTCAGGTTCCCTACCCTGGTCAACACCAGCACAAGCCCGGTACCCGCCACGAGTTCCACCGTTAATTCGGCCCAGCTTCGGTGCACGACGGCATACTTCAGTCGCATCACCAGGGCGGCGACGCTCACGAGCATCAGCACCCGCATGACAACCGGCCAGGGCGTCATCCAAAGATTCCAGTAACGATGCCTTTAAGCGTGGTGATCGCGCCGGTGGTGTCCCAAATGAACCAGCCCACGAACAGGACCGCAACAAGCTCGGTGATCAGCTCGCCCCAGTTCTTCTTCGCGTACGCGGTGAACATCCGGACCACGATCACGATCACGAACGCCGACCCGATCAGTGTCAGGATCAGCGACGACAGCGAGTCGATGCTCGGCACAGCCGGCGAAAGTGCCGCAGCGGTGCCGGTCAGATGCAGGAAGGACAACGGGTACATCGGGAGGCCTCCAAGGTGGGGCGGAACGGACGATTCGGTGGACGCGCACACGCTCTATTGCGCGCTTTGATCCGGGCCCAGAGCGGCGCCGTACCAGCGGCTCTGCGAGCTGGTCAGCGCGATCGCATAGGGCTGGGCGATCCGCAGATCAGTGCCTGTCAGTTGCCAGGTCACCAGGCCGGTGCCGGTGCCGCTCGTTGCCGACCCGGCGGGTAGCGACACCGACCAGCCGGTCAGCGAAACGAAGGAGACAGCGCTGTGTAGACCGGCCAGCGACACACCCGGCGCGGCAAGGTATGCCACGTCCGATGACGCGTAGGCGGTCAGCAGCGACGTAGCCACACTCTGGGTTCCGGTGGTCACTTTGCTGTCGACCTGGCCACCCACCGGCTCGCCGATCAATTGGGGCGCTTCGCCTGCGAAAACTGTACCTTCGCTGGATACCAGCACCGCACCGTTGCTCATCTGTACAGGCACGTTCAACTCGATCCAGCGGCTACCCAGATCAGTCCACCCGGCCGGTACCGGACCCGGATCGGCGCCGGGCAGTGCGGCCGCAGTCGAGGAGGCGATGCGCTGGGCCGGTTGCGCCGGAGGCATTGCCAGGTGAATCCGCGCCGCTACCGCCACCACCGCGTGGTTGCTGTCGACGAAGGTCATTTGGCCGGGCAGGACCGCATCCGCCCGCAAATAGCCAGTTCCCACCCACTGGGCCACGGCGGCACCGGCTGATCCGATCGCGTCGTTCTGTAGAACGGTCAGTTGCGCGGGACCTCGGCCCGGAAAGAAGCTGAGGTAGTCGCTGACGTACCGGGCTGCCGCCTGCTGACTGGCAGCAGCGTTCATGGGAACCACCACGGCCGCCATAGTGGTGCCGCGAAATGGCTTGATGAACACCTGGTTCAAGCCAGCAAGAAAGATCACCGCGACCGCGACCCGAGCCACCCACAACCACAGTCCTGGCATGAATCCGGGCGGTGCTGACGTGACCTCCACGTCGTCGATAACCCTGGTAGATCCCGCTCCCGGACGCCTTTTCTGCGCCGCTACGACAGACTCGGGTCCGCGCTGGACTGGTGCGGGCTGAGGACCGTGACGCCTCTGAGGGTGTGGCTCGTCCAGCCCAGCCAGCCATGCAGGGTCCTGTGCACCCATTGACGCACGGCCCTGCTTCAGCTTGTTATCCGGGCGGTCCAGGCCCAGAACTTTTCGACTGAACCGAACAAACCCACTACTACGAGCCGGTGCGGTGGTTGTTCTGGTCACTCGTGGAGCCGGCAGGTCGCTGACCTCAGGGTCGTCGTGGTCCAAGTCCTCGAACGCCCCGAAGTCGGCGTCGTCATCGAAGTGATCGAGCCGGGTAGCCACACGGTTGTCGGTCTGCTCCGTGGCGGCAGGCGATTCAAATCTCGCTACGGCCCGTTCGCTCTGCCCGCCCGACCGTCGCCCGCGCAGCGCGGCGGTCAATCGCGAAGACCGTTGCGGAGGTCCTGGCATTTCAACCGGCCCTGGTGACGGCGGATCTGGCTGCTGCTGCTCCCTCGATGGTTCGGGGGCCTTCGGAGCTACCGGCGTTGCGGCGGCATTGAGCACGTCGAAGCCTGAAAAGTCGAGCGTGGCTACGGGTTGCAACCGTTCCCCAGCCGCTCGCACAGATAACCCCATATTTTGTGGGTCCATCGCAGAGGAACGCCGATTCGTCTCAGCCGCCCTCATCGGACCGGAACCCCGACGATGGGCCCAGTCGCGTCGATCTCCGGACTGCGGCCGATGGACTGCCTGACCGGCTCCGGGGCATGCCGAGGGCCAGACTCCCGGTCCGGTACCGCAACCCGCGAACCGTTCATTTCCGGTCGAGCAGGTGCGTCCGCGACCGCCTGATGACCGGCGTGGTCGTCCACCGGCGGTACTTCGGCTGCCGCGACCAGGCCCGGTGGAGTGGTCGCCCGATTCGGGCGGTGGAAGCTCCCCGCCAAGTGCAGAGCGATGCGGAGGTAAACGTCCTGGGTTGCCGTAGTCAGCTTGTCGAACGGGATCAGCCCTGAGACCGCGGCCGCCGGGTCATAAGGCACGACGAACACGGCGGCGAACGTTCGTTGGAGGAACTCGATGCCTTCGGCCAGGAGGGGATCCATCCCGGCGCTGGGGTTCGTGTAGGCCACCACCACCGTTGCGCCGAGCATCAGACCCTGCATGGAGGGGTCACTGGTTATGACCTCGTTGACTGCTTCCAGCGTCTTCTGTAAGACGACCGGGTCACCCTCGATGCACAGCACCGCGTGATCGGCGCGGGCCAACGTCCCCACTGCTGCCGGGGACACCAGCGACAGGCCACCATCAGCCAAGACCAGCTGCCCGTACCAGGACAAGGTTTCTAGCAGGTCATACCACTGGCTTGAGCTCACCTGGGCCACGTCCGAGGAGCGCAGGCCATCTTTGTGGATCAGCTTCACTCGGCCGACCGGCACCTGGAACCGGGCCAGGTGGCTCGGATAATGCAATGTGCCCAGCGCTCCCACCAGCTCCAGCAGGGTTCCACGCTGCCCGGCGCGGACGAGTCGTTCGCGGACGTTGCTCTTGTCGGGATTGACATCGACCAGGATCAGGTCACCTGTTACCACCTGCGATAACAGGTAGGAGACAGTAGCCATCGCAGTGGTCTTTCCCGAGCCGCCTTTAGGTCCGAGCCCGGCGACTACCCGCGGGCCAGTGACGCCAGGTAGATCCCGAAAGACGGCCGATAGCTCGCCGTAGAGCAGACCAATCTGGTCTCGTTCCGCCTGTTCCGCCTGTTGCTTGGCAAGCTGCTGAGCCGCTTCTTGACGACGCCCCGACCTGTTAAACATTCTTTCCCCTCCGGTTCGGCGAGCAGAGATATAGAGATGTCGGGCAACGAAGCGCGAACAGCCCGAAGATCAAGACCGGGGCGCCACCAGCCGGTAAGGCCGCCGTCGTCGTGATGCTGAGCTGCGACGCGCGCGCCTGGCCTGATCATCGGTTCATTCAGTTACGATCATCATCAACTAACTTAACTAGAATGACAGCGTAGCACCGGATGACCCCAATCTGGCACATGCCGTCGGTCATTTAGGGCCACGTCGAATCCTGGGAGAGGTCAGACAGGAGAGAATGACAAGCGGTCCAGAAGTTCCTGCGAGGCGGAGGTGCTCCAATGTCTCGCGGCGTCGCAGGGTTTTCCGGTTCGGCAGCCCGGAGGGGTCGGCTCTCAGCGGATCTGACCGCGGATCAGCTCGCGGTCCAGGTCGGAGTGGCCGAACAGACTGTCTTGAGGTGGGAGAGAGGCGAAGTCTCCCCCACCGCCGACCATCTGGGAGCTCTGGCGGAGGCTTTAGATATCACGCCAGCGGATCTACTACCTCGACGAAGGTCTCACGAGCCGACGCTGCGCGACCTTCGTCATTTTTGCGGACTGAGCATCCGAGCGGCGGCCGACCGTACCAAGCTGTCTGCCAGTGGCATCGTCCGGTTGGAGCGAGGTGTGTCTTCACTCCCCAGCGACGCTGCGTCCGCACTTGCCAACGCCTACAACATCGGTGTCAACGAAGTGAATCAGGCTCATCTGGCTACTCAGCGGCTCCGACTCGAACAAGCAAAGAGCAAGACCAGACACTCGCGGTAGTCGGTCCTTTGTCGGCGGTCGTTTAGAGCCAGCAGCTTTCAGCTCCTCCATACTTATGGTTACGCTGACGGTGCTTTCATAAACCAAAGCTGCTCTGCCCGTCTCTGGCCAAACGCCCCAAGGAGGGTTCGATGGATGAGGAGTCGGAGCCATCTGAAGCATCCGCCGAACAACAACTCGGCGAACGGCTCGAGCATCTATTCGCGACCATCCCCAGTCCGTCGGGTGGTCGATGGACCAACGTCGAGATGGCGGCGCAGCTGGCCGAGCGCGGCATTGAGACCACGCCGGCGTACATCTCGATGCTTCGGCGTGGGCGTCGGGCAAACCCTAGCCTTGCCATTCTCACCGGCATGTCCAAGGTGTTCGCGGTACCAACTGCGTACTTTTACGATCCGGAGGTCGCGGACCGCCTGAATCAGGACCTCGAACTGCTGGTGGCGGTCCGACAAGCAGGTATCGAGAAGATTGCTCTACGCGCCTCAGGCCTCTCACCGCGAGGCCTGAGAGAAATCGGTCGCATCGTAGAAGCAGTGCGACAGATCGAGGGTCTCGACGAGGACGACGACTCCACATGAGTGGAACGACGATGAAGCAGGCCCGGCGGCAACTGGAGAGGCTCGTCCCCGCACCGTGGGACCTGAGCACGTTCATCGACCGAGTCGCCCAACACCGGTCGCGACCCATTCACCTGGTCGACGTCGACTTTTCGATTGACGGCGGTATCTCCGGAGCCTGGAAGCCAACGTCACGTCGCGATATCGTCTTCGTCGCCACGAGCGCCACCGGGCTGCGGCGACTTGCCGTAGTTTGCCACGAGATATCACACATGTGGCTGGATCACACGCCCGAAAATTTGGGCTTCGAAGGTGAGGAGGGACTTGAAACAGTCATCCCAGCATTGCTGGAGGCGTCTCCGGAGTTGGCCAGAAAGTTCGTTCGGTTTCGCCATAACTATGGCTCCGGCGCGGAAGCTGACGCCGAGTACCTAGCTACAACAGTCATGTCAGTGATAACCACAAATCTGCCTCAAGGACGAGCACGCCAGGTAGCAAATTCGTTGCTCTGGTGACGTTCACATGACCGCGGCCGTGACAGAAAGGTGGAGTGGTGGTCGTTCTTGTGTTCATCCTGGTTCTTTTTATAGTTGGCGGCCGTATAGTAGGTGTTCGCAAACGCCCGTCCCACTCGGCGGTGATATTCACGATTGCTGTCGTCCTGTCCGGTGCCGGATTCGCATGTCAGGTATTTCCGGATGCGATAGACCGAGTAGTACATGTAATTAACTTTTCCGACATACTTCACCACAGCTTGAGCGTAATAATCATGGTACTGTCTCTTCTGTACGTCACGACCTTGTCTCCACCCCACCGACTACAATGCAGATCCATACGGTATGCAGTTCTCAGCGCGGTTGGTCTCGTGGCGTTGCTTTGGGTGCAATGGTTATCGCTGCCAGATCGGGAAATCGAGAGCGCTGGCGATGCTTCTGGCTGGCAGACCCTGACTGAACCGCTTGCTTTCGTCACGGTCATCTACAACACATTTATCCTTGGTGGATTTGTAGTACTTGTGTGGCAGTCCATCGTAGGTTCGAAGGAGTGGTTTGCCCATCTGCCGATGCTTCGGCGTGCGTCGATCATTATGGGGATAGGCCTTGCTCTCATGGGGGCATCGCAGCTTGTCCTTGTTCTGCGAATTTTCTTGTGGCATCACTATCAGGCGCTGACTTCGACGTACTGGGCGGTGGTCTGCCTACAGAGCGTTGTCTTCTCTATTGGATTGTTCCTGCCAGTTGCGGATCGGGCGGTGCAGCAAATTCGCACGCAACGGCAACAGCTGGTGAGGCTCAATCCGCTATGGCGTCGCCTCACAAACTGGTTTCCAGATACCGAACTTCACACAGAGAAGGTCTGGACACTGAAGAAACTGTCGGTAACCACTACGCGCCGATTCGTCGAAATCAGCGATTGTCTGAGTAGATTGGTCCTGCCGGTCGAAAGCGTCGAGATGATCATCGATGGCCTCAACCCCGTCCGCGGCCTGGGTCAGTATCTGGCTGAGTTCCAGCCGGCTAAGGTGCGGCCCCAAGACGGTGAGCCAGCTTCAGCCGCTCTGCCCCTAACGGCCTCGCCCGAAGCCGAGAGGGAGCAGCTGCTGGCATTGGCAGACGCGTTTGTGGGGTCTGAGCCGTAGCGGAGCAATAGTCAAGACTTGTGGATGAAGATCTTTTAGGCGACCTGCGCATCGTCCTGATCGGCGGGTCGTTCGACGAGTTTGCCGTGGTGGAACGTTGCGCCGGCTCGGACGAGGGCGACGAGCTGCGGTGCGTTGACGGCCCGCCACCGGGCTTGCGCGGCTTCGATGAGCTTGAACGCCATGGCCAGGCCGGCGGCGCGGGAACCGGGGCCTTTGGTGACCTTGGTGCGGTGCCGGACGGTCGCGAACGTCGATTCGATCGGGTTGGTGGTCCGCAGGTGCACCCAGTGTTCGGCTGGGTAGTTGTAGAACTCCAGGAGCACGTCCAGGTCGTCGATGATCTTGGCGACGGCCTTGGGGAACTTCGCGCCGTATGCCTGCGCGAACGCCCTGGCGGCGGTACGGGCCAGGTCGCCGTCCTCGGCGTTGTAGATGTCTTGCATCGCCCGGACCGCCGCCGGGTGCGCCGACTTCGGCAGCGCAGCAAGCACATTCGCCGACTTGTGGAACCAGCACCGTTGCGCCCGCGTTTCCGGGAACACGTCCTTCACAGCCGCCCAGAACCCCAACGCGCCGTCACCCATCGCCAACACCGGCGCCCGCATGCCGCGGCGTTTCACATCCCGCAGCAGCCCGGCCCATGACTCGGTGGATTCTCGGTACCCGTCGGTCAACGCGATGAGTTCCTTCTTGCCGTCGGTGCGGACGCCGATCATCACCAGCAGGCACAGCTTCTCCTGCTCCAGTCGCACGTTGACGTGGATGCCGTCGACCCAGAGATAGACGTAGTCCACATCGGACAGGCGGCGGTCGGCGAACAGTCGGGCCTCGTCCTGCCACTGGATGGTGAGTCGGGTGATCGTGGGCGCCGACAGGCCGGCGCCCGAGCCAAGGAACTGCTCCAACGCCGGCGCGAAGTCCAAACTGGACAGTCCGTGCAGATACAGCAGCGGCAGGACTTCGGCGACCTTCGGCGATTTGCGCGCCCACGCTGGCAGGATCGCCGAGGAGAACCGCTGCCGCACGCCTGTTTCGGGGTCGATCCGCTTGTCGTTCACCCGCGGCGCTGCCACCGTCACCGCACCCGCGCCGGTCACCACCTCCCGCGGCACGGCCGAGCCGTTGCGGACCACCAACCGGTGCCCGAACTCGTCGACCTGGTCGGCGTGGGCGTCGATGTAGGCGGCCACCTCCGCCTGCAACGCCGCCGCCAACATCCGGCGGGCGCCGTCCCGGACTATCTCATCCAACAACGAACCACCGACCGGACCGGTCGGCTTTCCAGCTTCCTCCGATGCAACTACCGTGAGCACGGACGTACCTTCCCGACCGGCGTTGCCGCGCCGGCCTTGCTTGAGGGCTACTTGGGTCTATCGGGAAGGTACGTCCTCCCCGGCAGATCCACAGGTCTCAAGCATTGCTCCGGCGGTAAGGCGGGTGCTGGTCGATCGTGCACTAAGTTCATCTTGTGCCGGTGGAGTTCCTCAGCGACGACCAGGCGGCGGTGTATGCCCAGTTCAACGGAGATCCGTCCCGGGCTGAGTTGGAGCGGTTCTTCTTCCTGGATGATGCTGTCCGGCAGCGCCGTCACCGTGGTGATCACAACCGTGTGGGGTTTGCGGTGCAGCTGGGCACGGTGCGGTTCCTGGGCGCTTTTCTGACGGATTGGACAACGACACCGCGCGGCGTCGTGCAGTACGTCGCTGATCAGGTCGCGCCGGACGCCGACGTTGACAGGTTGATGTCGCGGTACATGGAGCGTGAGAAGACGCCGCTGGAACATTCGTGGGAGATCCGGGAGTCTCTGGGGTACCGCGATTTCGGGGCAGCGGAGGCGGCTGCGCGGGAGTTCTTAGAAGCGCGGGCGTGGACTCGCGCGGAGCGGCCGAGTCAGCAGTTCGACCAGGTGGTGGCTTGGCTGCGGACGGAGAAGGTCTTGTTGCCGGGTGCGGTCGATCCGCGCCGCCACCGTATTCCGAGACGGCGCTGGCAGCCCCCGCGTCACGCAGGCCTGCCGGATCTTTCGGTGGATCACCGCGACGCTGCGCTTCTGCCGCGCCAGGAACCGTTTGCGGATCGTCTCGGCGACGATCGCCTCCACCCGGCCATCCAGCCGACCCCCTCCCCCCGAATCCGGGCTCGCCGGCATGAGGTCAGTCGCGCGGCCCGAGCTGGCACGAAACCGTTGCGGCAGAACGTACATCTGGCGGCGGGAAACTCCCAGTTCGGCAGCTGCCTCGTCGATCGCTGCCACCCGGCAGCCACGCCCGCGCCCGCCAACGTCGTCCGTACACCCGGCCAGGCAATGGATGACCTCAGCCTGCCGCAACACCCGAACCCACCCCGCGGGAAGCATCGTCAGTGCCCATCCGCTCGGATGGTGCCACCTCGTCGCCGCGCACAGCTCACCGCCACGTTGTGCAACGCGCGTCTTGGTCAAGAGCATCCCATTGCAGATGACTTCTGACATCTAGCGTCAGAACTCGCCTGCAAACCCGCCCCGCGACGCGGGCGCTGGTGCAGCCCACTTCTGAAAATGACAACAGCCGACAGGTGTGCGGCGCGAAAGACTGACACAGCGAGCTTTCGCGCCCCGCTGAATCCACCTTCGGCATGAATCCTGCGGCACAGTCCGCCAGCTGCGCTAGCGTAAATCAGGGCAGAGCAGATCTGGCCAGCCAACGCCCATGGTTGTTCACGACCTGACGGGGAGTGGTCCCAGGCCTGCCTGAACGTCGCAGCCAGGATCGTCGTCCTCATGGTTACTTGTCGGTCTATGACAGCTTCCTTACCGTCACCCCAACACCCTGCTGACCTTGCGACGACAGACCCGACAGGTCGGCGACCTCCCGCAACAACCCGACCCGGCACCGTGTCGAGCCTGATTTTACGAAAAATCCGGGCTGGCGGCCAAATCGATGCCTGCAGCAGTAAGTTTACTTACTTATCGTTCGGTTCGTGAACTGTGTAATCGTATAAAACCAGCAACGACTAAGCCTGTTCCGACTATGCAAATCGCGAGTAATTGAAAACTCGACTGCAAAATCATTACAGCAATTGAAATAAGTTGCATTATGACGCCGGCACCAATAAGCGCTAGCGGAAGACGCTTCGACGAGCTTGCCATCAGCAGGCAGACGATCCGTCAGTGAGTTGACAACCGATGTCGATACCGGTTGCAACCGTGCCTGCATCGACACTCACGGCCAGAGAAACATCCGCGGCTATGGATGGAGCGGCTAGGCCTACAGTAGCGATGGTGGCAGCTACGGCGACGACACCAAGACCGATCGCTACCCAGCTGAGCCAGCCCTGTCCGGTGGGATCACCATCATTGATGGGGTCGCCGGTGGCGTAGAGGTAGCGGTTGGCGTTGCCGGGGCTCAGGGGTGCGTTGTAGGTGTCTTGTTGGGTCCAGGTACCGGTGGCGGGGTCGTACCAGCGGGCGCCGAATTTGATGTATCCGGTGGCGCGGTCTTGCAGGCCGGAGTGGAAGCTGTAGGGGTTTTGGGTGGTGCCGCCGTTGCTGCCGCCGGAGGTTTGGGTGGCAGAGCCGTAGGGGTCGAATTGCAGGGCGTAGCTGGTGGTGCTGAAGCTGGTGGACAGCACGATGGGGTTGCCGGTGATGTCGAACATGTACAGGCAGTTGACGTTGTTGCTGGTTTGCAGCATCAGCGGGCTGCCGGTGGTGGGGTCGTGCTGGACGTAGGCGGTGACCGCGTTGTAGTTGACCTGCTCGATCTGCGGTAGCCCGGACTGGTCGGGACGGCCGTAGACCAAACCGTAGCTGGCACCGCCGGCGGTGGCCTCGTGGAGCAGTTCGCCGGAGTTGGTGCCGGCGTAGGTGTAGGTGGAGCTGACGCCGGCTGTGGTGGTGGTGGTGGTTTGGGCCGCGGCGTTGAACGTCGCCGCGGTGGCGGGGGTGGCGGTGCGGTTCCCGGAACCGTCATAGCCGTACCCGGCGGTGCTGATCTGGTTGGCGTTGTTGTATGACAGGGCCTGGCTGGCCGGGCTGGTCCCGGTGACCGCGGCGCTGGTCCGGTTCCCGGCGGCGTTGTAGGCGTAGGTGTAGGTGCGGGGGTTGGTTCCGCCGGTCACGGTGACGGTGAGCAGCCGACCGGTCTGTTTTTGGCCGGTGCCATGGTGGTCGTAGCCGAACGTGGAGGTCTCCGCGGAGACCTGGTCGATGATGAACACGATTTTCGCGGTGTCGGTGGCGGTGGCGGTGCTGCAGGTGGGGGCCGGGGATCCGGTGTTGTAGCAGGCGGTTTGGGATACCACGGTGGTCGGTGCGGTGGCGGGGCCGTTTTGTCCCAGCACGGCGGTGACCCGTCCGGAGTTGTCGTAGCTGGTGTGTTCGTGCGCGGCCCAGATGGTGTGGGTGGGGCCGGATTGCAGCCACACGTCGGTGCGCCGGCCGGCGGAGTCGTAGCCGAATTGGGTGTAGTTGCTGCTGGCGCCTTGCGGGTAGTGCAGTTGGGTGACCCGGTGTCCGGGGGTGTAGGTGTAGCTGGTGACCCCGGAGGTGTCGGTTTTGGACAGCAGCGCCCCGGCCAGGTCGTAGCGGTAGGTTTCGGTGCCGCCGCCGGCGGTGTTGGCGGTGGTGAGTATCCGGCCCAGGTCGTCGTAGGTGTAGGTGGTGGTTCCGGCGCCGTCGACCCGTTGAGTGACCCGGCCGTTGGCGTCGTAGGTGTAGCCGACGCTGTGGGTGTTCACGTCGGAGTAGGCGACGTTGGTGATCCGGTCGGCCTTGTCGTAGGTGTAGGTGATGGTGTTGCCGCGGCCGTCGGTCGCGGTCGCCAACCGGCCGAACCCGTCATGGGTGAACATCCGCATGCCGAGGCCGGCGCCGGACACCGGGGTGGTACCGGTCAGATTATGGGTGGCCGGGTCGTAGGCGTAGCTGGTCTGCACCCCGGCCGCGGCCCCCGGGGAGGCCGACGAGATGGGCTGTCCCAGGGTGTTGTAGCCGACCTGCGCGGTCGGGCCGGTGCCCTGCGCTGAGGTCAACGGGTTGCCGGCGCCGTTGTAGGTGTAGGACAGCTGGTTACCCGCCGAGTTGGTCGCCGAGTTCGGCTGGTACTGGGCCTGACCGACGTTCGTGTACGTCGCAGTGCCCTTCGCGCCGCCGGGGCTGTCCGCCTCCGTCAGCGATTCGCC
Source organism: Mycobacteriales bacterium (assembly GCA_038204125.1). Taxonomy (GTDB): domain Bacteria; phylum Actinomycetota; class Actinomycetes; order Mycobacteriales; family Nakamurellaceae; genus Nakamurella. The sequence continues at coordinate 36,200 of JBBRDH010000012.1, forward strand.
GGCGTTGGCGCCGTAGGTGAAGGCGGATTGTCCACCGGCCGCGGAGGTCTGCGTCAGGGCGTTGTTGGTTTGCGGGTTGTACGTCGCGGACTGGGCGTGGCCGTCCGGGTCGGTCGCCGACGCCACCAGCATCGTGCCGTCGGTGGTCAGCGCATAGCTGGTGTGCGGCACCGCCGCCACCGCCTGACCCTGATCGGTGGTCGGATCAGCGACCAGCGTCTGCGCCCCGGACGGGTAGGACAACCGGGTCGTCGAAGTACCCGGCGACCCGGGGGCGGTGTTCGACTGCGCCACCTGGGCGATCTCCGCCGCCGTGGTGTAGGTCAGGGACGTGGTGGCGTTCCTGGGATTGGTGATGGTGACGATCTCATTCGATGGGGCGGCGACTGTGCCGGTGCCGTAGGCGACCCGGGTAAGGCCGGCGACCGAGTCGGTGATGGATTTCAGGTAGTTCAGGGACGGGTCGTAGCCGATGGTGACGGTGCGGGTCAACGTTCCCGACGTCTGCGTCAAAGTATTGACATGTCCGCCGCTGTACCCGACGGTCAGGATCCGGTCATTGCTGGCCCCGCGGGAGGAGACGATGCTGGCCGGGTTGCTGTACGGGTCGTAGTTGAACGTGGTGAGGTTGCCGTTGCGGTCCGCCACCGACACCAACCGGCCGGCCGCGGTGAAGGTCAGCACATTCTGTGAGGTGTGCATCGTCAACGTCCAGCCGCCGCCCGTCCTGGTGGCCAGCGTGCCCTGGAACTGCGGCGGCGATGTGTAGGCCGCACCCGACGGGGTGAACACGCCGGTCAGGCCGCCCGGCCCGTAGTAGGTGATCGAACTGTCGGCGTTGACGATCAGCCGCTGATCGAACCCCGTGATGACCCACCCGGAACCGGTCCCGCCGGTCACCGCCGATGGCAGCGAGGTGCCCACCACCGAGGAATTCCAGGCCAGCGCCACCGGAATATCGGAGGTCACCCCCGGCAGCGTCATCAACTGATCGGTGAACTCGGCGTTCCCGGTGGCCACGTCCACCGACAACCCGGCGGTGCCCGACACGGTGAAACCCAACCGGGTGGCGTTCTTCCGCGCTCCCGCACTGGGCGCCGCGTTCGGTGTCGCAGCCCCGGCCGCAGGTGCCAGCCCTGGAACCAGCAGACCACCCGCCACCATCGCCGCAGTCAACCACACGACCACAGCGGAGCGGCGCACCGCCCGTCGTCGGCGGACCTGCCCAGGCCGAACGCGGACAGCGCTCATCACCATTTCACCGGACACGGAAATCTCCTCGAAAAGATTAGGCCCGGTGCCCGGCGACGCTCCGATGCGTCACTGATCAGCTTCAGACAACCGAAACCTAGCGGGCGTAAAGGATTACCGTCAAACCCCCAAAGGATGAACTCTGCAGGCTGCCAGCCCAGGTTCAGAATCAACAGTCGGCGAGCAGCATCACCGAAAACGGTCGCAAATAATCGCGGAAGGATTGCCCGCATTATCGGAAAGAGACCACAGCACACCGCACCAGCTCTCCTGCTGAGCCATCTGGTCCGCGTCCCCGCGGCGCTGAAGGCAACCCGATCGCCCGTCACGGTGCCCAGCCAATCCCCGTTGACACCCCGGTCAAACCACCCCGTTCGAGTGCGATCATTCCACCCGCGGGCAATCACCCCCAATTAGTTGCGCCTCACCCGAGCCCGCTCGCCGCTCATCCGAAGTCGTTCGAAACGCTCCCGAACCCAGCCGTGCACCGAGACCCGATCGCACTGATGAAGGCGGCATCGCTGCCATGCCGCGCGGCGGCACATCATCGGATACTTGTTGCCGTGCAACATGATCGACACGAGCTCCTGAGCAGGGTCGACGAATTGGTGCGGATATCAGGACAGCCTGCGACGGTGTCCTACTCGCGTCGCCGCCGCTACCCAGCCGTTTTCAGTTCTTGTCGGCGTGCACAGAAGCGGTGTCGCCTGGTGTTCGACAATTTAGTCATGAAAACTTTACTGAACTGTTCTGCGGGCGACGCACGGGAAATCCGCGGGGTTCGCTGTATGTTCTCTGTGCCCGGCGGCCTCGTCGGCTCAGCAATTTCAGCTCAGGAGTCAGACATGAGTCGAGTTCGTCTGTTGCAGGCCCTCGCCGTCACCGGCGCTGCGGTCACCGTCACGATGTTCAGCCTCACCTCGGCATCGGCGGCGCCGGTCATCAAGCCCTCGCCCTCGTGCAAGGTGCCCGTCATGTCGGTCAGCCAGACCAGCGCGATGCCAGGAACGAAAGTCACCGTGTCGGGAGTGAACTTCTCCGGCTGCAGCGCGCAGGGCAACCCCGCCAAAGCGACTGCGGTGCTCACCGTGAAGGTCGGGGTGGTGACAGCGACGAAGGCGTCGGAGCTGTTGGCCACCACCACCACCACCAAGACCGGTTCGTTCTCCGTGCAGATCACCGTGCCCAAGGTCCCGGCCGGCGGCGCCACGAAGATCGCGTTGGCCGCCGAGGCGACGGACCCGGTCACCAAACTGAGCTACATCGGCGCCGCAGCCATCACCTACAGCGTCCCGACGACGCCCCCGACGACAACCGCTTCGCCCACCTCGGCGACCACTTCGAGCAGCGCTGAGCCGACGATGACATCGTCGACCGTGGAGCTGCCGACGGCTGTGCCGGCCGGATCCGGCGGCTTCGGCGCTCCCACCAGTGCCGCCCAGCTGGCCGCCGAGATCGGTCTCGGCGGCGCCGGCGTGGCGCTGCTCGCCGTGGGCGGCATCGGCCTGGGTCGCCGCCGGGGACGCCAGCACTGACCTCACCCCGCGGGCGGAGATGCGGCGGGCCGTGCACCCGCCGCATGTCCGCTGGCCACCCCGCGGCTGAGCGACGAGAAAGGATCCCCACGTGAGCACCCCGGCGTCGCCGAACCGGACGCGGCTGTACCTGATCCTGCTCGTGGTCGGCGCCGTCCTGGTCGCCGGGACGGTCGTCATGCTGCGGCGCAACGTATCCGCACCCACCGACGCCGGATCCCTGCCGACCACCTCGGCCGCGACAACCGCGACCACCGCGACCACCGCTATCCCGGCCTCCACCGCCGCCGCGGGCGCCCCCACCACCGGCCGGGCACTGACCCCGTCGACGTCGTCACCGGCCCGGTCAACCCCACCCCGGACAGAATTGGACGCGGCGCCCGCGAGCACCCAGCGAGCCACCAGCCCCATACCCAAGGCCGTCACCACCGCCGCCACCGGGTCGTCGCAGGGCAGCGCGCCGGCGGTGCTGCACCTGCCGTCCCTGCACGTCACCGCAGCGGTGGACCGGGTAGAGAGCATCCACGGGGTCCTGCAGGTCCCCGACGACATCTCCCGGGTCGGCTGGTGGTTGCACAGCGTCCCGCCGGGCTCGGCCACCGGGTCCACCGTCATCGACGGGCACATCGACTCGGCGGTCGATGGCGAGGGCGCCCTGTTCCACCTGGCGGACCTCAACCCGGGCGACCCCGTCACCGTCACCACCGGGACCGGCACCACCATCAGGTACCGGGTCCAGGCCCGCCGCGTCTACGTCAAAGAACAGGGCCTACCGGCGGAACTGTTCAACCAGCAGGGACCCGCCCGGCTGGTGATCATCAGCTGCGGCGGCCAATTCGACAGTTCCACCCGCAGCTACCAGGACAACATCGTCATCTTCTCCACCCCCGCCTGACACTTGCTGTCCCGGGGGGCCACTCCGGCAGCCCTCATTGGGCGGTGGCCCTGGAATGTTCGGTCACTGGTCCGCCAGCAATACAGAGGATCTGCGGCGCGCCGGTCTAGACGGTATGAGGGTCCACCCCGCAGGGGTTGACAGGGCCGGGGCCTCGACTACGCATAGACGTGGGTCGCCGAGGAAGCGGTCCTTGGCGCCACAGGCGTAGGAGGCCCCGGTGTTTTCAGAGCGTACGAGTGTTGGTCTGGATGTGCACGCCCGGTCGGTGGTGGCGTGCGGGTTGGACACGGTGACCGGCCAGCTGCATCGGCAGCGGTTGACCCCGTCGTCGGAGGACATCAATCGCTGGTTGGGAACGCTGCCCGGGCCGGTCGCGGTGGCGTATGAGGCCGGCCCGACGGGTTACGGGTTGGCCCGGTTCCTGAGCGGCGCCGGGGTGCGCTGTGTGGTCGCGGCGCCGTCGAAACTGCAACGGCCGCAGGGGGATCGGGTGAAAACCGATGCCCGTGATGCTGCGCACCTGGCGCGGTTGTTGCGGATGGATCAGATCACCGCGGTGCGGGTTCCCTCCGCCGATGAGGAAGCGGCCCGCGATCTGGTCCGGGCCCGGGAGGACGTCCGCGGGGACCTGATGCGGTCCCGGCACCGGGTGTCGAAACTGCTGCTGCGACAGGGAATCGTCTACTCCGGCGGGGCGGCCTGGACGGGCAGGCATGAGCTGTGGCTGCGTCAGCAGCATTTCGACCGGTCGGGTTTGCAGTTGGCGTTCGACGTCGAGTTCGAGGCGGTGTTGATGGCTGCGGCGCGGCGGGACCGGTTGGACCAGGCGATCGAGCAGATGGCCGCCAGCAGCCAGTACACACCGGTGGTCCGCCGGCTGTGTTGCCTGCGGGGAGTGTCCACGCTGACCGGGTTCGCGTTGGCCGTGGAGGTCGGCGACTGGCACCGGTTCAGCGGGTCCACGATCGGCGCCTATCTGGGGTTGGTGCCGACCGAGCGGTCGTCGGGGCAGAGCCGCTCCCAGGGGTCGATCACCAAGACCGGGAACACCCATGCCCGCAGGCTCCTGGTCGAGGCGGCCTGGCAGCACCGCAAGCCCTACCGCACACCAGGATTGACGATGCAAGCCAGGTGGGCTGCGGCGACCCCGGCTGCTCAAGCCCGCGGCCACCAGGGCAACCAACGGCTCAAGGCCCGATGGGAGGTTTACACCGACCGGAGGAAACGACCCGTGATCGCCAACGTCGCGATCGCCCGGGAGTTGGCCGGCTGGTGCTGGTCGCTGGCGACCCTCGAGTAACCACCCCCGGGGCCATCCAGACAACTCCTCATCCCCCAAGAACCGCCGGGCGGCGGTCCGGGGCGTGGCAGCGCGTGGAGCAAACTCGCGCCTGACCTATGAGCAGCAACGGGTTTTCCGTTGCCACGCTCGTTCTCTAGACAGGCTGAAACGCTCCAGCCGAACAGCCCCGTCCTGCGGTATCCAACCCGCGAATATCAGTCTGACCCGCGCCGTCGCCAAGACACGCTCGCGACCCCGTGGCCGCCGCCCGGCACCCCCATGCACAGACAAAGCAGCCCAGAAGAAGAAAACTCCTGGACGCCTAACTTCCGCTACCACTTGACAAACCTGGCCTACATATCAGGTCGGCCAGCGTGTGGTCGAGGTCGCGGTCGCGGCGTCGACGGCTTGTTCGAAGTCGGGACGGCTGTACGGCGCAGCCGGCGGCACTGCTGGGGCCGGAATGTTCGTCAAGGGCTTTTTGGGTGATGCCTGGGGGTCGATGAGATGGACGACGCCGTGGCCGGAACCGTAGCGCGGGTCACAAAGCCTCCAGCCTGCTCCGAGCAGCAACCACAAGCGGCCCAACGCGCCGATTCTCAGGAATCTGTAGTGCCGCGAGGCGCAGGGTTCGGAGGGCCGCGGTGGCACCGAGGTCAGTAGTCCGCCAGCCGGGCAGCCGGTAGACGCGCCGCGCCCAGCGTGGCATCAGGCAAAATCCAAGTGAGGCCAGCGCCGCCCATCCGGGCCTCGCCGGAGTGAGGGCCCGGACCCGCCAAGGCATCGGAGGTGCGAGCAGCAGGCGCGCACCGTTGCGTGTGGTGGGGGTGCACACCAGCTTCGACCGCATGTCCTGTAGATACTCATCGACCTCCGTGCGGCTAGCGGGTACTTCGGTCGCACCCAGCAGCTGGGCGACGCGGACCTGCTCGCGGTAGTACTCGTCGACCTCCTCTAGGTTCAGTCCAAGGCCGGCGCGCTGAACTGCAGTGAGGAAGCCGTGCACTTCCGTAACGTGCACCCAGGTGATCAGCTCAGGGCTTCCGGCTGAGTACTGCTGACCTGTTACCGGATCCACGCCTTGTACAAATTCGTGTATGCGTCGAACACGAGCTGCGGCAGTCTTGGCCTCGCCGGTCGTACCGAAGTTTACCGTGGTGACGTACTGGGCCGTGCGTTGAAAACGAGGCCAGAAGTCGGCGTCATAACTTGAGTGTTCGAACACGCCAGCCATGGCCAACGGGTGAAGAGCTTGAAGGAAGAGTGCGCTCAGCCCGCCCACTATGGCGGCGGGGTCGGCCTGCACCCGCCAGCTCACGCTGCTGGGAGCCAGAAAACTGGTGTCTTGCGAGGACGTCATCTCTCCATAGTCCGCCGCTTGTGCGGTCTTCCTGCGGGTGTGGCTGACGTCAAGCTATGCAGACGTTCGCGGTTCAGGTCTGCAAGCTCGCCAGGGTCAGGGCTACCTCGGGTCAGATGGCCAAAGACGAGATTCGCCATGCCTGCGCTGGGCCGGATCGTCGTGCGACTCTTCCCGGCTCCATGCTGGCCAACCCGGTGATGGACTCATCCCACATTGCCGCTCTGCTCAGATGGGTCGCCACAGATCGCCCGGGCATGTCCAGATCGGACACCCCATCGCTGACCGTCCACGAACCATCCCAGTCGTGGATGACCTCCAGCGCAGGACACGCTCCCGAGAGCACATTGACCTGGACGAGTGCCCCTAAATTGTTGGCACCGACCTTGCGAGAACTCGGCAGTAGCCACCTCACCATGTTGAAGAGGTATCTCAACAGCAGCACATTCACCCCAATCGGGCAGTCACGGTGGTTGTCTCTGTGTGGGCAAGGCTCCATTAAACCCTGGCCATGAGCGCCTCGTTGATCCTCAGTTACGATCTACAACGACAACGTAACTGAACGACGTCCGGCGCGCCTCCCGTGTTCCATCTTTACAGAACGCCATCATGGATCCCATGGTTGAAGAAGTGATGAAGTGACCTCCCCAGTAGGGCGGCCCCCCGCCCCCGGCGTACGGAAGCCAGTCAACCTACGGATGAGAGTCGAGCTGAAAGAGGTCGCCCAAGTGAGGGCATCGGCTCTGGGTCTCAGCTTCACCGACTACATAGCTCAGCTGGTGTCACAAGACACCGGCTTTACGCCCGACGACACGCAGGAAGGACTTCCGTTCGCCGACGTGGCGTGACGCAAGCTCCGGATGGTCGAAGCTTGCCGACAAGTTCATAAACGACAAAAGCCGCCCTGGCAGGCGGCTCAAGTCGAAGTAACGATCGAGTCCAGTTCGCTGCTGGCCCGATCTGACCCCTAAGGATCTGTGTTGCAAGACAGCTCTGATGCTAGCGCATACCTGCCGCAAGTTCGATCAGGCACGCCCGGATCAGCGACACTCCATGCTCGGGTACTAGCGGCTCCGTTGCGGCCATTTGCTGATCAATCTCTAGCGCTGACGACGACGTGCACTCGTGGCAACGGTTGGTCTGAGCACTTGATGTTCACACGGCTGACTACCCCCTGTGCTCGTCTCGGCAGCGAGCCGCAACGGAACTTTGCTTGTACGTCGCTTTGTTGGTGTCGATCGCTTGCGACCCGTAGCCGGTCGCTCTGTGATCCATCACATGGGCGATAGGTACCTCTTGATCAGCCCTCATCAGCCTGACGTGGGCTTCCTTCGGCATGCCCGGCGCAACGAAGAGGTGAGCGGCCAGTTGGCCTAGTCCGCGAGGCGGTACCTCAGAACAACTCCAGAAAATGACGAAGGCCCCTCCTGGGAATCAGGAAGGGCCGCGGTCTAGCAGACAGGGCCTGCCAGCCCTATCTGCGATCCAACGAAAGGTCTGCTTGGATGAGCAGCTCTCACGGTAGCTCATACCCTCAGCTCGGTTCTGAGCTTGAGGGCGACACGCCGCAGGTTTCACTCTCACTTCGGCATACCACCGAGATGCGCGAGGCTGCGGATCCTTGGCGTGCACTGGCGAAATTTCCTGCCGGAAGGCAAGTCTGCCGGGAGTCGACCAACGGTGGTCGTAGCTATCCGAAGAAGGGCACCGGGGGTCTCACCGATCGTCTGCCGTCGATGCTGGCGGCAATCCCCGTCTATTCCAACGCGGGCGATACCGGCTACTGGTCATCGACCTCGATGCTGACCACCGGCCGCGCGGCCGCCGCCACGAGCTTCCCGACGTCACCCGACGCCTGGGCGTCCCGCCGTCGCTTTCCACAGGGGGTGACGCAGGTGCGCCCGCCGGCCTAGCCCCCCCAAAGCGTTGCCCCAGAACAACTCCAGAACACGACGAAGGCCCTCCTGACGGATCAGGAGGGCCGAGGTCGAGCAAGAACTGGGTGACCGCCCGGTTCTGCGAACAAACGAAAGGTCTGCTTGAGATGAGCAGCTCTGACAGTAGCGGCTACTCGCGAACAGATGTTGAGGTCGCCGGCGACACGCCGCTCTGCACACAGGAAAAGCCTGATTCCGACCAGGCCAGCACAGCGGCGGCCGCTTGGCGTGCCCTCGCTCCGCTGATCGCCGGCCGACCTGTGGTACGAGAGTCGAACAACGGCGGCCGCGCCTACCCGGTGCGCGGCCAACGCGCGCTGACCGAGCGGTTGCCGTCGGTGCCGGCGGCAGTGCCGGTCTACTCGGCGGCCGGGGACACCTGCGTCGTGGTCCTCGATCTGGACACCTCCAAGGCGGACCGGGCCGCGGTGCTGCGCGACGCCGCCGCGGTCAGGGGGCTGGTCGCGCGCGCCCACGGCCGGATGGTCTCCGATGAGTCGCCGTCGGGCGGTATCCACATCTACATCCCGCTCGCGGAGCCCGTCCCGTTCGACGAGGCCCGCGACTTCGCCCTGGCGCTGGTCGCCCGCACCCCGACGCTGGACCCCCAGCCCATGCTGGGCATGACCGACGGGCTGATCCGGCCGCCCGGGTCCCGGCACCGCAGCGGCGGTTTCCAGACGCTGCACGGCTCCCTGTCCGCCGCGCACCTTTTACTCAAGCAGGCCAACCCCGTCGCTGTGTGGTCGGCGCTGAAGGAAGCCGTCGCCGCCGAGATGGCCGCGGTCCGCGCCGATCGACTCGCTCAGGATCAAGCAGCCTTGTCGGCAGCCGGCGGAGCTGCCCCGTATGTGCCCCGCAACGGCGGCCCACGTGAGCTGGCCAACGACTACCTGCGCATCGCCACCACCGGGCTGTACAACCTCGCGCGCTACCCGACGCCCTCCCACGCCAGGCAGGCCGTCATCGCCTCCGCGGTCTGGGCCGGGTTGCAGTTCCCCGACGTCGTCAGCCGCCTGCACAACGGCAACTGGCCCGGCCTGGCGTCCTTCTACACCCGCTACCGCTCCCCCGGAGCCCGCCGCAAGGCCGTCCTGGGCGACTGGAAAAACGCCGTGTCGTGGGTTCAAAAAGCGAAAGCAGATGACACCGGGGTAAGACCTGTCCGTATATCCCCCACAAGCAAGCCTCCTACACACCGCCGTACTAGGACCCCCCTGCCAACTCAACAAGAACGATCAACAGTCAGCGAGTTCCAATTTGTGCGGGAATGGCGGACGGCGCTCGAGCTGCTCGAGCTGGATCGCTACCAGGGACGAACCGGCCCGGCGCTCCGGATGCTGCTGCGTGCGCTGGGGGAAGCAGCCATGAAGACCGGCAGCCGGTACATCGCGTTCGGCACCCGATCGCTTGACCTGGCGTGCGGCCTGGACCACACGACCGTCGCGGCGCATCTGCGAACGCTGCGAGACGAAGAGGAGCCGCTGGTGTACCTGGTAGAGAACGACCGCGGCCTGCTCGGCGACCTGTACGAGCTGCGCATACCAGACTCGGTCGCCGCCCGGGCGAGCCGGCTGGACTGGAAGGCCGGCAAAATCCACTCGCTGCGACCAGTGTTCCGCGACCTGGGGCTACCGGCCGCGTTCGTCTACGAAGCACTGGAACAGGCCAAGTCCCGACCCACCAGCTTCGAGTTGGCAGCGACGACCGGCATGGCGCGATCCACCGTCTACGACGCTCTGAAGACCCTCGCCGCCTTCGACCTTGTCGAGCAGCGCGCCGGCCGTTGGTCCATCGTGGCGACCACCAGTTTGTCGATGCTGGCGGAGTCGTTGGGGTGCGCTGAACAGATGGCCGACAGGCTTGCAGCTCACCGAGTGGAGCGAGCCGCGTTCCGGCGGGTGATGGGAGTAATCGACCGTCACCTCGAGACTTCGGTGCCCGAAGAAATGCTCATCGAGCCCGGACGCGACGGAGATACAGCGTTGGAGCTGCTCGAGCGAATGCTCGGGGCAAGGATGGTGGCGTAGCGAGCCGCACTTCGACCTACTGATCGGGGGAGGTGGTTGAATTCGTTGCTCCCCCCCCGTCGCGCTCGTCCCGACCTTCTGCTAGAAGCCGTCGACTGCTGCTGCGGAGGCTGGGGGGGTAACGGGGGGCGAGCGGGATAAACCGGAAAGCCGCCGGTAGGTACGTCGGCTGAAGTCGGCGCGATCCCCCCCAGCTCGCAGACCAATTCGTCACCGTGACGAACGATGGAGGTAGGATCAACAGCACTACCTCTCCCCCACAATGAGAGCATCTCGTCGTTCGTCGTAGCTGCACCGGATCCTGATACCTGCGGCACCCCCGACCGGCTCCAACCTCGCCCCGCCCGCCACCCGAAGTTGATTTGACCCCCCGTGATGGACCCCCCTGCTTGACGCGTTGTCGGGACCCACTCTTCAAAGAGGTGGTTTTACGCGTTGTGTAATACACATCGTCCACGACTGGTGTGTATTACATGTGCGCTATGATGCACTGGGCGCACTAATACCACATGTCGGACAGCCACACGTGTCATACACCTCGGCGACGTCCACACCACCCCCGAAGGAGCAAACCGATGAACATCGTGGCAATCGCCAATCAGAAGGGTGGCGTAGGAAAGACCACCCTCACCTTGGCCATAGCCAGTGAAGTTGCCCGTCGCGGCGGCCGCGCTCTGATCGTCGACGCCGACCCACAGGCAAATGCCACAGACACGATCGCCGGCGACGACTTCGACGCCGACGACGCACCCACCCTTTACGACGTATTCGTCTCCGGAGAAGATGGAGCGGCCGCTGGCGCCATACGGTCGACAACCTGGCCCGGCGTGGATCTGGTCCCCGGAGACATCCAAGTAGCCCGCTACGACGAGCACAGTGGGATCGGATCCGAACAGCGTCTTCGCACTGCCCTGACCGGCATCGACGGCTACGACATCACCCTCATCGACTGCCCGCGTGCGCTCGGCGCTCTCACCTCCGCAGCACTGACAGCCGCTCACCAAGTGCTCGTCGTCGCCGAGCCCACGAAAGACAGCCTCAAAGGCGTCGGAATGCTCATGGAGACAACAGCAGCCGTGCGCAGGCACTACAACAGCAACCTAATTGTCGCCGGCGTGGTCCTCAACCGATTCGGACGCACCAAGGCCCGATCAATTCGAGCCGACCAGCTCAGAGATGCGCTGGAGGGTCAGGTCTGGGAGCCCCCACTCCCCGAGTGGAGCGCCATAGCCAGGATCAGTGAGGCAGGCGACCGACTCCCCGTCGTCGGTCCCGATACCGATCGATCGGCGCAAGCCGGCCGAATCATCAGCGGATACACCGATCGTTTGCTCGCTCTGACGCAGACGCAGGTGGCCTGATGCCCGCGAACGACATGCTCCGTAACCCCCTCAGCAAGGCCAAACCACTTGCGAAAGCCCCGCGAACTGAGCATCCGGGCGAACCCACCCCGTTGCCGCTGCCAGTTGAGGAAGTCAAGTCACGAACAGGCACGTCGGTAAACCGCTTGGGTCCCAACAGGGTTCGTAAGTCGTTCTACCTACCGACCGATGTCGCAGACGATCTAGCGCAAGCGGCTAACCGCATTCACCATGAGTCGACGGGTCGGATCAGCAAGGCCGAAGCTGCCGGCGCGCTGATCCGATTCGGGCTCAACAACCTCACTAGTGTGTACAAACACTTACAAATGCCAAACAACCCACCTGTATGAATGGTACTCTGTGTGTTACACATCCTACTAGTAAACTCCCCCTGCTTAGCAGAGAAGTCCCGAATGACAACGCCTGGAGGTGCGGGCGCAGGTTTGCCTCAGAGATCGAAAGAGTCGCACCCCCGTCATTACTGCTCGGCGACGACTAGGCGCAGAGGGTCAGCCGGACAACGGCTTTGATACATGAAGGGGCCGTCCAACGTCGAGCACCGACGGCAGGTTCCAGCCGCAGGCAAATGCCACGACGGGCGGTGCAGGTGCCCGGGGGCCGGGGGAGCGGGAGCGCCAGGACGATCTGCTCGGCGACCGTCTTGGCCCACTCGGACGCATCGCCTGAGGTGATCCGCTGGTCCATTGGCGCGTACAGGAAGACCCTTGCTGCCGCTGCTGACGACGACCATGCGCTCGCCCAGCGGTCCCAGTCGCTCCCGGATCAGCAGCGCCGGCGCAGACGGGGGGACAGCTCGACCCTGGTTCATCCGCCAGTGCTGGGCGGCGGGGTGCCGAGGGGGGGCGTACATCGATCGATCAAGGGTTTCGAGCACCCTGGACGTCGTCGTTAACGAGCCATACGTACGTCGCCTCGGGTCGCACATAGCTACTCGAGTTCGGCGAGGTCGGCGTTATCGGAATCCGACACATGACGTGTCCCGGCGCGTGCCGAACTACCGTGGCCGACGCCCATGTTTCCTCTCCATCGAGCCCGACCAGTCGGGCTATCACCGGGTAGGAATCAGTGCCGGGCCGTACGGGCACCTGGTGAGGGTAGGAGGCATTCGCGTATTCGCTACTTCGCATCACGTCAGTATCGAACTAATGTTCGATAACGTCAACGAGTTCGGAACATCGAGCTGTAGGTTATATGTGTATTACACAGATACACTAGGATAATGTGTATGACGTGTGTGACACCAATCGAGTTGACAAAATAAGCCCCCGTTCTCGTCGAGAACGGGGGTGGGCTTGAACTTGTGTGGGATTCAGCGCCCACAGCGCCTGACGGGACTAGCGGCTTAGGACGTGCTCAGCAACAACTTTGCCGATTTCTACACAAATGCCGGTTGTGAGGCCGGCTCCAGCCTTTCGTAGCAAGGCTCGCATCAACAACTCGCGTCCGCCAGCTTCAGCGGCTGCTTCTGCCCGCCGAAACATGGGCGGGTCGGATGCATTCGGTCTACCTGGAGACAGGTCGTGCTTGTCCTCGCTGCCTTCTGGTTGATCCGACGGGGGGGAGGAGTCCGTGCTCACGGACACCACCTTCTTCCTAGCTACCCATGGTGAAGAACCACCGGCTGAGTTGCCGGCGGTCCTCCCGGCGGTATGGGTCCCGCCAAGCTGTTGCGCACTACGGCTGCCCGAGCTCGTCAGCGACGCCGCGAAGAGCGCTCTGAACGAACGTGCGGATCACCGAGGACCGAGTGACGCTCATGCCCTGCTGATTGCACAAGGCGATGAACCAGTCGAGCTGCGCCACCTCTGACGGCGTCAACTTCGTATGTACGTTCTCGGTCAAGCGCTCCGGATGCGCGGCCGCCATTTTCTGCGACCATGTAGGACCCGCGGGCGCCGAGATGGCGGTCCTCTCGGCGGTCGCGGGAGTCGCGCTGCTCGCGAACATGTCGAGTCCGGGCGGTGGATGAGTTGTGATCATGGGCTGTTCCTCCGTGAGTCGCTTTAGCCCAGGGTGGGCCGATACTCCTTAATCGTATACCTAATCACCTACAAAGGGGAGTCCGTCCGGTATACCGTCGACTCGATGGGTCGTCCCACTTCCAAGGAAGTGGGACACCTGACAACGCAACCTGAGCGCGCTGTTGTGAAGCCTCGTGAAGTTGTCACCGGATTCGGTCGTGAAGTTGTCACTACGGGTCTACGCCTGTGATGCGAGCACGTAGTTGATGGCGTCGTTCCTCGGCCGCTGCGTGCTCAGGGCGGAGAAAGACCAGTGGCGAATCCGAGGGTGAAGTCGAGCTACGTGGCGGGCGACGTGCGTGCGAGCGTGGTTGCGGCGTTGCTGGCCGCGCGGCGCGCGCAGGTGTTACCGACATGGCGGGTCCGGTCGGTGGCGGCCGAGCTCGGGGTGTCGGCGCGCACGGTGTGGCGGTGGCTGGAGGCGGCCGAATCTGAGGATCGGCTGGGCCGCAGGCCGCGTCCCAGTTTCACCGTGGGCCAGGACGATCTTGTGGAGTTGGCGTATTACCGCGGCAACGTGTCCGCGCTGCGGGCGGCGCGGATCGCCGAGGGTAAACCGACGCCGAGCATCAGTGCGTTCCGTGCCGCTTTCGCCCGGGTGTTACCACCGGGGCGGCGGGCCGGGCTGGTATCGGGGGAACGGATCCGCAGGGACTTCGACACGTACCTGCCCCGCCCACCAGGTAGGCGTCGCAACGACTGCTGGGAGGCCGACCACACCCAACTGGCGGTGCACGTCCGTCTTCCCGACGGGCGGGTCGTGATGCCCTGGGCCACGTTGTTCCTGGATCAGGCGACCCGGGCGTTGTTGGGCTGGGCGGTCGCGGTGACGGCCAGCCAGGAAAGCGTGTTGGCGGCGCTGCGGACAGCCATCGATGTGGACCTGCCCAACGGTCCGATGGGCGGTGTGCCAGTCGCGATCCGTTTCGACCGCGGCAAGGAGTTCTTGGCCGCCGCGGTCGGGTTGGCGGCGGCGTCGTTGGCGATCGACGCGAAGCCGTTGCCGGCTTACACACCCCATTTGAAAGGTGCGGTGGAGCGGGTCAATTCCAGCATCGAGCAGATGTTCCTGGCGACGTTGCCGGGGTTCGTGCACGGGGCGCGGGGCCGGGACGGCCATCTGGTCGAGGCCCAGAACTCGGGAACACCCCACCAGGGGTCAAGTAGCTGAGGGTAGCGGCCGACTGCGGTTAGTGACGGAGTGTTGGCAGGTCACTTAACCTGCCGACGGGTTTGAAGCGCTCAAGCGACACCGGCCGACAGGGTCTCTTGGGATCTTCCGCTTCCTCGGTGCTGCTGGCATGGTCTGGGGATGCGTCGTGAGTGGGAGCCGGAGGATCTGATTGGGTCGTGGACCCTGCTGCCGACCGATGTGCAGATGCTGGGCAACAAGTCAGGTTCGACTCGTCTGGGGTTCGCACTGTTGTTAAAGTTCTTCGAGATCGAAGCCCGATTTCCTCGAAATACGGGCGAGATGCCCTTAGGGGCAGTTGATTTCGTTGCTCAGCAGGTGCAGGTAGATCCGGCTCTTTGGCGTGAGTACGACTGGGTGGGTCGGGCCGTCAAGCGTCACCGCGCGGAGATCCGCAAGAGGTTCGGCTTCCGGGAGTGCAGCGTCGGCGATCAGGACAAGCTGGTGGGGTGGCTGGCGGCCGAGGTGTGCCCGGTCGAGCAGCGGGAGGTGCAGCTGCGGGACGCCCTGGTCGCCCGGTGTCGCCTGGACCGGTTGGAACCGCCCACGTCCGGGCGGTTGGACCGTATCGCGACGTCAGGGATGGCGGCGTTTGAGAAGAGCTTCTGTGACGAGACGGTGCTGCGGCTCAGCACCGTGAGCCAGGAGATGCTCGAGGCGATGATCGGCACTGCCGATCGAGCGGTCGGCATGCTCGCCCAGATCAAAGCCGACCCGGGACGGGTCAGCTTGGAGACGCTGCTGAGCGAGGTCGACAAGTTGTCGCAAGTCAAGGCGCTGGAATTGTCGGCGTCGTTGTTCGCCGATGTCAGTGAGCGGGTGGTCGCGGCGTGGACGGCGCGGGCGATGCGCGCCTATCCGTCGGACCTTCGGGCGGCAGAAGTGCCGGTGCGGCTGACGTTGCTGGCTGCGTTGTGCTGGACCCGTCAGGCCGAGATCATCGACGGTCTAGTGGATCTGCTGAACAGTCTGGTGTTGAAGATCAGCACCCGGGCGGAGCGGCGGGTCGAAGGTGAGCTGCTGACGGATCTGCGGCGGGTCCGAGGCAAGGAGGGGTTGCTGTTCGCCGTGGCCGGCGCCGCGTTGGCCCATCCGGACGACTCGGTTCGGTCGGTAGTGTTCCCGGTCGTCGGGGAGGCGACGCTGCGGGATCTGGTCCGGGAGGCCAAGGCCAACCAGCAGGCCTTCCAGACACGGGTCCGGACGGTGCTCTCCGGCTCGTACACGAACCACTACCGGCGGATGTTGCCGCAACTGTTGGCCGCGTTGACGTTCCGCAGTCACAATGTCGCCTACCGGCCGGTGATGGACGCCCTGGACGTGCTGCGCCGCTACTCCGGCCGCGACGGGCGGGCCAAGGTCTACGACCCGGGCGAGACGATCCCGCTGGACGGTGTGGTTCCCGTGGCGTGGCGGGAGGCGATCTGCGATGACACCGGACGGGTCAGCCGCATCCCGTACGAGTTGTGTGTCCTCTCAGCGTTGCGGGATGCGTTGCGCCGTCGGGAGATCTGGGTGGAAGGCGCCAACCGGCACGGCGACCCCGACGTCGACCTGCCCGGTGACTACGAGGACAACCGCGACGTGCACTACGCCGCCCTGGATCAGCCGCAGGACCCCACCGAGTTCGTCGCCGACCTGCGCCGCAAACTCGTTGACGGCCTGCAACGGCTAGATCAGGGGTTGGCTGACGGGACGACTGGTGGGGTGCGGATCGGTGCGCGTAACGGCGCCTCGTGGATCACGGTGCCGAAACTGCCGAAGCTGGTGGAGCCGCCGAACCTGGCCGCTCTGAAGGCGGAGGTGAGCCGGCGGTGGGGCACCGTCGCGTTGCTGGACATGCTCAAGGAGACGGACTGGCTGGTCGACTTCACCTCCCAGTTCACCTCCGTCGCGACCCGGGAGCACATTCCCCGGGCGGAGCTACAACGACGGTTGTTGTTGGTGCTGTACGCGTTGGGCACCAACCTGGGTATCCGCGCTGTCGTGAACGGCGGTGACCATGGTGAGACCGAAGCTGCGCTGCGGCGGATCCGGCGGATGTTCCTGACCCGCGACAACCTCCGAGCCGCGATCGCGTTGGTCGTCGGTGAGACGTTCGCCCGCCGGGATGAGGCGTGGTGGGGCACCGGGACGGCCTGCGCGTCGGATTCGAAGAAGTTCGGGTCCTGGGAGTCGAACCTGATGACCGAATGGCACAACCGGTACGGCGGACCAGGAGTGATGATCTATTGGCATGTGGAGAGCAAAAGTGTCTGCATCTACAGCCAGCTCAAGTCCTGCTCCTCCTCCGAAGTCGCGGCGATGATGGAAGGTGTGCTGCGCAGCGACGCCGAGATCGACAGGAACTACGTCGACACCCACGGCGCGTCCGTCGTCGGGTTCGCGTTCACCTACCTCCTGGGTTTCCGGTTGCTGCCCCGGCTCAAGGACATCGGGCGGCAACGGCTCTACCAAGGCGGCGCCGACACCCGGTACGGGCATCTGGAGCCGGCGTTGTCCCGGCCGATCAACTTTGACCTCATCGCCCAGCAGTACGACCAGCTCGTCAAGTACGCCACCGCGCTCCGGCTGGGCACCGCCGAGGCGGAGCAGGTGCTGCGCCGGTTCACCCGCGGCGGTCCGAAACACCCCGCCTACCTCGCGTTGCAAGAACTGGGCCGCGCGGTGAAGACGATCTTCCTCTGCCAGTATCTGGCCGATGAGGCCCTGCGCCATGAGATCCACCAGGGTCTGCAGGTGGTGGAGAACTGGAACTCCGGCAACGGATTCTTCTTCTACGGCAAGGACTCCGACCTCACCGGCGAAGACCGCGAACACCAAGAGACCTCGATGTTGGCCCTGCACCTACTGCAATCGGCGGCGGTGCTGGTCAACACCATGCTCATGCAAGCCGTCCTGAACGAACCGGCCTGGGCCGCGAAGATGACCGACGCCGACCGGCGGGCAATGACCCCGCTGTTCTGGGCCAACATCAACCCGTACGGCGAGATCCATCTCGACATGGGCCGACGTCTCGGACTGGCGAACGCAGGATGATGAGCCGGTCACCGGATCAGCCGTGCGGGGGGCCGCCGATGGTGTCTTCCAAGCTAGGGTCGATCCACTGGCCGCCGGCGCCAACGCGATAGTTGGCGTTCGTGACGGCAACACGTAGCCCGGCGCTGTCTCGAATTTCGAGGTAGATCGCTTCATACTGCAGCGGGTCGCCGTTCAGCGCGACTTGTAGGTCATTCAGATGCGAGAAGGTAGTTCCGGCTGGGATCTGGGCGACTACGTAGAGGGCGTCGTCCTTGGGTTGCAGTACTTGTACCGACAACGGGGTGAGCCCAAACTTCTGGATGACCTGTGTCGCTGCCTGCTGCGTCTGGGTCAGTTCCGCATTGGTGGTCGACCGATGAAACACCTGGTGAGCGCGTATGTCCGACGCGCCGCCGCCCAACGAGATTTTGGACCCGTCCGGGAGCACACCGGTCACTTCAGCACCCGCGATACCGGAGGTGGTGTCGTCGGTGGTGGCCAGGCTGTCGGCCAGTACGCCCTGGACGAGCTCTGCCTCCCACAGTGGCAGGACTCCGCCGCCTCGGTCTGCATCGCTGACTTTGACGACCGGGTAGAACCAGTTGCCGACCCTGGCGTCGGTGCTGGTGGCGCCGCCGATGGTGGCACTGATGAGGTCCTGTACGCCTTTACGAGCCAGTGCAGCGCTGATCAGAGCCGGGGCGGTGTCAAGGCTCTGCGGCTTTTCGGAATCGTCGACTGTCGCGGAGTACTGGTAGGGGCTCATCACGGGCGTACCGGTGATGGGTGTCGGATCGTCGGCGGCCGCGTACGCGATCCCCACCGACGCGCAGGCGGCAACCGCTACGCCCAATGCAATGATGGCCAGCGGTCGTTTAGTGGGAAACATTGTAGGCCCCTCCCGAGATTCCTCCGACGGTGAAACATGATGTGGCAACACTGGTGTCCGTGCCGAGCGTCCGGGTGGTGAGGGAGTTGTCCTCGTACTGCCAGTTGGTGAACAGGCTGCTGTTGTGCCACCCGCTGCAACTGTCCCCGCCAACGATGTGCTCCGCCCACGTCCTGATGTACACGCCGTTGGCGTTGAGCAGCGTGTTGATTCCTTCGTAGTAGCTGCCGGCGACCAGGCCGTTCATGGATAGGTAGGTGGAGGACCCACTGCCGTGTCCTACCGATTGCGCCCCGACTTGGTAGTAGGAGCTCGCGGAGAATGTGCCGTGCATGTAGCACTGGTAGCCGGTCGAGCTCGTGTGGGTTTCGATGAACACATGCCCATCCGTGCACGAGTTATCGATGGGGCCGCCGTTGTGGCAGTTGAGCAGCCCTGTCTCCAGCTGAGCCGAAGAGTTCGCCACCAGCGCCGCGGTGATCAGGCAATCACCCGTGCCCGAAGATGAGGCCGTACGCACGGCCACCGTCTCCTTAAGCAGTGAGTGACCAGTCAGGATCTTGTAACGGCCGCCCTGTGCTCCCCATGCCGTCGTCGCCGCGGTCAGCATCGCGGTCAGAAGCACGATCCCGACCACCGCGCTTCGCCGTTTCCACGTCCAGCGACGCCTAAGGACGCTGCGCTGACGTTGGTGATCGCTACTGGACTCTTCGCTCATCGACGGCCCCTTCTATCTCCACCCAGACGGACAGATCATCGCCCCGTAGACGGCATCGGGCAACAGATCGGTTGCACGGGTTTTCCAGTTCATCCCGCGCCAACAGGGTAAAAGTGAGTCGATGGCGGCTTGCGCCTGCTGACTCCCACGCTGGATGACCCGCTTCAGGCCGCGTGACTGTTCACTGGCGCCGACCAGCCGTCCAAAAACGATCGATTCTGAGACGACCACGACAGGACCTCGACACGCCGCCACGAAACGTCCACAACCCGTCTCACAACACAGCGGTCAGCGCTGGAGTTTTGAGATGCGTTGTGCGACAGTTCGTGGGTGACCACCCGGAAAGACAGCAAGCTGATCGGGTACTGCAGGGTCTCCACCACGCCGCAGACCGTCGCCCTGCAACGAGACGCCCTCGATGAGGCCGGTTGCCAGCGGATCTTCCAGGACAAAGTCTCCAGCCGAATCAAGGACCGCGCCGGGCTGCTCGCCGCCCTGGAGTACCTCCGCGCCGGCGACACACTATGCGTCTGGAAACTGGACCGCCTCGGCCGGTCCGTCAAAGAAGTCCTCACCATCGCCGACGACCTCCACAACCGCGGCGTCGGGCTGCGCATCCTCACCGGGCGGCTCGCCGGCACCTACACCCCCACCGGCGAAGGCAAATTCTTCTTCACCATGATGGCCGCATTCGCCGAACTCGAACGAGACATACTGCAAGAACGCACATTCGCCGGACTGGCCGCCGCCCGCGAACAAGGCCGCACCGGCGGCCGCCCCACCGTCATGACCCCCGACACCCTCGCCGCCGCCCGAGCCCGCCGCGCCATCGGCCAAACACCCACCCAGATCGCCAAGGCGCTCGGGGTTTCACGAGCCAGCATCTACCGCCACCTCAACCCCACGTAACGTCCGCTCACCGACAGCTACTTGACCCCTGGTGGTGTGTTCCCGAGTCCTGGGCCGTCGAGGACGGGCCGCTACTGGGCTTGTCGGCGCTGGTTGAGCTGTTCGCGGCTTTCGTCGTCGAGTACAACACGGTTCACGCTCATCAGGGCTTGGCTGGGCGGACACCGTTGCAGGCGTGGAACGCCGATTCGGCGCCGTTGGTGGTGGTGCCGCCGCGGCATCTGCGGCATCTGCTGCTCGCGCGGGTCGACCGCAGGGTGACCAAACGTGGGGTGCGGCTGGACGGCCGGGTCTACAACTGTGCCGAGTTGTGCGGGTGGGTCGGTGAACGGGTGGAGGTGCGGTTCCTCCCGCATCACCATCACGAGGTCGAGGTCTTCCGTGGTGATCAGCATCTGGCCACCGCGGTGCTGGTGGACGAACTCACCGCCGAGGACGTCACCCGGTTGTTGAAACACCGGGCGAGTGAGGCGAAATGGTTGGCCGCGACCCAGCGGATGGCTGCGGCTCGGCGCCGAACCCGGTTCGCGGCGCTGACCGAGCCGGGACCGCTGGTCACCACGACCGCGCACACTGGCGCCGGCACCGCCGTAGAACGGGCACGGCACGGCGACGTCGAGTTGGCGGGGGCGGCCAGTCGCAGCCTGGTGGACCACGGCCCGATCCCCGACCGGATGACCAAGGCCGCGGAGGTGGCCAGATGAGCCGGCACTACCAGATGCTCGAGGGCGCAGCAGTTGTGGCGACCGAGGATCTGCTGGACGCCCGGGATCTCATCGGCGAGATCTGCACGGCGACTGCGATGGGGGCGATCTACGGGCCGGCCGGCACCGGCAAGTCTTTCGCCGTCGACGAGGCGGTGGCCGACCGCGCCGAAACAGGTTTCGTCCGAACCGATTTCCGGGCCAGGCCGACGATGCGTTACATCCGTCAGGAACTCGGCCGGCTGATCGGAGTGGGCACCACGGACAGGACAGGTGGATTCGAGGCCGACCGAACGTTGAAACGCGCCCTCTCGCAGAAGTTTCGGCTGGTGATCATCGACGAGGCGCAATGGTTGAACCGGGAATGCTTCGAATATCTACGGCACCTGCACGACGACCCGGGCACACGTTTCGCGTTGCTGTTCGTCGGAGGGGACGGCTGCTACGAGGTGCTGCGCCGTGAGCCGATGCTCGAC